>NZ_QPKK01000314.1 GCF_003344635.1 Desertihabitans aurantiacus
GGCCAGCGGGTGGCGGAACCGCACCCGCGAGCCGACCTCCACCAGCCCGGCGGACTCGGCCGGCGCCGCCGCCTCGCGCGGGACGCCCAGGTGCTCCAGCGCCCGCCACAGCAGCGCGACGTCGCCGGTCGGCTCGGCCGCAGCCACCAGCAGCACCTGCTGGGTCGCGGCGGGCAGGTCGCCGGACCGGCGGCGGAAGCTGTCCTCGACCCGACGCGGGACGTCCGGCCAGCCGAATCCGCCACCCAGCTGCGCGGGCTGCACCCCCAGCGGGAGCTCCAGCAGCGCCAGCGGGTTGCCCCGCGCCTCCGCGACGACGAGGTCGCGCACCCCGTCGTCCAGGGGGCCGGGCAGGGCCGCGGCCAGCAGCGCACGGGCGTCGGCCTCCCCGAGACCACCCAGACGCAGCTCGGGCAGCCCGGCGAGGAGCCGGACGTCGCCCTCGTCGGAGTCGCGCAGCGCGAACAGCATCGCCACCCGCTCCGCCGACAGCCGTCGGGCGACGAAGGCGAGCACCTGCGCGGACGGCTGGTCCAGCCACTGCGCGTCGTCGACCAGGCACACCAGCGGCTGCTCCTCCGACACCTCCGCCATCAGGTTGAGCACCGCCAGTCCCACCATGAACGGGTCGGGGGCGGATCCGCTCCGCTCCCCGAAGGCGACGGCCAGGGCGTCCGCCTGCGGGTCGGGCAGGGCCGCGCCGCGGTCGAGGAACAGGGCGCACAGCTGGTGCAGACCGGCGAAGGCGAACTGCGTCTCCGCCTCCACCCCGGTCGAGGACGCGACCTGCGACCCCGACCGCTCGGCCAGCGCGCGGGCCTCCTCGAGCAGGGCCGTCTTCCCGATCCCCGCCTCGCCGCGCACCACCAGCGTGGCGCTGCGGCCGGCCCGGGCGCGGGCGAGCAGCTGTTCGATCGTCCGGCGCTCGGCGTCCCGACCGAGGAGGTCCTGCATGACGGCTCCGATCTGCGGCCCCAGGGCGTCCCGGGTGTGTGGCGGGCACCATCATCCACGAGCCCGACCCCTGCCCTCCAGCGCTGCAAGGACACACCGCCGACCCTGGCCGGGCCACCTAGCCCGCCGGGCGCGCCCCGGTGGCCGGGTGCGGGGGTTCTACCGATGCGAAGCCGGCGCGGCGCCCGCGAGCCTGGAGCAGGCTGCCGGGCCGGACCGGCCACGCCACAGGACACTGCCGGAAGGGCACGGACATGGGACAGATCAGGGTCGGTACCGAGAACAGCACGCCGGTCGAGCTCTACTACGAGGACCAGGGCGCGGGCCAGCCCGTCGTGCTCATCCACGGCTACCCGCTGAGTGGGCACAGCTGGGAGCTGCAGACCCGCGAGCTGCTCGCCGCCGGCTACCGCGTCATCACCTACGACCGCCGCGGGTTCGGCCGCTCCTCCAAGGTCGGCACCGGCTACGACTACGACACCTTCGCCGCCGACCTCGACACCCTGCTGCGGACCCTCGACCTGCGCGACGTCGTCCTGGTCGGCTTCTCGATGGGCACCGGCGAGCTGGCCCGCTACCTCGCGCGGTACGGGGCCGACCGCGTGGCGAAGCTGGCGTTCCTGGCCTCGCTGGAGCCGTTCCTGCTCGGCGGTGAGGACAACCCCGAGGGCGTCGGCCAGGACGTCTTCGACGGCATCACCGCGGCCGCGCTCGCCGACCGCTACGCCTGGTTCACCGACTTCTTCGCGAACTTCTACAACCTCGACGAGACGCTGGGCTCGCGGATCAGCCAGGCCGCGGTGGACGCCAGCTGGGCCGTCGCCATCACCAGCGCCCCGGTCGCGGCCTCCGCGGTGGTGCCCGCCTGGCTGGAGGACTTCCGCGCCGACGTCGAGGCCGTCCGCGCCAGCGGGAGGCCGGCGCTCATCCTGCATGGCACCGCCGACCGGATCCTGCCGGTCGACGCCACCGCGCGCCGCTTCCGCCAGCTGCTGCCCGAGGCCACCTACGTCGAGGTCGAGGGCGCCCCGCACGGGCTGCTGTGGACCCACCGCGACGAGGTCAACCGGGCGCTGCTCGGCTTGCTCGGCGCCTGACCCGGCCGCACCCGCCCACCGCACCGCGAGGAGATCCCGATGAGCACCACCCACCCCCCGGTGACACCACCCGGCGGACCGGCGCCGCGGCACGACCGACCGACGGCGGCCCCGGCCCGGACCGCGGACGCCCCGGTCGGCCTGCCCGTCGCGGTCAGCCTGGCCGCCGTCCTGGGCAGCACCCTGGTCGGTCTGCAGCGCGAGGCGCCGGAGACGGACGTCCCCGCGCCGACCACCCCGGCCCCCGGGGGCGTCCGCCCGTCCTGACCGACCGACCCGACCAGACACCGCCATCGAGGAGCCCACCATGACCGTCCGACTGGTCGACCCCGAGGGGCTGGCCTCCCACCCGCTCTACGCCCAGGCCGCCGTCGCGACCGGCACCACCCAGGTCCACCTCGGTGTCGAGCAGGCGAGGCAGGACCTCGGGGCGCCGCGGGCGCCGCTGTCGCTGATCGGCGTCGACATCCTCTTCGAGGAGGGCAACCTCATCGAGGCCGAGGTGACCGCCGTCCTCGACCGGCCCGCGGAGCCGGGTGACGACGGGCCGGCGCGGTGAACCGCCGGGGGCGGATGGGGGTCGGCTGAGATGGCCTGGAGCACCCGCGAGCTCGCCGAGCTCGCCGGGACGACCGTCAACACGGTGCGCCACTACCACCGGATCGGTCTCCTGGAGGAGCCCGGACGGCACTGGAACGGCTACAAGCAGTACGGCGTGCGCGACCTCGTGCGGTTGCTGCGGATCCGCCGGCTCGCCGAGCTCGGGGTGCCGCTCTCGGCCGTCGGGGAGGTGGGGGCGGGCTGCGACGGCGCGCCGGAGGCGCTCCGGGCGCTGGACGCGGAGCTGACGGCCAGCATCGAGCGCTGGCAGCGGGCCCGGTCGGCGATCGCGGCGATCCTGCGCGACGACGCCCCCGCCGACACCCCAGCCGGGTTCGAGCCGGTGGCCGCCCACCTGTCGGAGTCCGACCGCGCGATCATCCACATCTACGCCCAGCTCTACGACGCCGAGGCCATGGCCGACCTGCGCACGATGGTCGAGGTGGACGCCGAGACGGGCGCGCTGGGGGAGCGGCTCACGCGGCTGCCCCCCGACGCCGACGAGGCCACCCGCCGGGAGCTGGCCGAGCGGCTCGCCCCGGCGCTCGCGCAGAACCTCCGGGACCACCCGTGGGTGGGCTGCCCGCGGGGGCGGCTGTCGAAGAGCGCGGCGGTCACCCGGCGGACCTTCGCCGAGGCGGTCACCGAGCTCTACAACCCCGCCCAGCTGGACGTCCTGGCGCGGGCCGGCGCCATCGCCCAGGAGCAGCTGGCCACCGACCCCGCGACCGCGGACTCGTGCCCCCGGGCGGCCGGGGCGACGGCGTCTTGACCCTGTCCCAGGGACACGGACTTCCATGGCTGCAGAGCCGGGACGCACCCGGCCGCCCCAGGCGGAAGGAGCCACGGTGAACCCCGTGGAACAGCTCATCAGCAGGTTCCAGGACCTCGTCGCGCAGGTCCCCGACCTCGTCCAGCCCCTCATCGTGCTGCTGGCCGGCGCCGTCCCCTTCGTCGAGGGCGAGGGCGGCGCCGTGGTCGGCGTGCTCGGCGGGCTGCACCCCGTCGTCGCCGCCGTCGCCGCCGGCACCGGCAACCTCCTCTGCGTGCTGGGGGTCGTGCTGCTCACCGCCCGCGCCCGGGCCGCCGTGGTCTCCCGGCGCTCCGAGCGGGTCGCCGCAGGGGCCGGCGCCCCCGCCCCGGAGGGCGAGGAGGGGACGGACCCCGCGGC
>NZ_QPKK01000315.1 GCF_003344635.1 Desertihabitans aurantiacus
GGCCCGCCTCGCCGCGGCGGTGCTGCGGCTGCCACCGGTGCGGCCGCTCGCCCGGGCCGGCTACCGCTGGGTGGCCGACCACCGCTACCGGCTGCCGGCGCCACGACGCCGCTGATCCCCGGTCCCCCTGCACCGAGCCGGAGCGCGATGGCCGACGCCGGTGGCCCTGCTGGCGACGCCGGGCGAGCGCCGAGGCGTGGGTGGACGGCGGGGAGGCGTCCCGGCGGGACGGTCCTAGACTCACCAGGTGAGCCGAGCCGTCCACCCCGACACCACCTCCCGCACCTCGACGACGCCGCTGACCCCGGCCACCGCGAGCACCCGGATGAAGGCCCTCACGGTGCCGGCGATGCTGGCGATCGGTGGGTTCGTGTCGGTGCAGTCGCTGATCAACGGCCAGCTCGCCGCCGGCCTCGGCACCGGGTTGCGGGCCGGGGCGCTGGCTGCGGTGATCAGCTTCGGCTCGGGGCTGGTGCTGCTCACCGCCTGGGTGCTGCTGCACCGGCCCAGCGGACGGCGCCTGCGCGGGCTCTACCGGGGCGTCCGGGCCGGTGACGTGCCGCTGCGGCTGCTGCTCGGCGGGCTCTTCGGTGCGGCCTTCGTGGCGTCCCAGGGTCTGGCGACCGGGCTGCTCGGGGTGGCGCTGTTCATCGTCTGCTTCGTCGCCGGGCAGTCGGTGACCGCCCTGCTGGTCGACCACTTCGGCTGGGGCCCGAGCGGGCGCACGGCGATCTCGCTACCCCGGCTGTTCGGGTCGGTGCTGGCCGTGGTCGCGGCGGTGCTGTCGGGCGTCCAGGTCGGGCTGAGCTCCACCTCGGTCACCCCGGCGCTGGTGCTGACGGCCGCGCTGCCCCTGCTCGCCGGGGCGGGCACCAGCATCCAGCAGGGCTTGAACGGCCGCGTCGCGGTGCACGCCGGACCGTGGCCGACCACCTGGAACAACTTCCTCGTCGGGACGGCCGGGCTGCTGGTGTTCCTGGCGCTGTCGTTCCTCGCGCCGGGCGAGCTCGTCGGGCTGCCCGGGCAGTGGTGGCTCTACCTCGGCGGGCTGTTCGGGATCGCCTTCATCTCGCTGTCGACGGTGATGGTGCGGATCCACGGCGTGCTGGTGCTGGGGCTCTGGGCGGTCGCCGGCCAGGTGGTCGCCGCGGTGGTCATCGACCTCGTGGTGGCGCCCGAGGAGCTCGGTCCGCTGAGCTGGGTCGCCGCCGGGCTCACCCTGGTCGGCGTCCTCGGGGCGATGACGCTGCGGGCCCGCGGCGTGCGCTGACCCGCCCCCCGCGTCCGCCGGCTACTCGGTGGCGTCGATCCCCTGCGGCAGGTCGTCCCGGTCCCAGTCGAGCAGCCGGACGGCCGTCTCGAAGGCGTAGCGGTCGGTCATCCCGCCGACCCAGGTGACCGCGGCCCGCACCGCCTCCTCGCTGCCGGCGTCGAGGGCCGTCTGACCGGGCAGCAGCTCCGGCCGGTCGACCAGGTGCTCGACCAGGGCGTGCAGCACCCGCACCACCGCCCGGGCCTGGGCGACCGAGGCCGGGCGGGTGTAGATCCGCTCGTAGTTGAAGGCGCGCAAGCTGGCCAGTGCGTGCGCGGTCTCGGCGTCCATGCCGACCCGGCCGTGCTGCACCACCGAGCCGATGACGGCCCGGATGAAGGTGCCGAGCTGCTCGCGCTGGCTGCGCCCGCAGCGTCGGAGCACCTCCGCCGGCACGTCCTCGGCACTGATGATGCCGGCGCGGATGGCGTCCTCGAGGTCGTGGGCGCAGTAGGCGATCCGGTCGGCCCAGGAGACGATCTCACCCTCCACGGTCGCCGGCGCCGGCCGTGACCAGGAGTGGTTGCGGATCCCGTCGAGGGTCTGGCTGCACAGGTTGAGCGGGGTGAGCACGACGTCGGCCCCCCACGGCCCGTGGTCGTAGCCCTCGGGGAGGAAGGTGTCGAAGGCGTCCTCGCTGGCGTGCCCGCCGGGCCCGTGGCCGCAGTCGTGGCCGAGCGCGATGGCCTCGGTGAGGGCGACGTTGGCCCCGATCCCCCGCGCGATCGAGGACGCCACCTGCATCACCTCCATGGCGTGGGTGAGCCGGGTGCGCTGGTGGTCGTCGGGCCACACCACCACCTGGGTCTTGCCGGCCAGCCGGCGGAACGCGGTGGAGTGCAGGATCCGGTCGCGGTCGCGCTCGAAGCAGGTGCGCTCCGGATCCGGCTCCTCCGGGCGGGCACGGTCGCCGGCACCGGAGGCGAGGGTGGCGCCCGGGGTCAGGGTGGCGGCCTCGATCTCCTCGCGCGCCTCGCGGGTCAGCGGGCGCGGCGGGGCGATCAGCGCGGTGCTGTCGCGGTGCGCCCGGACGACCGGCGTCCCGTCCCCCGGCGTCTGGTGCCCGGCCATGGTGTCGGCCCAGGCGACCGCTCGCGGCAGCAGCGTGGTCGTCTCCTCGGTGCTCATCGCCCGCCAGGGTAGTCGCGCCAGCCACTCTCCCCACCCCCCTCCGTCCGCCGGTTCGAGGTGATACCGGACGAACGGGCGTCCGCCCTCACCTCGAACCCCGCAGGCGCGCCGCGGCGGAGCCCGCGACGTACCTGGTCGAGGAACCGGTCCGGCTGCAGCCGCAGACCGACCAGGTCGATCCGCAGCACCCGGTCGTCACCGAGCGACACCTCGTTGCGGCTGAGGTTGTCGGCGCTGACCTGCAACCCCTCGCGGTGCTGCACCCCGTCCACCTCGACCACGAGGCCGTGCTCCTCCCACCGCACGTCCAGGTACATCCGTCCCCCGGTCCCGTGCACCACCACCTGTCGCGTCGGCTCCGGCAGGCCACGCTGCCGGCACAGCCGGGCGAAGTCGAGCTCGCCGAGCGACTCCACGCCGCAGGTCAGGTAGCCCACGACGTCCCGCACGAAGGCCCGGCGACGCCGACCACGCAGCTGCCGCGACCGCTCGAGGAGCTGTTCGGGGCTGGCGAGCCGCTGCTGCACCACCATCAGGAGGACGAGGGCGGCCTGCCGGTCCGTCCGTGCCCAGTAGGCGGCACGCAACGCCGCCACCGCGGGCGTCGTCCGAGGGATCCCCTGCTCGACGACCTCGCCAGGCACGCGCCGGATGACCTTGTGCACCCGAACCCCCTCGAGCCGGCGGACGTCGTGGCGGTGCACCACCGAGACGTGCACGTCGTCGTCCTCGAAGTTCCGCAGACCCGCTACCTGCAGCGCGGTGACCCCGTCGAGCACCGCGATCGACGCACCCGTCTCCCACAGCGCCGCCCACCGTCGTCCGTCGACCGACACGGCACCGCGGTGCGGGACCACCGTCTGCGTCCCGGCGACGTGCCAGCGCCCGTGCGCCACCTGGTGGCGGATGTGGCCACGCTGGACCCCCAGCTCGCGCAGGACGCGGCGGCTCACCACCCCACCCGTACCCGCCGCTGCCGCCAGCACCTGCTCGTACCGCTCCCGTCTCACCCGTGCACCGTGCGCAGTGGGGCGCCAACCTGCCGCCCGCCCGCTCCGGCTGTGCACGGCTCCCCCCTGTGCACACCGCCACCGCCGCTCGTGCGCGGGGTCGAGGTGAAAGCGGACCGCGGGATACGCGGAATCACCTCGAACGCGAGAAGGGAACCCGCTCACCCGTGGGTCGAGGTGATACCGGACGACAGCGTGTCCCGTACTACCTCGACCGCGGCGAGGGGACACCGCTCGAGCGCCGGGTCGAGGTGGAAGCGGACGGTGGAGTGCGCGGGATCACCTCGAACCGGCCGGGGGGGTGGGTGGGCGGCGGGGATCAGCCGCCGGAGACGTCGTCCTCGGCGGCGGCGAGGTCGAGCTCG
>NZ_QPKK01000316.1 GCF_003344635.1 Desertihabitans aurantiacus
GGGCTGAGGGCAGCCGTCCGCTCGGACGTGGGTCCGCTCAGCCGGCGGCCGGCCGGCCGTACCCGACGGCCTCGCGGACCACGGGCGGGGCGGCGCGGAGCAGCTCGGCGTCCGGGGCGGCGCCCAGGGCGTCGTTGACGGTGGAGAAGGCCTGGCGCAGCGCCACGTAGAGGGTGAGCCCGACGACCTGCCGCTCGTCCAGGCCGGCGTCCCGCAGCGCCTGCACGTCGTCGGGGGAGGTCCGGTTGGGGTCGCGCACCACGGCCCGGGCCCACGCCGCCAGCGCGTGCTCGACCGGGTCGTCCAGCGGCGCCCCGGACAGCACGGCGCGCGCCACCTCCTCCCCCGCCACCTGGGCCAGCCGGGTCCCCCAGGCCAGCGAGCAGTAGGCGTCGCCCAGGGTGGCGGCCATCGCGGTGACGACCACCCCCTTGCGGCGCAGGTCCAACCCGGCCAGGTCGGCGGCCAGCACGGTGAGCTCGGTCCAGCGGCGGTGCGCCTCCGGCACGTGGGCCCACAGCCGCGTCAGGTTCATCACGTAGCCGACATCAGCCACGTCGTCGGCGAACATCTGCTGCGCGGCCTCCGACGGCGGTGCCCCGTCGAGGAAGCCGGCGCGGTGCTGGTCAGCGGCCATCGCGTCCCCTCCTGCGACCAGCATGGCACCGGCTCAGCGCGGTGGCATCCGGAGGGCTCCGTCGAGGCGGACCACCTCGCCGTTGAGCAGCGGGTTGGCCACCAGGTGCTCGACCAGCGCGGCGTACTCCTCCGGACGTCCGAGCCGGGAGGGGTGCGGCACCAGGGCCTCCAGCGAGGAGCGGACCTCCTCGCCCAGCCCGGCCATCATCGGCGTCTCCATCACCCCCGGTGCCACCGTCATCACGCGGATCGCGGAGGAGGCGAGGTCGCGGGCGGCGGTCAGGGTGAGCGCGGCCACACCGCCCTTGGAGCTGGCGTAGGCGGCCTGGCCGATCTGGCCGTCGTAGGCGGCGACGCTGGCCGTCATCACCACGAGCCCGCGGTCGCCGTCGGTGGGCTCGTTCCCGCTCATCGCCTCGGCGGCCAGCCGGAGCACGTTGAAGGTGCCGAGCAGGTTGACCTCGACCACGGTGCGGAAGTGCTCCAGGCTGTGCACGCCTCTGCGGCTGAGGATCCGCCCGGGCGTGGCGACCCCGGCGCAGCTCACCACCACCCGCAGCGCCCCGAGGTCGGTGGCCCGCTCGACCGCCGCCCGCACCTGGTCCTCCTCACGGACGTCGGCGGGGACGAAGACGGCCCGCTCGCCGAGCTCGGCCGCCGCCTCGGCGCCGGCGGAGGTGGGTAGGTCGACCAGCACCACGGCGGCGCCGGTGGCCGCGAGCGCGCGGGCGGTGGCCCGTCCCAGGCCGGAGCCGCCACCGGTGACGAGGACGGAGTCGGACGCGGACAGCTGCATGTCCCGACCCTAGCCAGCACGCACCGACGGTGGTGGGATGGGACGCACGCCGCCACCCCCCGGAGGTCCCCTCGTGCCGATCAGCCGCCGACTGCTGCTCACCGCCGCCCCCGCCGCCGGGCTGCTCACCATCGCCTGCCCGTGGCCGGCCCGCGCCGACACCGGCGGGGACGACCTGACCCGGGTGCTGGCCAACACCGTCGCCTCGCTGGCCGGGACGGAGGCGAGCAACGCGCACCCCGCCGTCCAGCCGTGGCTGGCACGCCAGGAGGAGACCGCCCGCAGCCGGCTGGCGGCGATGGACGCCGCCGGCCCCGGCGAGCTGTTCGCCGGCGTCCCGCTGGGCAGCGACGACGCGCTGCTGGCGCGCACGGCCGGCTACCTGCTCGACATCGCCCGGGCCACCCGGCTGGCCGGACGCCGCTCCGGGCTCACCGACGACGTCGCCGTCCAGGACAGGGTGCTGGAGGCCGTCGCCTGGCTGCACACGCACCACCTCGCCGACCAGTCGAAGGGCTACTACGGCAACTGGTTCAACTGGGAGATCGGCGTGCCCGGGTCGCTCACCCGCACCCTGGTGCTGCTGTCCCACCGGCTGCCCGAGCACCCCGGTCTGCTGTCCTCGCTGGTGCCCACCCTGGACGCCTACCTGCGCCACGGCGAGGACGGCGACGTCGACCTGGACTCGCGGTTCCACACCGGGGCCAACCTGGCCGACATCACCACCAACCGCATCCTGCAGGGGGCGCTGACCGGGGACAGCCAGCGGGTCAGCGCCGCGATCGGCGACCAGCTGACCGTCTACGCCACCATCGACCCCTACCACCTGCGGCACGGGGTGACCGACGGCCACTACGCCGACGGCTCCTTCATCCAGCACCACTCGGTGGCCTACACCGGCTCCTACGGCAAGGCGCTGCTGGCCCGCGTGGTGCAGACGACCGGCATGCTGCGCGGCACCTCCTGGGCCTCCGGGGCGGAGCTGGTGGAGGTGGTCCAGCAGTGGGTCCGCGACGGGTTCGCCCCGGTCGTCTTCGAGGGCTGGATGATGGAGGCGGTCAAGGGGCGCGCCGTCTCGCGGACCACCACCGGCTACACCGACGTGGCCGCCGTCGTCGAGGCCGTGGTCGACCTGGCCGAGCTCAGCGAGGGGGCCGAGGCCGAACGCCTGCGCAGCTGGGTGGCCTACCTGAGCGAGGCCGCCGGCCCCGCGATCGACCCGCAGGGCTTCGGCTCGCCGCTGAGCATCGCCCGGCACGCCGACGTGCTGGCCGACCCGGCCGTGCAGCCGGCCGACCTGGTGCCCGCCACCTCCCACAGCGCCTTCGCCGCCATGGAGCGGAACGTGCACCGCCGCCCCGGCTGGGCCTTCGCGCTCTCGCGCAGCTCGGAGCGGATCAGCAGGTACGAGTACATGAACGGGGAGAACCTGCTGCCCTGGTTCCAGGGCGAGGGCACCCACCACCTCTACCTCTCCGGCCAGGACCAGAGCCGTGTCTTCGGTGCCGACCACCTGGTCACCGTCGACCCGGCGCAGCTGCCCGGGGTGGTGGCCCCCGTCGAGCAGCGGCGCAGCGTCCCCGACCTCTACGGCACCCGGTGGTTCGAGGACCCCGACCACCCGCTGGGGTTCACCTCCTCCTCGGAGTCGCAGAACACCTACGTCTACTTCCCGGTCGGCACCTCCGCCCACTCCGGCGGCGCCCGGCTCGGCGCCTACGGCACGGCGTCGATGGTCCTCTCCGACGACGTGGCGCACCGCGATGCCGAGCGGGGTGTGCTCCCGCCCGAGCTGGTCACCTGGGCCAACGCCCGCGCCACCCGCTCCTGGTTCATGCTGGACGAGGAGGTGGTCCTGCTCGTCGCCGGCGTCTCCGACCCGGCCGGACGCGACGTGCTGGTCACCCTGGACCGTCGCAGCACCGCCAGCGCCGCCGTCACGGTGACCGGACGGCTGCGGGACGGGAGCCCGTGGACCGGTCCGGGCCGGGCCGACCTGGCCTGGGTGCTGTGGGCGGACGAGACCGACCGGGTGTCGGTCGGCCAGGTGCTGCTGGACACCCCGGAGGTCGACGTCACGCTGGAGCAGGTGCGGGCCAGCCGGCGGGTGGTCCGGCTGTCGAACCCGGCCAGCACCGCCACCCGAACGGTGTTCGGCGTCGAGGTCGGGCAGCCCGCCGGCGCGGAGCCGCTCGCGCTGGCGTGGGCCCTGGTGCCGGGCGCGGACGCCGCGGCGCTCGACGCCTACGCGAGCGGGTCGGGGACGTCCGGCGGCGCGCTGCGGGTGCTGGCCAACACGACCGCGCTGCAGGCGGTGCAGCACACCGGCACCGGGCTGACCGCGGTGAACACCTTCGGCGCCGGT
>NZ_QPKK01000317.1 GCF_003344635.1 Desertihabitans aurantiacus
GCGGCGAGCACGGCCTGCGGGTCCGCGGCAGCGGTGCGCGCCAGCAGCCCCGCCTGCGCCTTACCGGCCGCGGCCTCGGCGTCCCTGGGATCGGCGGCCAGCAGCTTGTCGAACTCGGCCTCCGCGGCGGCGAAGTCACCGCGCTCGAGGGCGGCGTCGGCGGCGGCGAACCGCGGGTCCGGCTCGTCGGAGGCCTCGTCGGCGCTCCCACCCGCGACCGGCTCGGCGGTGCCGACCACGCCGTTGGCCACCGCGGCCTGCAGCAGCTGGTCGAGGTAGGCCTGGATCTGCTGCTTGGGCTGGACGCCCTGGAACAGCGGCACCGGCTGGCCCATCAGCACGCCGATGACCATCGGCACCTGCTGGACGCCGAGTGCCTGGGCGATCTGGGTCTCGACGTCGACGTTGACCCGGCCGACCAGGAACTTGCCGCCGGCGGCGTTGGCCAGGTCGGCCAGGTCGCGGCTGAGCACCTCCGCACCCTGGGCCCGCGGCGAGTGGATCTCCAGCACCACGGGGTGCTGCTGGGACCGGCCCACCAGGTCGTTGAAGGTCTGCACCGTGACGTCGACGACGTAGGAGCGGCCACCGGCGGACGACCCCGCCGCGGAGGACGAGGAGGAGGGGGAGGAGGAGGCCAGCGCGGAGAGGTCGACGGCGCCGGGACGGTTGAAGCTGGAGGAGGTCATGGCGGCTGGGTGGTCCTTCGTCGCGTGCGGGACGACCGCGGGGCGGTCCGGTCAGCAGCCGAGACTACTGCCCTGCGGTCCGCCGCCGGACAGGGCCGAAACCGGTGGCGTCCACCGGCCCGCTCCACCACGATGGCCGGATGGCCCTGCAGCTGCCCGCCACCTACCTGTACGGACGCCGCACGACCTGGCCGGAGGTGCCGGCCGAGGTCCGCGACGTCGTCGAGGGGTGCCTCGGCGAGCCGGTGCTGGGCTGGCAGGACCGGGTCGGAGGCATGTCGGTCGGGCTGGCGACGGTGGTGCACGGGGCGACCCGCAGCGTCTTCGTCAAGGGTCTGGACGGCACCTCCAACCCCGATGGCCAGAAGATCTACCGTCGGGAGGCCGCGGTCGAGGCGCTGCTGCCGCGCGTGCCGCAGCGGCCCGCCCTGCTCGCCGCCGTCGAGGTCCCCACCCCCGGCGCGGACTGGGCGGTGAACGTGTACCCGGCGGTGCCCGGCGAGCCGGTCCGTCACCCCTGGTGCGCCCGCGACCTGCTGCGGGTGCTGGACGCCTGGCACGCGCTCACCCCGGCCTTCCACCGGGCGCCCGTGACCGACGACGCGCAGGTGTCGCTGTTCTTCGAGGGCTGGCGCGAGGTGGTCGCCGATGTCGACGACCCCTGGCGGCCGCTGCTCGAGCCGTGGTCGGAGCGGCTGGCGACGATGACGGCCGCGGTGGACGGCACCGCGGCCGACCCGCCCGTGCCGTCCCACATCGACCTGCGCGCCGACAACATCCTGCTCGACCGGGAGTCGGGGCGGGTCTGGTTCGTGGACTGGTCCCACCCGGGTCTGGCCGCGCCCTGGGCCGACCTGGCCATCCTCTTCGCCGACGTGGTGGCCTCCGGTGGCGACCGGGCCGACGGCGGCGACGTCGACGTGCTCCAGCTCTGGCGGTCCCACCCGGCCACCGCCGCCTTCGACCCGGAGTGGATGGTGACCGTGGTGGTCGCCCTGGCTGCCGCCCTGCACCTGCGCTCCCGCCGGCCGCCGCACCCGCTGTTCCCGCACCGGCGGGCCTGGGAGTCGGCGGTCACCAGCGGCACCGAGCCGTTCCTGCGACGGCACACCCGCTGACCCCCGGGACGCGTCCCGACGCGGCTGGGCCAGGATGGGCGCCATGGCACACGAGCGCGCCGGACAGCCGGCCCAGCCCTCCGACCTGATCGACGTCGACGCGGTCCTCGCGGCCTACTCCGACCGCGTGCCCGATCCTGAGGACCCGGCCCAGCGGGTGGTCTTCGGGACGTCCGGGCACCGCGGCTCCTCCCTCGACACGGCCTTCAACGAGGCCCACATCGCCGCCACCACGCAGGCGATCGTCGAGTACCGCGCCGAGCAGGGCGTCACCGGCCCGCTCTACCTCGGCAAGGACACCCACGCGCTGTCCGGGCCGGCCTGGCGGACCGCCATCGAGGTGCTGCACGCGGCCGGCGTCTCCGTGCGGGCCGAGCGCGACGACGAGTACACCCCGACCCCGGCGGTGTCGCGGGCCATCGTCCGGCACAACACCGGTCGGTCCGAGGCCCTGGCCGACGGCATCGTCGTCACCCCCTCGCACAACCCGCCCCGCGACGGCGGGTTCAAGTACAACCCGCCGCACGGCGGCCCGGCCGGCAGCGAGGCCACCAGCGCCATCGCCGCCCGCGCCAACGAGCTGCTCGCCGATCCGGGCGCGATCCGCCGCACCCCCTACGAGCGGGCGGCCGCCGACGTCGAGCGCTTCGACTACCGCACCGCCTACTGCACCGACCTGCAGCACGCCCTCGACCTGGACGCCATCCGCGCCGCCGGGGTGCGGATCGGGGCTGACCCGATGGGCGGGGCGAGCGTCCAGTACTGGGAGTGGATCGCCGAGCACCTCGGTCTCGACCTCACCGTCGTCAACCCCGAGGTCGACCCGCGCTGGGCGTTCATGACCCTCGACACCGACGGCAAGATCCGGATGGACTGCTCCTCCCCCGACGCGATGGCCTCCCTGATCGCCAACCGCGACCGCTTCGACGTCGCCACCGGCAACGACGCCGACGCCGACCGGCACGGCATCGTCACCCCCGACGGCGGGCTGATGAACCCCAACGCCTACCTCGCGGTGGCGATCTCCTACCTCTTCGGCGCCCGCGACGGCTGGCCCGCGCAGGCCGGGGTCGGCAAGACGCTGGTCTCGTCCTCGCTCATCGACAAGGTGGCCGCCGAGCTCGGCCGACCGCTGGTGGAGGTGCCGGTCGGGTTCAAGTGGTTCGTCCCCGGGCTGCAGAGCGGCGAGCTCGGCTTCGGCGGTGAGGAGTCGGCCGGGGCCTCCTTCCTCGCCCGCGACGGCAGCACCTGGACCACCGACAAGGACGGCATCCTGCTCACCCTGCTGGCCAGCGAGATCACCGCCGTCACGGGACGCTCCCCCAGCCAGCTCTACGCCGAGCTCGAGGCCCGGCACGGGGCGTCCAGCTACGCCCGCACCGACGCCCCCGCCACCCGCGAGCAGAAGGCCCGGCTGGCCAGGCTGTCGGCCTCCGACATCACCGCCGACACACTGGCCGGCGAGCCGATCACCGCCGTGCTGACCGAGGCCCCCGGCAACGGCGCGGCGATCGGCGGGCTCAAGGTGCAGACCGCCTCGGCCTGGTTCGCCGCCCGGCCGTCGGGCACCGAGGACGTCTACAAGATCTACGCCGAGTCGCTCAAGGACGCCGACCACCTGGCCCGGGTGCAGCAGGAGGCCAAGGCGGTCGTCGACGCGGTGCTCGGCGGCTAACCCCTGCCCGACCGGGCCACCGCCGCCAGGTAGCGCCGCGCGGCGACGTGCTGGGCGAGCACGCCCACCGGCCCGACCGCGCGCAGCCACCGGGTCGCCGGCCGCGAGACCGCGCGGACGGTGGCGTGCACGACGTCGCCGCGGCGCTCGAGCAGGAACGCCTCCTCGCCCTGCTCGGGGTGGTCGTGCACCGCGACGCAGGCGAACCCGGAGCGGTCGGGCTCGTCCACGGTGGCGACCACCTGGACCGGCGAGGGCACCGGACCGAGCCACAGCACCGCGAACACCCCGACGCC
>NZ_QPKK01000318.1 GCF_003344635.1 Desertihabitans aurantiacus
CCGGCCGCCGTCCCAGCCGCCGAGGTGCGCGGCGACCAGGTCGACCGGCGGCTCGGGCAGGTCGCCGGCCAGCACCAGGGTGGCGCCGGCCGGGCCCATGGTGGCGTGGAAGGCGGCGACGTCGTCGGGGGTGATGGCAGCGACCGTCTCGGGCTCCCCGCCGTTGAGCCGGTGCGCCCGGGAGCCGGGCTGCCACAGCCGGCGGCGCAGCCACCGGTCGGCGGTCCGGGCCGAGTTGGCCTCCAGCTGCTCGATCTCGGCCAGCCGGAGCGCGACGTGGCGTTCGACGTCGGTGGCGCGCAGCTCGGGGGAGCGCAGGGCCTCGGCCAGCAGCGGCAGCGCCTCACCCACCCGGGTGGTCGGGGCGTCCAGCATCAGCTGCTGGCCGCTGAGGGAGAGCGAGGCGCCGAAGGCCGCGCCGGAGGCCTCCAGCCGTTCGGCGAACTCCTCACCCGGGTGGGCGGTGGTGCCCTCGTCCAGCGTGCGGGTGGTGATGGTGGCCACGCCCTCCAGCGCCGGCGGCTCCGCGCTGAGCGGCAGCGGCAGGACGAGGGTGGCGGCCAGGACGTACTGGCCGGGGACGCGGTACCAGAGCACCCGCAGCCCGTTCTCGAGGGTGACGTCGGCGGTGGGCTCGGGGAAGCGCCACCGCGGCGGCGGCAGCACCGCGGGCGGCGTGGGTGCGTGGGTGCTCGCGGTGCTGGTCATCGGGTCTCCCGGAGGTGGACGAGGGTGGCACGGTGCGCGGGGTCGAGCCAGGCCGCGGCGGCCTGGCGCACCGCGTCGGGGCTGACCGCCCGCACCCGCGCGACCCGTCGGTTCACCTCGGTCGGGTCGCCGAGCAGGGTGGCGGCCCGGCCGAGGTGGTCGGCGCGGGCGTCGATCCGGCTCAGCGCCTGCAGCCAGGCCCGCTCGTGCTGGGCCTTGACCCTTTCCAGCTCCTCAGGCGTGGGGCCGTCGGCGCGCAGCCGCTCCAGCTCGGCGAGCAGGGTGTCGGTGACCCGGTCGATGGCCACGCCGTCGCGGGCGCGGGCGGCCAGGTAGCCGAAGGAGGTGCCGCCGATCAGGCCGAGCGAGGCCGCCGTGGCGGACTCGGCCAGCTGCTCGCGGCGGACCAGCCGCTGGTGCAGCCGGGCGGTCTGGCCGTCACCGAGCACGCCGAGGGCGAGGTCGAGGGCGTCGAAGACGTCGGTGTCGAGGGCCGGCAGCCGCCAGCTGAGGTGGACGGCGTCGGCCGGCAGATCGGCCCGCACCTCCTGGTGCGGCTCGCCGCTGATCGGCGGCAGCGGCGCCGGCCGCGGGTGCGGCGGGCGGACGGCGTCGCTCAGCCCGCCCAGCTCGTGCTCGACCACGGCCAGCGCGCGCTCGACCGTGACGTCGCCGACCACGGTGAGCACGGCGTTGCTGGGCAGGTAGTGGGTGCGGAAGAAGTCGCGGACGTCGTCCAGCGAGGCCGCGTCGAGGTCGGCCATCGAGCCGATCGTGGTGTGGCCGTAGGGGTGGTGGGCGGGGAAGGTCAGCGCCACCATCCGCTCGAGAACGTCGCCGTAGGGGACGTTGTCGTAGCGCTGCCGCTTCTCCTCCTTCACCACCTCGCGCTGGTTGTCCAGGCTCTCCTGGGTGAGGGCGTCGAGCAGGGTGCCGAGCCGGTCGGCCTCCAGCCAGACCGCCAGCTCGAAGGCGCCCACGGGCACGGTCTGGAAGTAGTTGGTGCGGTCGAACCAGGTGGTGGCGTTGGCGGTGCCGCCGCAGCCCTGCACCAGGGCGATGTGCTCGCTGCGGGCCACATTCGCCGAGCCCTGGAACATCACGTGCTCGAACAGGTGGGCGAACCCGCTGCGTCCGGGCACCTCGTGCCGGGAACCGACGTCGTACCAGAGGTTGACCGTCACCACCGGCGCCGCGGTGTCCGGGCTGACCACCACCCGCAGGCCGTTGGCCAGGGTGTGCTGGGAGACCGGGTAGTCGAGGGTCGTCGCGGCGGCGGGTGGAGGAGGCACGGGGCACATCACAGCACGGACCTCCACACCGGCCCAGCCGGGGCCGCCGGCGGCGGGATGGAAAACGTCCTGACGGTTGTCGGTGCCCGGTCCTAGGCTGCTGCCCTGCCCGGAGGGGGCCGGCCGATGAGTCCACGCGGTGAGGCCGGTCAACCCCCCGAGCACACGCCCGCTGGAGGACACATGAGCAGCAGCCAGGGGCCCGCGACCGGGCCCGACGACACTCCCACCGCACCGCGGCTCGACCTGCGTAGCAGCCGCGGCCGCACCTTCGCCCACCTGCTGGCCAACACCGCCGTGGCCGCCGTCATCAACATGACGGTCTGGTTCGGCATCACCTTCTGGATCTTCCTCGAGACCGAGTCGGTGCTGGCGACCGGCATGATCGCCGGCATCTTCGTGCTCGCCACCGCCACCACCGGCATCTGGTTCGGCAGCGTCGTGGACCACCACCACAAGATCCGGGTGATGCAGGTGTCCTCGCTGCTCTCGCTGGCCTTCTACGGGGCGGCGCTGGCGCTCTACCTGCTGGTTCCCGAGGGCACCTTCTCCGACGTCGCCAGCCCGCTGCTGTGGGTGTTCGTGGTGGTGGTGATGGGCGGGGTGATGGTGGGCAACCTGCGCACCATCGCGATGCCCACCCTGGTCACCCTGCTGATCCCGCCGGAGACCCGGGACCGCGCCAACGGCCTGGTCGGCACCACCACCGGCGTCTCCTTCCTCGTCACCTCCGTGATCTCCGGGGTGCTGGTCGCCGCCGGCGGCATGCTCTACGTGCTGCTGCTCGGCGCGGTGATGATGGTGGCCGGGCTGGTGCACCTGCAGACGATCACCCTGCCCGAGCGCGAGATCGCACCCCAGCAGGACGGCACCAGCGGCGCGGCTGCCACCGGCGTGGTGGACGAGGCCACCGGCCGGGTCGACCTGCGCGGGACGATGCGCCTGGTCGGCTCGGTGCCCGGGCTGCCGGCACTGATCGCCTTCACCTGCTTCAACAACTTCCTCGGCGGGGCGTTCATGGCGCTGATGGACGCCTACGGCCTCTACCTCGTGCCGGTGGACGTGTGGGGCTTCCTCTGGGGCGGTCTGAGCACGGCGGTCATCATCGGCGGGCTGCTGGTGGCCCGGGTCGGGCTGGGGAGCAACCCGCTGCGGCTGCTGCTGCTGGTCAACCTGCTGGCCTGGACGATCACCATGCTCTTCCCGCTGCGGTCCTCGATCGTCATCCTCTCGGTCGCCATGTTCGTCTACATGCTGGCGATGCCGTTCGCCGAGGCGGCCGAGCAGACCATCCTGCAGCGGGTGGTGCCGTACGAGCGCCAGGGCCGGGTCTTCGGTTTCGCCCAGAGCATCGAGCAGGCGGCCTCCCCGCTGACGGCCTTCCTCATCGGGCCGATCACCCAGCTCGCCGTCATCCCCTGGATGACCGACGGCCGCGGCGCGCAGCTGATCGGCGGCTGGTTCGGCACCGGGGCCGACCGCGGCATCGCGCTGGTGTTCGTGGTCTCCGGGGCGCTGGGTGTGGTCGCCACCCTCGCCGCGCTGGCCAGCCCCTACTACCGCCGGCTGTCGCGGGCCTACCAGCAGAGCGCCCCCGCACCCGGGGAGGCGGAGGCCGCCGAGGAGGCCGCCACCATCCCACCGCAGGGCGCGGTCACCGGCCAGACGGCGCCCCAACCGGGCGGCGCCGCCGTCGACTGAGCGGGTCACCCGGATGGCAGGCTGACCCCGTGCCCGAGCCCACCCGCCCCGCCGCCCGTCCCGACC
>NZ_QPKK01000319.1 GCF_003344635.1 Desertihabitans aurantiacus
GACCGGACGCCGTCCGAGCTTGGCCTTGACCAGGTCGCCGGCCGCGGCGACCTCGTCGGCCACCGCCATCTGGGTCACCACCAGCTCGTTGCCCCAGGGGTCGGTGCGCCCGCCGTAGTCCAGCACCGGCAGCACCCCGGCCGCGCCGATCGCCAGGTCGGTCTGGCCGCGCCGCCAGGCCCGACCGGAGGTGTCGGAGACGACCACGCCGAGCCGGACGCCGGCCAGCTGCTGCAGCCGCTCGCGCAGCCGGCGGGCGCTGGCGTCGGGGTCGGCCGGCAGCAGCAGCGCCGTCCCCGGCGCGACGTTGGAGGCGTCCACCCCGGCGGCGGCCTGCACCAGGCCCTGCCGGTTCTCCACGATCCGCACCGTCCCGCGCCGCGCCACCGTGCGCACCGTCTCGGCCTCGACCACCGGGTCGCGGTCCCCGGCGGCCACCGTGCGTCCCTCGGCCTTGGAGACCACCTTCGAGGTCACCACCACCACGTCGCCGTCGCGCAGCGGGCCGTCGGGGTCGGCGACCAGCGCCTCGTGCAGCAGCGCGGCCAGGTCGTCCCCGGCCATGACGTCGCCGATGCCGTCAGGGGCGAAGACCAGCAGCCGGCTCACCCGCGGCCCTCGCGCTGGGGAGCTCCGCTCACGATGTCGTCTCCGGCGTGAGCTCCGCTCACGATGTCGTCTCCCGCGTGAGCTCCGCTCACGATGTCGTCTCCGGCGTGAGCTCCGCTCACGACGCCAGCGCCCGGCCGTCGTCGGGGTCGGGGGAGACGCCGGCGCGGATGAAGGCGGCGGTGGTCTCCGGGTCGGTCATCAGCAGCGGGTGGGCCAGCGCCTCCAGCCCGCCGTCGCGGAGCCGGGCCAGCGCGGCCGCGTCGTCGGAGTCGACCACCCAGCGGTCGAGCACCCCGTCGGCCTGCCGGCTGCCGTAGTGCAGCCCGACGGCGGCGGCGTCCACCTCCACCCCGATCGCCGGCAGCAGCTTGTCGGCCATGCCCAGCACCGGGCGGCCGGAGAGGATGCCGGAGAAGCCGACCACCGGGGCGGAGGTCGCGCGCACCGCGTCGCGGACGCCGGGGGTGGCGAGGACCGGGCCGATCGAGACCACCGGGTTGCTCGGCGCGACCAGCACGAGGTCGGCCGCGGCGAGGGCCTCCAGCACGCCGGGCGCCGGCCGGGCCTCCTCGATGCCGACCTGCACCACCTCGAGCACCCGCGGCGCGGCGTGCAGCCGCACCCAGAACTCCTGGAAGTGCACGGCCCGCCGCCCACCGGGTGCGTCGTCGTCGGCGACGACCACGTGGGTCTCGACCCGGTCGTCGCTCATCGGCAGCAGGGTGACGGGGGAGTCGGTGCCCCACCAGCGCTGGGTCAGCGCCCGGGTGACCTCGCTCAGCGGGTAGCCGGCGGCGAGCATCTGGGTGCGGATCAGGTGGGTGGCGATGTCGCGGTCGCCGAGGTTGAACCAGGTCGGCTCGGCCGCGTGCGCCCGCAGCTCCTCCATCACCCGCCAGCCCTCGTCGGCCAGCCCCCAGCCGCGCTCGGGGTCGATCGCGCCGCCCAGGGCGTAGGTCATGGTGTCGAGGTCGGGGCAGATCCGCAGCCCGTGCAGGGTGATGTCGTCGGCGGTGTTGCCGACCACCGTCACCCGCGCTCCCGGGTAGGCGGCGAGCACGCCCCGGACGAACCTCGACCCGCCGACACCGCCGGCCAGCACCACGATCTGCACCCGGATAGTCTGCCACCGGCCCGCCGACCCCGGCGTGCGGCCGGGAGGGGGCTCGATGGAGGCGTCCGAGACCGAGCGGGCACCGCGTGCGCTGCTGGTGCTGGGCTGGCTGGCCGCCGTCCTCGTGCTGCTGGCGCTGGTGCTGCCCGTGGTGCCGGTGCTGCGCGCGGCCGGGCCGGACCGGGTGGTCCTCGAGCCGGTGCTGCTGCTCCTGCTGCTGCTCGCCCTGGTCCGTCGGCTGGCGGGGGCGCGCCCGTTGCTGGTGGTCGGCGCGGTGGTCTGCTGGCTGACCGCGCTCGCGGCCGCCGGGGACTGGCTGGCGCCGATCCTCCTGCTCGCGCAGGGCCCGCTCGCCGGAACCGGGATCGCCATCGTGCCCCTGTCGCCCGATGGCGCCTGGGTACGGGCGGCGGTGGGCCTGCTGGCCGCCGTGGCAGCCACGGTGCTCGCGGCCGGCACCCGACGTCCTCGCCCCGACGCCCCGGCGACCGCCGACGGAGGCGGGCCGGAGCCACCGGACACGTCCTCCTCCGCGGGTGCGGAGCTGGAGCGGCGCCCCACCTGGGAGCCCGACGAGGCCACCGGCGCGGTGTGGCGACGGGCCACCGACGCCGCCCGTGGCGACCAGCCCGACCGGGACTGGGGCCCGAGCGCGGCGGCGAACAGTACCGACCGGGACCAAGCCCGCGAGGATCCGACACGCCCGGGGTGAGATCGGTCACCCGCCAGCGCTTGACGGCGGGTGGACTACACGCGTGTAATTCTTGGCAAGTCCTCGGGATCCCCACTCGCGGACGGGTCGAGGAGGAAACATGCACGAGCTGTTGGAGGTGTTCGGCGCCGACGACGACGAAGGTGTGCTGGGCTGGCAGGAGCGGGCGCTGTGCGCACAGACCGATCCCGAGGCGTTCTTCCCCGAGAAGGGCGGGTCGACGCGCGAGGCCAAGAAGGTGTGCCTGTCGTGCGAGGTCAGGGGCGAGTGCCTCGAGTACGCCCTGGCCCACGACGAACGGTTCGGCATCTGGGGCGGGCTGAGCGAACGCGAACGCCGCAAGCTGAAGAAGCGAGCCGTATAGCATCGGGGGCGCCCTGCGGGGCGCCTTCGTGCTTTCCGGGCCGGTGTGAGCGGCAGACCGCGTCCCGACCTCGACCTGCCGCTGGGGTGACGTGACGGAAGCGGGGGTGTCGGAGCCCGAGGCGACCTGGGAGGTCGACGACGAGGAGCCCGGGACCGACCCCGTCGACCTGTCCGGGGAACAGGTCACCGCCGTCCTCGTCTGCCACGACTCCACCACCTGGCTGCCCAGCGCGCTGGCCTCGCTGGCCGCCCTCGACCCGCCCCCGGACTACCTGGTCGCTGTCAACAACACCCCCGGCGACGAGGCCGACGCCCTGCTGGAGTCCGCCCGGCACGAGGGCGCCCTCGACCTGGTGGTGCCCGGACGCCGCGAGCACGGCTTCGCCGAGGCGGTCGAGGCCGGGCTGGCGGCCGCCGACGCCGACCTGCTGGAGCAGACCGTGGTGCCGCGCCGCGGTGCGACCGCCCCGCCGCGGCGCTGGGTGTGGCTGCTGCACGACGACGTGGTGGCCGAGCCGGACGTCCTCGGCGAGCTGCTGCGCCACGTCGCCACCGACCCCGGCGTCGACCTCACCGGACCCACCCTGCTGGTGCCCTCGCGGGCCAACCAGCCGCGGCGGCTGACCGACTCCGCCGTCGGGGTGGCCGGCTCCGGACGCCCGGTGCCGCAGGCCGAGCCGGGGGAGGTGCTGCAGGGTCAGCTGGACCGGACCGCCGACGTCCTCGGGCTCTCCACCTGCGGGCTGCTGGTGCGCCGCGACGTCTGGGACGCCCTCGGCGGGCTGGCGCCGGAGCTGCCCGTCTTCCGCGACGGCGTCGAGCTGGGCTGGCGGGCCACCCGCGCCGGCTACCGGGTCGCCACCACCCCGACCGCCCACCTGGTGCACCGCCGGGTGGGTCGGGCCGGGCTGCGGGCCCGCTCGCACGCCGGC
>NZ_QPKK01000032.1 GCF_003344635.1 Desertihabitans aurantiacus
CGTCGGCCGACCACAGCCGGGCCGCCGCGCGCAGCCAGCCCTCGCCGCCCTCGGCCAGCCCGACCACGGCCAGCGCGGTGCCCGGAGCGCCGGACGCCCAGCCGCGGGCCACCGCGGCCGACACCTCTGAGGCGGTGTGGCCGCCGGCCTGGTCGGTGGCGATCAGCACCCGCATGGGCGACATGCTCCCACCTCGGGTAGAAACGCCCCGGTGAGCACCCTGCACCGTGAACCCGCCACCAAGCGCCCCGACCTGCTGGCCGAGCCCGTCCGCCAGGCCCTGGCCGACCTGCCGGCCGACACCGCGGCGCTGTTCGAGGTCGCCGAGATCGACCCCGCGCTCGCCGACACCGAGGCCCTGTGCCGGGCCTTCGACCTGCCGCTGGAGGCCTCGGCCAACTGCGTGCTGGTCACAGGGAAGCGGGCCGGTGAGCTGCGGCCGGCCGCGGTGCTGGTGCAGGCCAGCCGGCGCGCCGACATCAACAACGTGGTGCGCCGCCACCTCGACGTCCGCAAGATCAGCTTCACCGCCTCGGAGGAGGCGACCGCCGCCTCGGGCATGGAGTACGGCGGGATCACCCCGGTCGGGCTGCCCGCCGGCTGGCCGGTGCTGGTCGACGAAGGGGTCGTGACCGAGCCGGAGGTGTGCATCGGCTCGGGTGTGCGCCGCTCGAAGCTGTTCGTCCCCGGACACGTGATGGGCGAGCTGCCCACCGCGACGGTGCTGCAGCTCGCCCTCTGACCACGTGCGTCCGGACCGGTGACTCAGCCCGGGACGAGACCCTCTCCGGCGCTGTTGTCAGCGAGCCACTCCCGGACCTCCTCCAGCGTCGCCTCGGCGTCGGGGAGGATGAGGTCGGAGTCGGCCAGCGAGTCGTCCGGGACGGCCGTGCCGCGGCTGCGGACCTCGTCCAGCAGCGCGGTCAGCGCCCGGGTCAGCAGCACCTCGTCACCGCTGTCGACGGCCTCCTCGATCTGGTCGTCGTGCGCGTTGAGCGAGGCGAAGGCCTCGTCGTCCAGCGTCCACTGGCCCTCGTTGAGGATCCGCACGATCATCGCAGCCCCTCCTGCCCGTTGGGCTGGCCGTTGGGGGCCTGGTAGGTCTCGTAGCCCTGCGGGGCCGGCGCGGCCTGCGTCGGCTGGGCGGTGTTCTCGATCGCCGGCGCGGAGGCGGCCCGGCCGGTGCCGAGCGAGGCCTTCATCCGGGTGAGCTCGTCCTCGACCTGGGAGGTGGAGGCGAGCGCGTCCAGCTCGCGGCTGATGTCGTCGCTGGGGCCGGTGGCGGTGGCGTCCTCCAGCGCACCGCTGGCCAGCAGCTCGTCCATCGCCCCGGCGCGGGCCTGCATCTCAGCGGTCTTGTCCTCCGCGCGCTGGATGGCCAGGCCGACGTCGCCCATCTCCTCCCCGATCCCGCTGAACGCCTCGTTGATCCGGGTCTGGGCCTCGGCCGCGGAGTAGGTGGCCTTGATGGTCTCCTTGCGGGTGCGGAAGGCGTCCACCTTGGCCTGCAGGCGCTGGCTGGCCCGCACCAGCTTCTCCTCCTCGCCCTGCAGCTGCTCGTGCTGCACCTGCAGGTCGCTGATCTGCTGGGTCAGCCCGGACTTGCGGGTCAGCGCCTCTCGCGCCAGGTCCTCCCGGCCAGCCTCCAGCGCCCGCTGGGCCTGGGTGTTGAGCTTCTCGACCTGGGTGTTCAGCTGGGTGGCCTGCAGCTCGACGCGCTTGCGGCTGGTGGCCACGTCGGCCACCCCACGACGCACCTTCTGCAGCAGCTGGAGCTGACGCTGGTAGGAGTAGTCCAGGGTCTCGCGCGGGTCCTCCGCCCGGTCCAGGGCCTTGTCGGCCTTGGCACGGAAGATGGTGGACAGGCGCTGGAAAATGCCGCTCATCGCTTCAGCTGGTCCTTCCTGGACGCATGGTCGTTGCCGGTGACGTCCAATGTAGGCGCACCGGCTCCGTGCGGGCACCCGAGGCCGGCGAATTCAGGGCCGGGATTGGGAAATGGGGGCTCAACCCTGAGAGGATGACGCCCTGCCCCGGACCGTTCGGGGCCGACGGTGACGACTGAGGTGAGGCGTGGCACTCTTCCGCCCCTACAAGCCCGGCGAGGGCAGGCGCGACCCCGAGGGGACCGAGCAGACCCCGGAGCAGCCGCGCCCGCGGTCCGCGACGACCCCACGGCGGGAGCCGGCCGCGTCCGCGGCCGCTCAACCGACGGCCTCGGCCGCGACGCCCACATCGGCCGGGACACCCGCGGCCGAGGGCACCGAGACCCGGACCCGCAAGAACCGGCCTACCCCGACCCGGCGCGAGGCCGAGGCGGCCCGGCGGGAGCGGCTCAACCCGAGCATCAGCAAGAAGGAGGCCCGCCGCCGCGCGGCCGAGGCCAACCGGCGCACCCGGATGGAGCAGATGGCCGCCCGCGACGCGACCGCGGCGAAGGTGTTGATGCGCGACCACGTCGACGCCCGCTTCAGCCTCGGCGAGGTGCTGCTGCCGGTGCTGCTGCTGATCGTGCTCGCCACCTTCCTGCAGACCGCGCTGCCCCAGGTCGTGCTCTACTCCACCATCGGCATGTACCTCTTCATCCTGCTGGTGATCCTCGACTTCGTGCGGATGTGGCGGGCCTACAAGCGGATCGCGGCCGAGCGCGGCATCGCCCTGGAGAAGGGGCTGCGCATCTACGGGATGAACCGGATGATCCAGCTGCGCCGGATGCGGCTGCCCAAGCCGCAGGTCAAGCGCGGCGAGTCCTACTGACACGAGAACGGGGCGATGACGGCGGGAGGCTGGCACTGGCAGGCGCTGCCGGAGGCGACACCCGGTTTCGTCGAGGCCGGCGGCCGCACCGTCTTCCCCACCCGCGCCGACGCCGAGGCCTGGGTCTCGGAGGTGTGGCCGGAGCTGCTCGAGGCCGGCGTGCTCGAGGTCAGCCTGTTCGAGGACGACCGGCTGGTCTACGGCCCGATGGGCCTCACCGCGGACTGACCCGCCGCGTCAGTCCGGCTGGTCGACGCCGGTGACGAGCACCTCGAGCCGGTGCTCGTCCCAGGCCAGGAGGGCGCGCGGACCGTCCACGTCCTGCCAGTAGCGGCACAGCCGCACCGAGCGCCGCCGCACCAGGACCGCCGTGGCCAGCGTGTCCCCGCGCCGGATGACCCGGACCAGCAGGGCGGTGCCGTCGGCGAACCCGAGCCGGGCCACCCCGCTCACCGGGGAGGCGCTGAGCACCCGCAACGGCACCCGGCGGGCCTGCAGCACCTGCAGCCGGCTCATCAGCAGGGTGGTGCGCCGCAGCTCGAGCTCGCGGGCGTCCGCGTCCAGGTCCCAGCCGAGATCCAGCGGCGGGAGGGCGGACGCCTGCTCCCGCCGGTCCTGACCCCGCTGCCGTGGCCACCAGCGCACCCTCCCAGTGTGCGCCCCGGCCGCCGGCCGCTCGGCGGCGGTGTCAGTGCTCGCGGGTGCTCGGACGCACGAACGGCGGCTTGACCACGACGAACGGCTCGCTGCGCCGGCGCACCTGCACCTCGACCTCGGTGTCGGGGGTGACGGCGGGCTCGAGCAGGGCGAGCGCGATCCCGGTCTTCAGGGTGGGGCTGAAGGTGCCGGAGGTCACCTCGCCGACGTCGCGGCCACTGGCCAGCACCCGCATCCCGGGCCTCGGGATGCCGCGCCCACGGGCCAGCAGACCGCGCAGCCGGCGGGCCGGCCCGCGCTCCTTCTCCTCCCGCAGCGCCCGATGGCCCAGGAACTCCGGCTTGGCCCAGCCGACCGCCCAGCCCAGACCCGCCTGCACCGGGGTGATGTCGGGGCCGAGCTCGTGGCCGTGCAACGGGTAGCCCATCTCGGTGCGCAGGGTGTCGCGGGCCGCCAGCCCGGCCGGCTGCAGCCCGTACGGCTCGCCGGCCTCCCGCAGCCGCTGCCAGACCGCCACCGCCGCCCCGGCGGGCACCACCAGCTCGTACCCGCGCTCGCCGGTGTAGCCGGTGCGGCAGACGGTCAGCCCTACCCCGTCCAGCTCGGCGGTGACGAAGGACATGTAGTCGTGGCCGACCGGCAGCCCGGCGGTGCCCAGCACCTCGTCCGAGCGGGTGCCCTGGACGGCCAGCACCGCGAGGTCGGTGTGCTGGTCGACCACCTCGACGGCTCCGCCGGCGACCCCGCGCAGCACCTGCACCACCGCGGCGCTGTTGGCCGCGTTCGGCACCAGCAGCAGGTCGTCGTCGCCGTGGCGGTAGACGATGAGGTCGTCGACCACCCCGCCGTCCTCGGTGCACAGCAGCGTGTACTGGGCCTGCCCCGCCCCGATCCGGCCGAGGTCGTTGGTGAGGCAGCGGTCGAGCAGCGCCACCGCACCGCTCCCCCGCACCCGGACCTTGCCGAGGTGGGAGACGTCGAAGACCCCCACCTGGGTGCGCACGGCCGTGTGCTCGGCCAGCACCCCCGCACCGGCGTACTCCAGCGGCATCGACCAGCCCCCGAAGGGTGCGAAGCGTGCCCCGAGCCGCTCGTGCTCGGCGTGCAGCGGTGACGTCCTCAGCTCCGGCTCGGCCACGAGCACCCCTCCTCCTGCGCGACCATCGGGCCCGCCGACCGTAGCAGGGCGGTCCCGCCCACCGACGGGTCGCGAGCCGGTCGTCCTCGCCGCGGCGGCGCACTACGCTGACCACCTCCACGCCCGCCGGGCGCCACCCACGCTGAAGGAGAGACCGACGTGACCGCACCCGCCATCCCGCAGCTGCAGCTCAGCGCCACACCACCGCGGAGCAGCGACGTCCTCGTGGTCGGCCTGGTGGAGGCCGCCGACGGCCCGCAGCTGGTCGGCGCGGACAAGGGTCTGGTCGCCGCCACGGCCAAGCGGTTCGGACGTCCGCTCGTCGACCTCGCCACCGAGCTGGGGGCGCGCACCGGCGTCGGGCAGGTCACCCTCGTCCCGGCCGCCGAGTCGGCGGCGCCGCTGGCCGTGGTCGGGCTCGGCCCGGTCGAGCGGGTCACCCCGGAGGTGCTGCGCCGGGCCGCCGGGTCGGCGCTGCGCACCGTCGCGGGGCTGGGCATCGACGGCGGGGCGGCGGTCACGCTCGACCTCGGCACCGCCGAGGCCGAGACCGCGCAGGCGGTGGCCGAGGGCGCACTGCTGGGCAGCTACCGCCACCAGCCGATCAGCTCCGACGACCCCGACCCGGCCGCCGTCCGCTCGGTGACCGTGGTGGCCGACCTCGGTCGCCGGGCCGGCGAGCTGGCCGAGCTGGTCGGCGTCGTCTGCCAGGCGGTGCTGCGGGCCCGGCACTGGGTCAACCTGCCGCCCAACCTGCTCTACCCCGAGACCTTCGCCGAGGAGGCCCGGGCACTGGCCCGCGGCACCAGGCTCGCGGTCGAGGTGCTGGACGAGGCCGCGCTCACCAAGGGCGGCTACGGCGGCCTGCTGGCCGTCGGCGGCGGCTCGGCGCGCGGGCCGCGGCTGGTGCGGCTCAGCTACCGCCCCCGCGGTGCGACCACCCACCTGGTGCTGGTCGGCAAGGGCATCACCTTCGACTCCGGCGGTCTCAACCTCAAGCCCGGCGACAGCATGTACACCATGAAGTGCGACATGGCCGGCGCGGCGGCGGTGCTCGCCGCCACCCGGGCGGTCGCCGACCTCGGGCTCAAGGTGGCCATCACCTGCTACGCCGCGATGGCGGAGAACCTGCCCTCCTCCTCGGCCTACCGGCCGTCGGACGTGCTGACCATCTACGGCGGCACCACCGTCGAGAACGCCAACACCGACGCCGAGGGACGTCTGGTGATGGCCGACGCGCTGGCCCGCAGCCAGGAGGACGAGCCCGACCTGGTGCTCGACGTGGCCACCCTGACCGGGGCGTGCATGGTCGCCCTCGGCGACCGGATCGCCGGGGTGATGAGCAACGACGACGAGGCCGTGGCCCGGGTGCTGGATGCCGCCGAGGTCACCGGTGAGGAGTTCTGGGAGCTGCCGCTGACCGACCAGTTCCGCGAGGGCCTGGACTCCTCGGTGGCCGACGTGAAGTCCAGCGGCGGACGTCTGGGCGGGGCGATGAGCGCGGCCGCCTTCCTCGAGCGCTTCGTCGCCGAGGGCACCCCGTGGGCCCACCTCGACATCGCCGGACCGGCGTTCAACAGCGGCAAGCCGTGGGGCCACGTCCCCGAGGGCGGCACCGGGGCCGCGGTGCGCACGCTGGTGCAGCTGGCGCGTTCGCTCGCCTGAGCGCGGCGCCGGTGCCGGTCAGCCCCGCTTCTGGCGGCTGTTCCAGTCCCGCATCCGCTGCGGGTAGCTGACCACACCGGCGTCGTAGCCGGGCATCTGCAGGTGCTCGGCGAACTTGTGGCCCCAGGAGGCCGAGGGGATGGTGCGCCGGGTCCACTCCCCGTCCGCGGCGACCAGCAGCAGGCTGGCCCCGGTCACCGCGGTGGGCGGCTCGATCCAGGCCTCCACCCCGCGCCGGCTGCTGGCGAACTCGGTCAGGTGGCGGGTGGTCAGGTCGCTGACCGGCGTCCCCGGACGCCCGGCGACGGACCCGCGCTGCCGTGCCCGGCCGCGGAGCCTGGAGAGGATGCCCATGAGCGCCATTATGTCCCCGCCCCGCACCTGCGCCAGGGAGCAGCGCGCGACCACCGGCCGCGGCGGGGAATAGCCACCGGCGCCACGTGTTGACGAGGATGATTGAATCGTCAACTTCCGAGGGGAGCAGGTCATGCAGTTCGGGATCTTCAGCGTCGGGGACGTCACCCCCGACCCCACCACCGGCCGCACGCCGTCGGAGGCCGAGCGGATCCAGGCGATGACCGCGATCGCGCTCAAGGCCGAGGAGGTGGGTCTGGACGTCTTCGCCACCGGCGAGCACCACAACCCGCCGTTCGTGCCGTCCTCCCCCACCACGATGCTCGGCTGGATCGCCGCCCGCACCGAGCGGCTGCTGCTGTCCACCTCGACCACGCTGATCACCACCAACGACCCGGTGAAGATCGCCGAGGACTACGCGATGCTGCAGCACCTGGCCGGCGGCCGTGTCGACCTGATGATGGGCCGGGGCAACACGGGACCGGTCTACCCGTGGTTCGGCCAGGACATCCGCCAGGGCATCAACCTCGCGCTGGAGAACTACGACCTGCTGCGCCGGCTGTGGCGCGAGGACGTGGTCGACTGGCAGGGGCGGTTCCGCAGCCCGCTGCAGGGCTTCACCTCCACCCCGCGCCCGCTGGACGGCGTCCCGCCGTTCGTCTGGCACGGCTCGATCCGCAGCACCGAGATCGCCGAGCAGGCCGCCTTCTACGGCGACGGCTTCTTCCACAACAACATCTTCTGGCCGGCCAGCCACACCCGTCAGATGGTGCAGCTGTACCGGGAGCGCTACGAGGCCTACGGCCACGGCCCGGCCGCGACCGCGATCGTCGGTCTGGGTGGGCAGGTCTTCATGGCCGAGCGCAGCCAGGACGCCGTCCGCCACTTCCGGCCCTACTTCGACTCCGCCCCGGTCTACGGCGGCGGCCCGTCGCTGGAGGAGTTCAGCCGGCAGACCCCGCTGACCGTCGGCACCCCCGACCAGGTGGTGGAGAAGACGCTGACCTTCGCCGACTACGCCGGTGACTACCAGCGCCAGCTGTTCCTCATCGACCACGCCGGGCTGCCGCTGGCCGAGGTGCTGCACCAGGTCGAGCTGCTCGGCGAGCGCGTCGTGCCGGTGCTGCGCCGTGAGTTCGAGGCCCGCCGCCCGGCCGGGGTGCCCTCCGACCCGCCCACCCACGCCAGCCTCCGCGAGGCCGGCGAGGACTCCCCCAACGCCCACGTCCGTCCGCACGAGCGTCACCTGCAGGAGATCCGATGACCACCCGTCCCGAGCGCCACCGCTCCCTCGTCGTGGTCTCGGCGGGGCTGTCCACCCCGTCCTCCACACGGCTGCTGGCCGACCGCCTGGCGGCCTCGGCCAGCGCCGCCCTAACCGAGGCGGGCGACACCGTCACCATCGAGACCGTCGAGCTGCGCGAGCTGGCCCACGACCTCACCGACCAGCTGCTCACCGGCGTCCCGTCGGAGCGGCTGGAGCAGGTGCAGACCTCGTTGGCCGCCGCGGACGGGGTGGTCGCGGTCTCGCCGATCTTCACCGCGTCCTACTCGGGGCTGTTCAAGACCTTCCTCGACCTGCTCGAGCCGGGTCTGCTGGCCGGCAAGCCGGTGCTGCTCGGCGCCACCGCCGGGTCGGCCCGGCACTCGCTGGCCCTCGACCAGGCGATGCGTCCGCTCTTCGCCTACCTGCGCGCCGTCCCCACCCCCACCGGCGTGGTCGCCGCCACGAGCGACTTCGCCGGCCGGGGCGAGGCGGAGGACGACCTGTCCGAGCGGGTCGCCCGCGCCGGTGCGGAGCTCGCCGCCTTCGTCCGGGCCGCCGACGGGCGGACGGTCGACGAGCCCCGCCCGACCGGGGGGACGGCCGCGCTCACCCCGTTCGAGCAGCTGCTGGCCCAGGCCCGCCGCTGATCCCGCGCACCCCGTCGGCCCGACCGGCCGGCGGGGTGGCCGGGCTGGGATGATCGCGGTCGGGGGCCCGTCCCCCGGAGCCGTCCGCAGAGGAGTCGTCCGATGCCCGAGACCATCCTGACCGCGCGCACCGACCGGGTGCTCACCGTCACCCTCAACCGCCCCGAGGCGCTCAACGCGCTGAGCTCGACGATGATGCGCGAGGTCGTCGAGGTCGTCACCAGCGCCGACGCCGACCCGGGGATCGGGGCGGTGGTGATCACCGGGTCCGAGCGCGCCTTCGCCGCCGGCGCCGACATCAAGGAGATGGTCGGGCTCGGCCTGGCCGACGTGCTGGAGCAGGACCTCGCCGCCGCCTGGCAGGCCCTCAGCCTGGTCCGCACCCCGCTGGTGGCCGCCGTCGCCGGCTACGCCCTCGGCGGCGGGTGCGAGCTGGCGATGCTCTGCGACGTGCTGGTCGCGGCCGAGGACGCCCGCTTCGGCCAGCCCGAGATCACCCTGGCCACCATCCCCGGCATCGGCGGCTCGCAGCGGCTGACCCGGGCGATCGGCAAGGCCAAGGCGATGGACCTCGTGCTCACCGGGCGGATGATGGACGCCGCGGAGGCCGAGCGCTCCGGGCTCGTGTCCCGGGTGGTGCCGGCCGACCAGCTGGCCGAGGTCGCCGCCGAGGTGGCCGCCACCATCGCCTCGATGTCGCGCCCGGTGACCCACCTGGCCAAGGCCGCGGTCAACCGCGCCTTCGAGACCCCGCTGAGCGAGGGCGTCCGGTTCGAGCGGACCGCCTTCCACGCCACCTTCGCGCTGGAGGACCGCGTCGAGGGGATGCGCGCCTTCACCGAGAAGCGTCCGCCAACCTTCCGCCACCGCTGAGGCGGCCCCGGGGGCGAGCCGGGCGGAGCGGCACCCGCTCCCGACCTGAGAGGATGCCGCCCATGTCGGATCCGGAGGGTGTCGTCGACCTGGTCGTGCTCGGTGGGGGCAGCGGGGGTTACGCCTGCGCGCTGCGGGCCGCCGAGCTCGGCCTGCGGGTGCAGCTGGTGGAGGCCGCCGAGCTGGGGGGCACCTGCCTGCACCGCGGCTGCATCCCCACCAAGGCCTGGCTGCACTCCGCGGAGGTGGCCGACGCGGTGCGGGACAGCGCGAAGGTGGGCATCACCGCCCGCCTCGAGGGGGTGGACGTCCCCGGGGTGCGCTCCTACGCCGACGGTGTGGTGCAGCGGCTGTTCCGCGGGCTGACCGGGCTGGTGCGCTCCCGCGGCATCGAGGTGGTGGCGGCCCGCGGGGTGCTCGAGCGCGACGGCGACCGGGTGGCCGTCCGGGCCGGGGACCGGCTGCTGCGGGCCGAGCACGTCGTGGTCGCCACCGGCTCCGCGCCGCGCACGCTGCCGGGGATGGAGCCGGACGGTCAGCGGGTGCTGACCAGCGACCACGCGCTGCGGCTGGACCGGCTGCCGGAGCGGGCGGTCGTCCTCGGCGGTGGGGTGATCGGCTGCGAGCTCGCCTCGGCCTGGCGCTCCTTCGGGGTCGAGGTCACCGTGGTGGAGGCCCTGGAGCGGCTGCTGCCCGGGGAGGAGCCGGCGCTCAGCCAGGCCCTGCAGCGGGCCTTCGTCCGACGCGGCATCGAGGTGCTGACCGGCAGCCCGGTGACCTCGCACCGGGTCGGCCCGGACGGCGTCGAGGTCACCCTGGCCGGCGACCGCACGCTCAGCGCCGACCTGCTGCTGGTCGCGGTCGGCCGCGGACCGGTGACCGCCGGGCTGGGCGTGGAGGAGGTGGGGCTGCCGTTGGAGCGCGGGTTCGTCGTCACCGACGAGCGGCTGGCCACCCCGGTGCCCGGGGTGTGGGCCGTCGGCGACGTGGTGCACGGGCTGCAGCTGGCCCACCGCGGCTTCGCCCACGGCGTCTTCGTGGCCGAGGAGATCGCGTTCGGCCGCGGGCTGCTGGAGCGCGCCCCCGAGCCGGTGCGGGACGAGCGCGTCCCCCGCGTCACCTACTGCGACCCCGAGGTGGCCTCGGTCGGGCTCACCCAGGCCCAGGCCGAGCAGCGCCACGGCGAGGTGCAGACGGTGCGCTACGACCTCACCGGCAACGGCCGCTCCCAGATCCGCGGCACGTCCGGCTTCGTCCAGCTGGTGCGGGTGCCGGACGGGCCGGTGGTGGGCGTCCACATGGTCGGCGCCGGCGTCAGCGAGCTCATCTCCGAGGCGCAGCTGGTCGTCGGCTGGGAGGCCTGGCCCGAGGACGTCGCCCCGCTGGTGCACGCCCACCCCACCCAGTCCGAGGCGCTCGGCGAGGCCCACCTGGCCCTGGCGGGCAAGCCGCTGCACGTCCACGGGTGAGCCGCGGGCGGGTCTCGACACGTCGCACCGCCTCCGCGGGCAGACGCTAGGCTGCCCGATGAACGTGCCGACGTCGCCGACCGGCGGAGCGGCACGTCACCTAGGTCGAGCTTCGAAGGGATCCATCCAGATCATGTCGACGTCAGTCCCGCTTCCCGCCCTGGGCGAGAGCGTCACCGAAGGCACCGTCTCGCGCTGGCTCAAGGAGGTGGGCGACACCGTCGAGGCCGACGAGGCCCTGCTGGAGGTCTCCACCGACAAGGTCGACACCGAGATCCCCTCCCCCGTCGCCGGCACCCTGCTGGAGATCAAGGTCGCCGAGGACGAGACCGTCGAGGTCGGCGCCGTCCTGGCGATCATCGGCGACGCCGACGAGGCGGCGGGGTCCGACGCCGGTGACCAGGGCGGTCAGGCGGAGGCCGAAGAGGCCGAGCAGCCCGTCGCCGACCAGACCGGCGCCCGGGAGGACGCCAGCGGCGGGCAGGGCACCGACGCCCAGAGCCAGCAGCCGGCCCAGGCCGAGCAGGCGACGGACCTGGCCGAGCAGGAGCAGCCCCGGCCCAGCGCCTCCTCGGCCGGCGGCAGCGGCACCAACGTCGAGCTGCCCGCCCTGGGCGAGAGCGTCACCGAGGGCACCGTCTCGCGCTGGCTGAAGCAGGTGGGCGACACCGTCGAGGCCGACGAGGCCCTGCTGGAGGTCTCCACCGACAAGGTCGACACCGAGATCCCCTCCCCCGTCGCCGGCACCCTGCTGGAGATCAAGGTCGCCGAGGACGAGACCGTCGAGGTCGGCGCCGTGCTCGCCGTCATCGGCGACGCCTCCCAGACCTCCGGTGGGGACGCCGCACCGGCGCCGGAGCAGCCGGCCGCCGAGGAGCCGTCCTCCGCCGAGGGCACCGGCACCCCGGTCGAGGAGGTCGAGGAGCAGACCGCTGCCGGCGACGAGGGCGGCCAGGAGCCCGTCCCGGCCCCCGACGAGGCGCCGAAGGTCGAGCAGGTCGCCTCCGAGGGTGCCTCCGCCGCGCCGCAGCAGCAGGAGACCCCGGCCCCGGAGGAGAAGGCCCGTCCCGCCCAGCAGTCCGGCGGCGACCGTCCGCAGGCCGCTCCGCGCGCCACCGGCGGTGGGGACGCCGAGACCTACGTGACCCCGCTGGTGCGCAAGCTGGCCTCCCAGCACGGTGTCGACCTGTCCTCGGTGACCGGCACCGGCGTCGGCGGCCGGATCCGCAAGCAGGACGTGCTGGCCGCCGCCGAGGAGGCCAAGAAGCCCGCCGCAGCCCCTGCTGCCGAGGCCCCGGCCGCGCAGCCGTCGGCCCCGGCGGCCGCCGCCCCGGAGGTCAGCGACAAGCGCGGCACGACGGAGAAGATGAGCCGGCTGCGCAAGACCATCGCCACCCGGATGGTCGACTCGCTGAAGATCTCCGCCCAGCTGACCGCCACCGTCGAGGTCGACCTCACCGCGATCTCGCGGCTGCGCGCCAAGCACAAGGACGAGTTCGCCAAGCGCGAGGGCGCCCGGCTGTCCTACCTGCCCTTCATCACCAAGGCGGTGGCCGAGACGCTCAAGGCGTTCCCGGGCGTCAACGCCACGGTCGACACGGAGGCGGGCACGATCACGTACCCGAACGCCGAGCACATCGGCATCGCGGTGGACACCGAGAAGGGCCTGCTGGTCCCGGTGATCAAGGACGCGGGCGACCTCAACCTGGCCGGCATCGCCAAGAAGATCGTCGACCTGGCCGAGCGCACCCGCACCAACAAGCTCAGCCCGGACGACCTCTCCGGCGGCACCTTCACGATCACCAACTACGGCTCGACCGGGACCCTGATGGACACCCCGATCATCAACCAGCCGCAGGTGGCGATCCTGGGCACCGGCGCGCTGGTCAAGCGCCCGGTCGTGCTGAGCGACCCGAACCTCGGCGAGACCATCGCGATCCGGGACATGATGTACCTGTCGATGACCTACGACCACCGCGTGGTCGACGGCGCCGACGCCGGTCGCTTCCTCAGCGCGCTGAAGAAGCGGCTCGAGGGCGGCGACTTCGCCTCCGAGCTCAGCTGAGCCTGCTCGCACCGCACGGCCTCGGGGCACCCGCCCCGGGGCCGTCGTGCGTCCCCCAGGTCCGCGGCGCCCGTGCGACGATGCGGGCGTGGCGGTACTGGTCAGCGGCAACCCCGGCGCGGGCAAGTCGACGCTGACCGCCGAGCTGCTCCACCGAGGGGTGCGGGCCGTCGACGCCGACGAGGTCGAGGGCCTGGCCGCCTGGACGGGCCAGGACGGCGAGGTGGTCGGTGACGCGTCGCTGCCGGTGACGCCGGAGCTGCTGGCCCGGTGCTCGTGGGCCTGGTCCCCCACGGCGGTGACCCGGCTGGCTGCCGATCTCGGCCGTGACGGCGTCCTGCTCGGGATCGCGGTCAACCAGTGGGACGTCCTCGACGCCTTCGACACCCTCGTCCTGCTCGAGCTCGACGAGGAGACCCAGCGCGCCCGGGTCGCCACCCGCGACCCGCTGGTGCAGCAGCAGGTGCTCGCCGGCCGGGCCGGGCTGCAGCGACGGATGCTCGAGCGCGGCGCCGTCTCGCTGGACGCCTCGCGGCCGACGGCCGCCGTCGCCGACGACCTGCTCGCCCTGCTCCGACGTCCCGGGCCCCGGAGTAGGGTCGAGGCGTGATCGACTTCCGACTGGTCGGCCTCGCCGACGACCCCGCCACCCTGACCGAGTACACCCAGGCCTGGGAGCTGCAGCGCCGGGTGCACGCCGACGTGGTGGAGGGGCGGTCCGCGGGGACGGTGCTGCTGCTGGAGCACCCCTCGGTCTACACCGCCGGACGCCGCACCGAGCCGCACGAGCGTCCCGCCGACGGGGTGCCGGTGGTCGACGTCGACCGCGGCGGCAAGATCACCTGGCACGGCCCGGGCCAGCTGGTCGGCTACCCGATCGTCGCGCTGCCCGAGGCGGTCAAGGTGGTCGACTACGTGCGCCGCGTCGAGGAGGCGCTGATCCGCGCGCTGGCCGGGATCGGTCTGGCCACCGGCCGGGTCAAGGGCCGCTCCGGGGTGTGGCTGCCCGCCGACGGCACCCGCCAGGAGCGCAAGATCGCCGCCATCGGGATCCGGGTCGCCTCCGGTGCGACCATGCACGGCTTCTCCCTCAACGTGGCCCCCGACCTGGCCTTCTTCGACACCTTCATCCCCTGCGGGATCACCGACGCCGGGGTCACCTCGGTGGCCGCCGAGCTGGGCGTGGAGGCCTGCCCGAGCGTGCGCGAGGCCGCCGAGCTGGTGCGTCCGCACCTGGCCGAGATGCTGGCCTTCGAGCCCTACACCCCCAGCCCCGACCTGCCCCGCGCCGAGCAGCCGGAGATCAGCTACGGGCTCAGCGCCACCGCCCGCTGAGGGCCCGTCCGGCCCGGCTTGGCCGCACCGGCGCGGCGGGTAGTCTGACCGGGTGACCATCGCCCCAGAAGGACGCAAGCTGCTCCGCCTCGAGGTCCGCAACTCCGCGGTCCCGATCGAGAAGAAGCCGGGATGGATCAAGACCACGGCGCGGATGGGGCCGGAGTACAGCGAGCTGCGGAAGCTGGTCAAGGACGAGGACCTGCACACGGTCTGCCAGGAGGCCGGCTGCCCCAACATCTTCGAGTGCTGGGAGGACCGCGAGGCCACCTTCCTCATCGGCGGCGACCAGTGCACCCGACGCTGCGACTTCTGCCAGATCGACACCGGCAAGCCGGCCGACTTCGACGCCGGTGAGCCGCTGCGGGTGGCCGAGTCGGTGCAGAAGATGGGTCTGCGCTACGCCACCGTCACCGGCGTCTGCCGCGACGACCTGCCCGACGAGGGCGCCTGGCTCTACGCCGAGACCATCCGCAAGATCAAGGAGCTCAACCCCGGCACCGGGGTGGAGATGCTGGCCCCCGACTTCACCGGCCACCGGCCCTACCTCGAGCAGATCTTCGAGACGCGTCCGGAGGTGTTCGCCCACAACGTGGAGACGGTGCCGCGGATCTTCAAGCGGATCCGCCCCGGCTTCCGCTTCGAGCGCTCGCTGGACGTCCTGCGCTGGTCGCGGGAGGCCGGGCTGGTGACCAAGAGCAACCTCATCCTCGGCATGGGCGAGACCCGCGAGGAGGTCTCCGACGCCCTGCGCCAGCTGCACGACGCCGGCACCGAGATCATCACCATCACCCAGTACCTGCGGCCCAGCCCCCGCCACCACCCGGTGGAGCGGTGGGTGCGTCCCGAGGAGTTCCTGGAGATGGAGGCCGAGGCCAAGGAGATCGGCTACGCCGGGGTGATGAGCGGACCGCTGGTGCGCTCGTCCTACCGGGCCGGCAGGCTGTACCGTTCGGCGGTCGAGGCCCGTCAGGCCTGACACACGCAGGGTCGGGGACGAGTGCGATGGACGAGGTGAGCTGAGGATGGCGAAGGACGCCGGCGCGGCATCGGCGCGGCAGCAGGCGAAGGCGGCGCGGCAGGCTGAGCGCGAGCGGAAGCGGACGACCACCAACCCGGCCGAGATGGGCCGGATCCGCCAGATCCGCGAGGCCTACCGGATCACCCACGAGCACGACAAGCAGCTGCCGTTCCTGCTGGCCGCCGCCTTCGGTGTGCCGGCGACCCTCGGCACCGTCGGCGGGATCCTGCTCGAGCAGTGGTTCACGCTGCCGGTCCTCGGGCTCATGGTCGGGCTGATGCTGGCGATGATCGTGCTGGTGCAGCGGGTCAAGCGCGGCACCTACATCCGCTACGAGGGCCAGCCCGGCTCGGCGGAGGTGGCGCTGTCCCAGCTGCCGAAGAAGTGGGTCTCGACGCCGGTGATCACCGCCACCAAGCACGCCGACACCGTGCACCGCACGCTCGGACCGGCCGGCATCGTGCTGATCGGCGAGGGCGAGCCGGGTCGGCTGCGCCAGCTGCTGGCGAGTGAGCAGAAGAAGCACGAGAACGTCGCCTACAACATCCCGGTCACCACGATCGTCATGGGCAACGGGCAGGGCCAGGTGCCGCTGCGCGAGCTCAACCGGCACATCCGCAAGCTGCCGAAGGCGATCGAGTCCCACCAGGTCACCGAGGTGCGCAACCGGCTCCGCGCCCTGGACGCCGTCCGGCCGCGGCTGCCGATGCCCAAGGGCCCGGTGCCGACCTCGATGAAGGGCGCCCGCCAGGGCATGCGCGGACGCTGAGACCCGCTCCCCCGCCCGGGCCCGCCGGTGGCAGGCTGTGCCCGACCCGCGCCGCAGCGCCGTCCCGACCCGAGAGGCCAAGCCCATGAGCGAGATCACGCCGTCGCACGACCGGATCCAGCCGACCGCGAACATCGGGGTCGTCGGGTTGGCGGTGATGGGCTCCAACCTGGCCCGTAACCTCGCCTCCCGCGAGGGCAACACGGTGGCGGTGACCAACCGCACCGACGCCAAGGTCGACCGCCTGGTCGCCGACCACCCCGAGGCCGGGTTCGTCGCCTCCTACTCGATCGCCGACTTCGCGGCCTCCCTGACCACCCCCCGCACCGCGATCATCATGGTGCAGGCCGGTGCCGGCACCGACGCGGTGATCGACGAGCTGTGCGAGGTGTTCGAGCCGGGCGACATCATCGTCGACGGCGGCAACGCGCTGTTCACCGACACCATCCGCCGCGAGGCGAAGGTGTCCGCGCTCGGCATCAACTTCGTCGGCTGCGGCATCTCCGGTGGTGAGGAGGGCGCCCTGAACGGGCCGTCGCTGATGCCGGGCGGCACTGCCGAGGCCTACGCCACCCTCGGGCCGATCCTGGAGAGCATCGCCGCCGTCGCCCAGGGCGAGCCGTGCGTCACCCACGTGGGTACCGACGGCGCCGGGCACTTCGTCAAGATGGTGCACAACGGCATCGAGTACGCCGACATGCAGCTGATCGGCGAGGCCTACGACCTGCTCCGCCGGCTGCTCGGCTACACCCCGGCCCAGTGCGCCGACATCTTCGCCGAGTGGAACACCGGCGACCTGGAGTCCTACCTCATCGAGATCACCGCCGAGGTGCTGCGCCACACCGATGCCGCCACCGGCAAGCCCCTGGTCGACGTCGTGGTGGACGCCGCCGGCGCGAAGGGCACCGGGTCGTGGACGGTCAAGGCCGGGCTCGACCTCGGCGTCCCCGTCTCGGGGATCGCCGAGGCCGTCTTCGCCCGCAGCCTGTCGTCGCAGTCCGACGTCCGCGCCGCCTGCGCCGACCTGCCCGGGCCGGCCGCCGACAGCGAGGGCGCCGCGGTGGACGACCCGGCCCGCCTGGTCGAGGACGTCCGGCTGGCGCTGTACGCCTCGAAGGTCATCGCCTACGCCCAGGGCTTCGACGAGATCACCGCCGGCGCGGTGGCCCACGGCTGGGACATCGACCGCGGCGAGGTGGCCCGGATCTGGCGGGCCGGCTGCATCATCCGCGCCCAGTTCCTCGACCGGATCACCGAGGCCTACCGCGACGACCCGGAGCTGGTCACCCTGCTCACCTCCCCGGTCTTCCTGCAGGCGCTGACCAACGCCCAGGACGCCTGGCGCCGGGTGGTGTCGGTGGCCGTGGCGGCCGGCGTCCCGGTGCCCGGGTTCTCCGCCGCGCTGGCCCACTACGACGGCCTGCGGTCGGACCGCCTGCCCGCCGCGCTGATCCAGGGCCAGCGGGACTTCTTCGGCGCCCACACCTACCGCCGCACCGACCGCGAGGGCGTCTTCCACACCCTGTGGTCCGGCGACCGCTCGGAGGTGTCCGCCGGGTGAGCGAGGCTCCGCGGTGAACCTGCTCAACGCCTCGGCGATCAGCAAGGGCTACGGCACCCGCACCCTGCTCGACCGGGTCAGCCTGGGGCTGGCCGCCGGCGACGTCATCGGCGTGGTGGGCCGCAACGGCGACGGCAAGTCGACCCTGCTCGACCTGCTCACCGGCCGGCGCGAACCCGACTCCGGCACCGTCACCCGCACCGGCTCGGTCTCCGTCGGGCACCTGCACCAGGCCGACGACTTCGACTCCGAGGCCTCGGTCCGCGACGTCATCGTCGGCGGTCGCCCCGACCACGTGTGGGCCGCCGACGCGGTCACCCGCGGCATCGTGGAGCACCTGCTGGCCGAGGTCGACCTGGACGCCCCGGTGCACCGGCTCAGCGGCGGTGAGCGGCGCCGCACCGCGCTGGTCCGGCTGATGCTGGCCGGGCACGAGCTGGTGGTGCTGGACGAGCCGACCAACCACCTGGACGTGGAGGCGGTGGCCTGGCTCGCCGAGCACCTGCGCCACCTCGCCGCCCGCGGCACCGCGATGCTGGTGGTCTCCCACGACCGCTGGTTCCTCGACGAGGTCTGCACCCGGATCTGGGAGGTCCACGACGCCCGGGTGGACGCCTACGAGGGCGGTTACGCCGCCTACGTGCTGGCCCGGGCCGAGCGGGCCCGGCAGTCCGCGGCGAGCCAGGAGCGCCGGCAGAACCTGCTGCGCAAGGAGCTGGCCTGGCTGCGCCGCGGGCCGCCGGCGCGCACCAGCAAGCCGAAGTTCCGCATCGACGCCGCCAACGAGCTGATCGCCGACGAGCCCCCGCCGCGGGACCGGCTGGCCCTGGAGCAGTTCGCGGTCACCCGGCTCGGCAAGGACGTCTTCGACCTGCACTCGGTGCGGGTGTCGGTGGGTGACCGGGTGCTGCTGGACGACCTGTCCTGGTCGATCGGTCCCGGGCAGCGGATCGGGCTGGTCGGCGTCAACGGGGCCGGCAAGTCGACCCTGCTGCGGCTGCTGGCCGGCGAGGTCGAGCCCGAGCGGGGCACCGTCAAGCGTGGGCGCACCCTGCAGCTGGCCCACCTCACCCAGGACGTCGTCCCGGTCGACCCGGCCGACCGGGTGCTCGACTCGGTCAACCGGATCCGGGTGCGCACCACCACCGCCTCGGGGCGGGAGGTCTCGACGACCTCGCTGCTGGAGGAGTTCGGCTTCACCGGCGACAAGCTGACCACCCGGCTGGGTGAGCTCTCCGGCGGGGAGCGGCGCCGGCTGCAGCTGCTCAGCCTGCTGCTCACCGAGCCGAACGTGCTGCTGCTGGACGAGCCCACCAACGACCTCGACATCGACACCCTCACCGTGATCGAGGACCACCTCGACCGCTGGGGCGGGACGCTGCTGGTGGTCAGCCACGACCGCTACTTCCTCGAGCGGGTCTGCGACGTCACCTACGCGCTGATGGGCGACGGCCGCTGCGTGCTGCTGCCCGGCGGCGTCGAGCAGTACCTGGAGCACCGCCGCCAGCGGGCCCAGGAGACCCAGCAGGCCGGACGCTCCCCCGCCCCGGACGCCGCCGGCGCGCCGCGGACCTCGGCGGCCGAGCGGCGGCAGGCGACCAAGGAGCTGGCCCGGATCGAGAGCCAGCTCGCGCGCGCCCAGCAGGAGGTCGAGCGGCTGCACGAGCAGATGGGCGAAGCCGCCAGCGACTACCCCCGGCTGGCCGCCCTGACCACCGAGCTGCAGCAGGTGCAGGCCCGCGTCGACGAGCTCGAGGAGGCCTGGCTGGAGGCCGCCGAGACGGTCGGCTGACCCGGTCGGCCACCCGCAGGACCCCCTCGGTTGTCCGTCGGTGGCATGGGGTAGGAAGTGCAGCAGAGATCCCGACGGGATCACCCGGCACCCGCCGGGCGGCAGGGGCTCCGGCCCCCGACCAGAGAAGGAGCGACCCATGAGCGACAGCACCCTGGATCCCAGCGCCGAGGGCACCGCCGACGGCGGAGCCACGGGCGTGCCCGGCGTCTCCGACGGCGGTGCCGACGGCGGTGCGGACTCCGGCGCCGAGGGCCCTGCCGACGGCGGCGCGGCCGGCGTCCCGGGCGTCTCCGACGGCGGGGCTGACGGCGGC
>NZ_QPKK01000320.1 GCF_003344635.1 Desertihabitans aurantiacus
GGTGCTGGGGGCGCGGCGGGGCCTTCAGCGGGGCGTCGCCGCCGCCGGTCGGCTCGGTGGCCGGCCCGGGGCGCTGGGGTGCGGTCATGCCAGGGCCTCCTCGGCGCTCAGCTGGGAGTCGACGATCTCGCGGTAGGTGTCGTTGGTCCCGAGGAGCTCCTCGTGTGTGCCGAGGCCGACCACGGCACCGTCCTCGAGCACGACGATCTGGTCCGCGTCGCGGATGGTGGACACCCGTTGGGCCACGATGATCACCGCCGCGTCGGCGGTCTCGGCGGCCAGCGCGGCCCGCAGCCGGGCGTCGGTGGCGACGTCGAGGGCGGAGAAGGAGTCGTCGAAGATGTAGATCTCAGGCTTCTTCACCAGCGCCCGGGCGATCGAGAGCCGCTGGCGCTGACCGCCGGAGACGTTGGTGCCGCCCTGGCTGATCGGGGCGTCCAGGCCGTCCGGCATCGCCTCGACGAAGTCGCGGGCCTGGGCCACCTCCAGCGCGTGCCACAGCTCGTCCTCGGTCGCGTCGGGGTTGCCGTAGCGCAGGTTGGAGGCGACCGTGCCGGAGAACAGGAACGGCTTCTGCGGCACCAGCCCGATCCGGGCCCACAGCGCCTCCGGCGCGAGCTCGCGGACGTCCACGCCGTCGACCGCCACGGTGCCGCCGGTGGCGTCGACGAGCCGGGGCAGCAGCGAGACGAGGGTGGACTTGCCGGCGCCGGTGGAGCCGATCACCGCGGTGGTCTGCCCGGCGCGGACCTCCAGGTCGACCGAGCGCAGCACCGGGTGGGTGGCGCCGGGGTAGGTGAAGGTGACGTCGTCGAGCCGGACGTGGCCGCGGCCCTCCACCTCGGTGCGCGGCTCGGGCGCCGGCACCACCGAGGACTCGGTGCGCAGCACCTCGGTGATCCGCTCGGCGCAGACCGCGGCGCGCGGGGCCAGCATCAGCAGGAAGGTCGCCATCATCACCGACATGAGGATCTGGATGAGGTAGGTGAGGAAGGCGGTCAGCGAGCCGATCTCCAGCTCGCCGGACTCGATCCGCTGCGCGCCGAACCACAGCACCCCGACGCTGGAGACGTTGAGGACGAGCATGACCACCGGGAACATCGCCGCCATCAGCCGTCCGACCGCGGTGGCGGTGTCGGTGAGGGCGGCGTTGGCGGCGTCGAAGCGCTCCTCCTCGTGCGGCTCGCGGACGAAGGCGCGGACCACCCGGATGCCGGTGATCTGCTCGCGCAGCACGCGGTTGATCGCGTCGATGCGGGTCTGCATCACCCGGAACAGCGGGCTCATCCGGACGATGATCAGCCCGACCGCGACCGCCAGCACCGGGACGGCCACCGCCACCAGCCAGGACAGCCCGACGTCCTCGCGCAGGGCCATCACGATGCCGCCGACCATGGTGATCGGTGCCGCGACCAGCACCGTGCAGGTCATCAGCACCAGCATCTGCACCTGCTGGACGTCGTTGGTGGCCCGGGTGATCAGCGACGGGGCGCCGAGCTGGTTGAGCTCCCGGGCGGAGTAGGACAGCACCTGGGAGAACTGGGCGGCACGGACGTCCCGGCCGAACTTCATCGCCACGTTCGCCCCGACCGCGACCGCCAGCACCGAGCAGACGATCTGCACCAGCGAGACGGCCAGCATCAGCCCGCCGGTGCGCCAGATGAGGGCCGTGTCGCCCCGGGCCACGCCGTCGTCGATGATCGCGGCGTTGAGGCTGGGCAGGTACAGCGAGGCCAGCGTGCCGACCAGCTGCAGCAGCACGACCAGCAGCAGCAGGCCGCGGTAGGGGCGCAGGTGGTCGCGGAGCAGACGGATCAGCATGGGGCGTTCCTCTGGTCGGGGCGGGCGATGCCGTGCAGCAGGAGGTCGGCGACCATGCCGACGTCGTCGAGGGCGCCGTCGGCGAGCATCGGGTGGGCGGTGGCGAAGGCCTGCACGCGGATCAGCGAGGCGGCCGTGCGGGGGCTGACCCGCAGCCGGTCGGCGAACGGGGTGAGGACGGCCTCGAGCCCGGCCAGCAACCGCTCGGAGCGCTCCCGGTGCAGCTCGTGCTGGTGCGGGGTGTGCTGCGGGGCCTGGCGGGCCCGCCGCTGCAGGACCGAGACCAGCGCGACGATCTCGGTGGTCCGCCGGTGCAGCACGGCCGTCAGCTCCGCGACCGCCTCCGGGAGGGTCTGCGGATCGAGCCGGGAGAGCTCGGCGAGGGTGCCGCTGGGGTCGAGCAGGGACTCGACGACGGCGTCGATCACGGCGTCCTTGGAGGCGAAGGCCTTGAAGACGGTGCCCTCCGAGACCCCGGCCGCGGCGGCGATGTCACGGCTGGTGACCTCGTCACCGCGTTCGAGCACCAGCGGGGTGACGGCCGCGACGACGGCCTCCCGACGTTCGTCGGGCGACATGGCGGCGGCTCGAGGGGTCACGGCGGAGAGCCTAGATGAGTGAGCGCTCACTCACAATGGGATTTCCCCGTCAGCCGGTGCGCGGGCGTCCGCGCGCGGCGGCGCGCTTGGTGACGTAGCGCTGGATCTTGGCGTGGGTGCCGCAGTCGGTCATCGAGCACCACCGCCGGCTGCCGTTGCGGGAGGCGTCGAGGAAGAGCCACGGGCAGCCGGCGCAGCGCTTGACCCGGCGCAGCTCCGGGGCGTGCAGCAGCTGCAGTGCGGCGTGGGCGACCGGGCGCATCGGTGCGCCGAGGTCGTCGGCGCCCCAGTGCAGCGGGCCGCCGGACGGGTCGCCGGTCGTCCCGACGGCGAGCTCGGCGGTCTCCAGGGCGTCCAGCACGAAGGGGCGCAGCCGGTGCCAGCCGGCGTCGGGAGGCTCGTGGTCGACGACGGCGCCGAAGGTCGCGTTGAGGGCGTCCCGCAGAGCGGCGGCCTGGGCCAGGGCGTCGGTGGTCTGCTCCGGGTGGTGCTCGCCGTGGTCGCGCAACGTCCGGGCGGCGGCCTCGTCGAGCAGGTCGGCACGCAGGGCCCACCCCAGGTAGCCGGTCAGGTCGGCGATGTGGTCGTACCGCGCCGGGCCCTCGGGGTCGTCGACGGTGTTGGCGAAGTCCAGCGCCAGGTGGCCGCCGAACGCCGGCAGCGGGCGGATGTGCGGCGGACGCGAGCTCCACTCCTCAACTGTTTCCATCGTTTGCCAGTTTACTGGTTGACAGCAACGACGCGCCAGCGGCAGTGTTTCCAGCATGAGACGGTTAGCCGGAAACACCGGGGTGGCGCTCGCGGTGCTGTGCGTGGCGCAGTTCGTCGTCGTGCTGGACGCGACGATCGTGGCGACCGCCCTGCCCACCATCGGGGACGAGCTCGGCTTCCCCCCGGCGCAGCTCGGCTGGGTGGTGACGTCCTACACCGTCGTCCTCGCCGGGCTGCTCCTCCTCGGCGGACGGCTGGCCGACGCCCGTGGCGCCCGGCGGGTGTTCCGGGCCGGGCTGGTGCTGTTCACCGCCGCCTCCCTGGCCTGCGCGCTGGCGTGGTCACCGGCGGTGCTGGTGGCCGCCCGTGCCGTGCAGGGGGTGGGGGCCGCGCTGCTCTCGCCCGCCGCGCTGTCGGCCCTGTCCGCCCTGGTCGGCGGCGCCCGCTCCCGCGGCAGGGCGCTGGGGTGGTGGACCGCCGCCGGCGCGGGTGGAGGGGCCAGCGGCTGGGTGCTGGGTGGGCTGGTCACCGAGCTGGCCGGCTGGCGCTGGGTGTTCGCCGTCAACGTCCCGATCGGTCTGGTG
>NZ_QPKK01000321.1 GCF_003344635.1 Desertihabitans aurantiacus
CGGCAGCCGCACCAGGGCGCCGGCCGCGGTCGGGTCGAGGGCCGGGGCGATGGCGCGCCGGGTGTGCTCGGAGATGTAGCAGAGGTGGTCGACCTGCGCCCCGATCCGGCGCAGCGTCTGCCGTGCGGCCGGCACCCGGGCCCAGGACGCCTCGTGGCCGTGGGTGAGCGCGACGACCCGCTCTGCCCCGGCGCGGCGCAGCCGTCCGGCCATCAGAGCCAGCGGCGCGGCGGCCCCGAAGAGCACCCGGGTGGCGCCGGTGCGCCGCAGCACCTCGACCGCGTACCGCGTGGTCGCCGGGGTGGGCAGCAGGACCGGGGTCGGGGCGCGGTGCACGGGGTGCGGCACCCGGACCCGCTCGGCCCCGGGGTGGCGGGAGGTGAGCACCACCACGTCGTGGTCGAGCATCTCGGTCACCGCCGAGACGAAGGTCTCGATCCCGCCGAGCCGGGGCGGGTAGTCGTTGGTGACGAGGAGGGTGGTCTCAGCCGACGCGCTTGGCACCGGCGAACGGCATCGAGTTCAGCGAGGCGTAGCCGACCGGCTTGCCCGGCCGCGACGCGTGCACGATCTGACCGCCGCCGACGTAGATGCCGACGTGGCTGATGCCGCCGTAGTAGAAGACGAGGTCGCCGGGCTGCAGCTCCGACTTCGAGACCGACCGGCCGACGCCGTACTGGCCCTGCGACGTGCGGGGCAGGCTCACCCCGGCCGAGCGCCAGGCCGCGCCGGTGAGCCCGGAGCAGTCGTAGGAACCGGGGCCGGTCGCGCCGTAGCTGTAGGGCTTGCCGATCTGGGCCTTGGCGAAGGCCACCGCGTCGGCGGCCTTCCCCGAGCCCGAGCTGCTGGACCCGCCCGAGCTGCTCGAGCCGCTGGCGGAGCTGCCGGACGAGGAGCTGCCGCTGTCGTCGTCGGAGTCGTCGCGCGACCCGTCGCGCGAGGCGCGCTCGCTGCGCGTGGAGGTGTCGTCGCCGCCCTCGTCGTCCGAGCCGTCGGTGTCGTCCCCGGAGTCCGCAGCAGCCGCCTCGGCGGCCTCCCGTGCCGCCTCGGCCTCGGCCCGCTCCTGCTCGGCGATCCGCCGGCGCTCCTCCTCGGTCAGCCGCTGCAGCTCGGCCTCGGCCTCGGCGACCTTCTGCTGGGAGGCCTCGCGGGCCGCGGACATGTCGGACTCGCTGGTGCGGATCTCGGCGACCTCGGCCTCGGTGGCCCGGCGCAGGTCCTCGAGGTTGGCCTGCTCGGTCTGGAAGGACTGCAGCGCCGCGTTCTGGTTCTGGTTGACCTTCTCGACCGTGGCGAAGCGGCTGAGGAAGGTGTCGGACTCGGGCGAGAGCAGCAGCCGGGTGGTCGGGTCGACGACGTGGCGTCCCTGGTACTGCGCCAGCGCGATGCGGCTGATGTCGTCGCGCATCTCCTCGACCTCGTCCTGCTGACGGCTGAGGTCCTCCTCCTTGGAGGCGAGCCGCTGCTTGGCCTGCTCGAGCCGCTCCTGGGCGGCGGCGTAGTCCTGGTCGAGGGCGGCGGCCTCCATCTGCAGCGCCTCGACCCGCTCGCGCGCGTCGTCCAGCGGGTCGGCGGTGGCCGTGAGCCCCTGCAGCGGGACGATGAGGGCGGCCGCGCAGCCGACGGCTGCGGCCCGGACGGCCCAACGAGCTCGGAGAGCCGGACGAGGACGAGCGGTCACGCAGATCTTCCCTTCATCGACACCCACCGGCTCCTACGGGGCCGGCGCTGACGGTTCGGGCCATCCGTCGTCGGCCCGTCGCACCGCGCTCACCCTAAGCCACCCCGAGGTGCACACCAAACGCACGCTGAGCGCTTCTCAGGAAGTGGTCGGAGTGATCTGGGTCACACTCACCCGGCCGACTCCCGGCGCGGTGCCATCCGCAGCGGTGGCAGCAGGCCGTGTCCGGCCAGGGCCGTCAGCGCGCGGCGCTCGTCGTCGTCGAGCACCACCGGCTCCTCCTCGGGGCGCGAGCCCATCAGCACGGAGATGACGCACCCGTCGCACCCGGTGCCGCGCACCGCGCAGCTGTCGCAGTCGATCCTCAGCGAGTCCATGACCACCACCCTGACCGGGGCCACTGACAGTTCTGCGCGGCAGGTGTCGGAGCAACGGAACTGTCAGGGCCCCGACCTAGCGTCCACCTCATGTCCGCGACCGCCCTGCAGCCGTCCTTCGCCGACCTCGGCACCCCGCTGTCCGAGGTCGACCTCGTGGTCGTCGACCTGGAGACCACCGGCAGCACCGAGGACTGCTCGATCACCGAGGTGGGCGCGGTGCGGGTGCGCGGCGGGGAGGTGCTGGGCGAGTTCCAGACGCTGGTCCGACCCGACCAGCCGATCCCGGCGCTCGTCGCCGTGCTCACCGGCATCACCAACGGGATGGTGGCCACCGCTCCCCCGCTGGCGGCGGTGCTGCCGAGCTTCCTGCAGTTCGCCGCCGGGGCGACCTGGGTGGCCCACAACGCGTCCTTCGACGTCGGGTTCCTGCGCCGGGCCTGCGAGCAGCTGGACCAGCCCTGGCCGGCCCCGCGGGTCTTCGACACCGTCGCGCTGAGCCGCTCGATCCTGCTGCGCGACGAGGTGGCCAACCACAAGCTGCAGACGCTGGCCCGCCACTTCGCCAGCCCCACCACACCCAACCACCGGGCGCTCACCGACGCCCGGGCCACCGTGGACGTGCTGCACGGGCTGCTCGAACGGGTCGGCAACCTCGGCGTGCACACCGTGGAGGACCTGGTCGAGCTGACCCGGCGGGTCTCCCCGCAGCGCCGCGCCAAGCGGGTGTGGGCCACCGACGTCCCCCGCGGGCCCGGGGTGTACCTCTTCCACACCGACGGCGCCCCCGGCGACGGTCGTCCCGCCCGGGAGGGGCGCGAGGTGCTCTACGTCGGCACCTCGGTCAACCTGCGCTCGCGGGTGCGCAGCTACTTCACCGCGGCCGAGCGGCGACCGCGGATGGAGGAGATGATCCGGGTCGCCACCGGGGTGGAGACGATCTCCTGCAGCACCGCGCTGCAGGCCGAGGTGCTCGAGCTGCGGCTGATCGCCGCGCACCGCCCGCGCTACAACCGGCGCTCCAAGCACCCCGAGCGCCAGCTCTGGCTGAAGGTGACGGTCGAGGCCTTCCCCCGGCTCTCGGTGGTGCGCCGACGCCAGGACGACGAGGCCACCTACCTGGGCCCCTTCCGCGGACGGGCCGAGGCCGAGCTGGCGCTGCTCTGCCTGCAGGACGTGCACCCGCTGCGCCGCTGCACCGGGCGGATCCGGCTGCGCCAGGACGGGTCGGCCTGCGCGCTCGCGGGGATGGGTCGCTGCTGCTCCCCCTGCGACGGCAGCGTCGACCGCGAGGCCTACGCCGAGGTGGTCCAGGACGTGCGCGCGAGCATGGGCACCGACCTGCGCGCGGTGCTCTCCGGCACCGCCCGGCGGCTCACCCGGCTGGCCGAGCAGCAGCGCTTCGAGGAGGCCGCGGTGGTCCGCTCCCGGGCCGAGGCGCTGCAGCGCGCGGTCCGCCGCCAGCAGCGGGTGGAGAGCCTGAGCCGCTGCCGCCAGGTGGTGGCCGCCCGCCGCACCGAGGCCGGCTGGGAGATCCACGTGCTGCGCTGGGGACGGCTGGCGGCCGCGGCCCTGGCCGTCCCGGGCGAGGTGCCGCAGGCGGTGGCCCGCTCGGCGGTGG
>NZ_QPKK01000322.1 GCF_003344635.1 Desertihabitans aurantiacus
TCGGCTCAGCCGACACCACCGACTTCTCGATCTCCGGCTCACCGGTCTCCGCGCACGCATCATCGACGTTGTCGTAGCCGTTGAACGACACACCAGCCTCGTTCCGCAGCCCGGTCCCGTCCTCACCAGCACCCAGCTCGCAATCGCTGCTCACCGGCTCGGTCGGTGCCGAGGCCAGATCGAGGGCGAAGCGGGCGGTCACCGAGTAGGTGTGCTGAGCACCGGCGGTGATCGGCTCGTCCTCCACGACCACCGTGTCGTCGACACCGTTCCAGGACTCCGAGACCTCGATCCCAGCCGGATCGACACTGGCCACCGAGACCGAGTCCTCCTCGATCGTCATGCCCGCACCGAACCGGAACTCATCAGTCAGGTCGTAGTCGGTGTCGACCTCCGACGGGTTGGAGACCGTCAGCAGGTAACGGACCTCCCAGATCCCCGGCTCACCAGCCACCGGAGCCGGCTCACCGTCGAGGATCTTCTCGATGTCGACATACGGCAGCGACGGGCAGGCGTCGTCGACCAGGTCGTCCAGACCGTCCGGCGACAGGGTCGCGGCGTTGTAGGCACCACTGCCCGGGGTCGAACCCCCACCGGCAGCCGGCTGACAGGTCAGGTTCTCCACCGGCGGGACCACCACACCGGCCTCGTCGGTCTCCAACGAGACCGTGGCGGTCACCGTGTACTCGTGCGTGACCGGCTCACCCATCACCCACTCGCCGGACGGAGCGACCTCCTCGTCGAAGGTCATCCCCGCGCCCTCGATCGGCACGTCGGCGATCACGAGCTGGTCGTCCGCGCCGTCGAAGCCCTCGTTCAGCGCCACCCCACCGGGCAGCTCCACACCCTCCGGCCCGGAAGCCGTGACGGACTCCAGCACGATCCCCTCACCCATCTGGGTCAGGTCGTCAGACAGGTCGTACTCACCGGCCGAGGGGCCCTCGTTCGTCACCGACAGCCCGTAGACGACCTCCCAGGTGCCGTCGTCCTCCGGGTTCTCCGTCACCGACACCAGGCTCTTGTCGAACGCCGGCGTCCAGTACCAGAAACCGAAGTCGAACGTGTGGTCGTTGTCACCCAGATCACCGGTGGTCACCGCGGCATACGGGAACCCGTTCGCCTCGTCCACGATCCCGTCCGAATCGTTGCGATCCGGATCGGTGCTGGCCTCATCACCCGTGTCCGGGCTGGTCGGCACCCAGCTCTCCAGCACCCCACCAGCCTCGAAGTCGGCCGGGTTGTCCACCCCGATCACATACCGGGTCTGCGCCCGGACACCGTGCGCGGCGGAGGTGAAGTAGTACTGCCCCTCCGCATCAGTCAGCACCGTCGCGATCGGATCACCAGTCCGGTTCCCGTCCGCGTCAGCCGCGTACAGGTTCACCGTCGCACCCTCCACCGGAGGCTCGTCCGCGTCCTGCACACCATCCTTGTCGACGTCCAACCACACGTAGTTGCCGATCTCGATCGGCGCCGCCGAGGCGAGCGCGGTCATCGAACCGAGACCGTTGCCCTTGGCCGTCACCATGGGCTCACCGGTGTTCGTGAACTGGACGGTGGTCGCGCCGCGCGGGTCGTAGTGGGCACCCGTGGCCTGGTAGAAGCGCCGGATACCGACCTGGATCGAGCCGCCGGCCGCGTGGACCGCGGTGGAGAGCACGCCGTCGTCCCGGCTGGGCAGCACGAGCAGCGATCCGAGCGCCTGCCGGTCGTGGACGGCGGTCACGCCGCCAGCCCGCCAGGAGTCGTCGAAGTACTTCCAGCCTCCCGGGCCCCACTCCTCGGCCGGGTTGCCCGCTCCGGTGACGCCGCCGGCGACGCCGTTGTTCTCGATCTCCCAGCCGGAGCCGTCGGCGCTCGGGGCGGCCATCAGGATCTCACCGCCGGCGCGGATGCTGGTCATCCGGTCGTCGATCGGGTTGCCCGGCGTCGGGCCGTAGTAGGTGTTCGCACCCAGGGTGTCACCCCAGAGATCGCGGATCCCGATGATCAGGTTGCCGTGCAGGTACTTCGCGTCGGCCATCACCGGCGTCGGACGGTGCCCCTGGTTGTCCGGGACGCCGGCGGTGGCCAGGGCCTTCGCCGGGTCGGTCGTCCAGAACTTGAACTTGTAGTCGTTCTCGGCGACGACGTTGCCCTCAGGCTGCTCGACGTCGTAGTAGCGCTCCCAGTTCAGCGGGAAGTCGAGCACCTGGTCGAGCTCGTCGGGCTGCTCGGCGGCGAACCGGTAGACGTAGCCGTGCAGCTGCTCGCTGTCCTCACTGATCTCGGCGGTCCGGGTGACCGTGAGGTACAACTCATTGGTCAGCGGGTTCGCCGAGACGCCGTAGGGGCGCAGCTCACCGTCGTCGGGGAAGTACTGGTCCAGGTCGAACTCCTCCACCGACAGCACCTGGGTGGCCGGCTTGTCCACCTCGATCCGCACGATCGAGCGGTTGTAGAGGTTGACCGCGAACAGGTAGCGCTCGTCGGAGGAGAAGGCGATGGTGCCCAACCCGGTCCGCCCGACCTTGTCCCAGGCCTGGGAGTCGCGGATCCAGTCGTAGGCCGGGTTGATGTAGTCGCTGCCGGGCTCCAGGGAAGGCCTGGGCCGGATACCGGTGGCCGTCTGCCCGGCGCCGTCGTCGTACTCCGGACCCAGGTCGATGCCGTAGTCGGTGAGGTCGACGAACAGCTGGGCGGTCCCGGTGGGCGCGGTGGCGTCGGCACCGTTCGGCTCCACCTGGTAGATGGCGCCGATGCCGCCCGGACCGAGGCCGGAGTGCCGGCGGACGTAGGCGGCGACGAACAGCGAGCCGAAGTCGTCAGGGCTGGTGGGACGCTGCCAGGCCGAGCCGTTGGTCGCGCCCACCTGGCCGAAGGGCACGTCCATCGTGGTGGGCACGGTCTCGTAGTCGGCCGGGCTCTCAGCCTCGTACCGCAGCACCCCGCCGGCTCGCGCGCCGGCGTTCGGGCCGTCGGCGGGACCGGAGTGGTACTCGGGCAGGTAGATCAGCGGGTTGTTCTCCACGTAGGTGCCCGGCACCTGGAAGGCGAAGTCGACCTCGCCGGCCGGCACCGTGGTGACGAACTGCACCGTCGAACGGTGGTCGGCCCCGTTCGCGCCGTCACGCCAGGCGTCCCACTCCGCGGTGTCGGGCACGTCGGCCTCCACCCGCCACTGCTCCGCGTCGGAGGTGGTGGCGATGCTGTAGGCGCCGCTCGCGGTGGTCGTCGCCGGGCCGGCGACGTTGCCCTCGGAGTCGTAGGCATACACCTCGACCCCGGCCAGCGGCTGCTCGTAGGTGTCGAACACACCGTTGGCGTCGTAGTCCTGCCACGCAGAACCGGTGATCGTCTCACCCACCGCCGCCGTGGCCGGCTGGACGGCGAGCGAGGTGCCGCTCAGGGCGCCGGCGACCAGCCCCACCATCGCCGTCCGCACCCACCTCCGTGCCGGCGGCACGGACTCGACTGCGTGACCACTGCTGGCCCGAGATCGACTGCTCACTTCGCTCCTCATGACGAGACCTGCTCCGAGGTTCCCGCGCACGACGCAGCAGGCACCCGCAGCGAACCTAGGGCCGCCGTCTGCCCGCCCTCCAGACATGGACTGCTCTTTAGCCCTCTGGGCCGCGGATTTAGCCCCTTCGTAGCCCCCCCCTCTGGCCCCCCTCGTAGCCCCCTCTGGGCCGGGGCG
>NZ_QPKK01000323.1 GCF_003344635.1 Desertihabitans aurantiacus
CTGCCGGTGGTCGACGCCGACGGGGTGGCGGCCGCGCTGGCGCAGGGCCGGCCGGTGGTCGACGTCCGGGCGCCGCAGCGGTTCCGCGGGGAGGTCGAGCCGTTCGACCCGGTGGCCGGGCACGTGCCCGGGGCGGTCAACCTGCCGGGAGCGGCGCTGTTCGGCGCGGACGGCCGGATGCTGCCGACGGACCGGCTGGCCGATGCGGTCGGCGACCTCGACGCCGAGCCGGTGCTCTACTGCGGGTCCGGGGTGACCGCCACCCAGGGCCTGCTGGCGCTGGCCGAGCTGGGGCGCGAGGACGGCGTGCTCTACGCCGGCTCGTGGAGCGACTGGGTCAGCGACCCCGACCGGCCGGTGGCCACCGGCTCCTGAACGGGTCCGGGGCGCACGGCCGCGGCCGCCGCCGTCGGAGGCCGGTCAGCGCCGGGGCGCCCCGAACATGATCTCGTCCCAGCTGGGGATGCTGGCCCGCTTGCGCCGGCCACCCTTCTTCGCCGGCGGCGGCTCGACGGCCTCCGCCGCCGCTTCGCCGGGCTGGTCGGCGTCCTCCAGCAGCGACGGCTGCTCCAGGTCGTCGACCCCCGACTCGACCGGTGGCTCGGCCGGCGCCGGCACCTCGACCTGCTCCGGCGTGCCGGACCGGCGTGCGCGCCGCCGACGCCGTCGGGGCTCCTCGGCCGAGGGGGCAGCGGCGGCCTCGTCGACCGGGTCGGCCCGGGTGTCCGGCTCGGTGTCGGCCGTGACGGGCTCGGCCGGCTCCGTGGGCCGGTCGTCCAGCCCGGTGTAGATGGTCACCGAGTCCTCCTGGACGCCGCCGAGCATCGCGTAGAGGACGTCGAGGTCGGAGTCGTCGTCGGGCACCACGTCGCCACCGGCGGGGGCCGGAACCGGGGCGGGCGCGACCGGCGGGCCGGCCAGGTCGGCGTCGGGACCCTGCGGCCAGCGGGGGATCCGCCCCGAGTCGTGCTGCTCGGCGCCGGAGAGCTGTCGCGGGCTGCCGGGCCGCCAGATCGGCCCGGAGTCCTCGCGCCGGCCCGGCTCCTCCTCCAGCCCGCCACCGGCCAGCAGCCCGCCGCCCTGCAGCGGAGAGCCCGACAGCGCCCGGACCAGGGCCAGCTCGTCGTCGCCGAGGTCCTCGGTGGGCTCGCTGTCGGGGTCGGCGGTGGTGCGCGGACGGGCGGTGCTCAGCTCGCCGAGCAGCCAGCGGGCGTCGTCGTCGACGGCGGTGCTGAACCGGGCCTTGAGGTCGAAGAGGAACTCCCCGCGCCGCACCTCCTCGCCGGTGGTCACCGTCCCCGACACCCGCCACTGGCGGTCCTCGGTGCGCCAGGCCTGCCAGTCGACGGCCTTGCTGGGGATCTGGTGGGCGACCAGCCGCTCGGTGACGAGGTCGCGCAGGGTGCGTCCGCTGACCGGCTCGCCACGGCGACGGACCGAGGACGACAGGGCGAGGGTGACCACGTGGATGCGCTCGGCGAGCACGGGCGCGGCGAAGGCCTGGATGCGCTCGACCGGGACGCCCGCGCTCTCGGCGACCTCCTCGGGGGAGGCCCCGGCGCGGATCCGCTCCTGGATCTCGCGAGGTGTCAGTCCACTGTCCATCTGCATCTCCAGTCGGGCCGGTTCCGGACGATCCTGCCGGAGGGTGGCCCGTAGTGCCTCGACCGCGATGGCCACGTCCTCACCGGAGTCGGTGGTGACGACGAGCTGCGTGCCGTCGGGCGTGAGACCCCGGGGCCGCCCCGTGGTCACCGACCGGCGCGTGCGCATCGACCAGCGCCTCCTCCCATGATGTCGCCCCAACCTACCCGCAGCGGTCCCCGCCGTGTGGGAGGCGCGGTCGGTGCCGGGCCGCTGGGGCGGCATGGCAGGATGACTGACCGTGTCCTCCACCGTGCCCCCCTCCGGTCTGGAGCCCTACGACGCCGTGCTGCTGGTCTCCTTCGGCGGTCCCGAGGGCCCCGAGGAGGTGATGCCCTTCCTCCGCCAGGTCACCGGCGGACGGGGCATCCCCGAGGAGCGGCTGCAGGAGGTGGCCGGGCACTACCTGGCCTTCGGCGGACGCAGCCCGATCAACGACCAGTGCCGGGAGCTGCTGGCCGCGCTGCGGGCCGAGCTGGACGCCCGCGGCCTGGACACCCCGCTGTACTGGGGCAACCGCAACACCGCGCCCTGGCTGGCCGACACCATGGCCGAGATCGCCGCCGACGGCCACCGCCGGGTGCTCGCGGTGACCACCAGCGCCTACCCCTCCTACTCCTCCTGCCGGCAGTACCGGGAGAACCTCTGGGACGCCTGGGACGCCGTCCGCGCCACCGGCACCGAGCTGGAGGTGGACCGGGTCCGCCACTACGCCCAGCACCCCGGCTTCGTCGACGCCAACACCGAGGCCGTCCGCGACGCCCTGGCCAAGCTGCCCGACGAGGTGCCGCACCTGCTCTTCGTCACCCACTCCCTGCCGAGTGCGATGGCGGCCACCGCCGGCCCGCCGCCGCGCAGCGACAACGGCTCCTACGTCGACTGGCACCAGTCGGTGGCCGCGGAGATCGTCTGGCAGCTGCGTCGCAGCACCGGCGTGGAGCACCCCTTCGACGTGGTCTACTGCTCCCGCTCCGGCCCGCCGTCGCAGCCCTGGCTCGAGCCCGACATCAACGACCGGCTGGCCGAGCTGGCCGCCGAGGGCGTCCGCAGCGTCGTGGTCTCGCCGATCGGCTTCGTCTCCGACCACATGGAGGTCGTCTTCGACCTCGACACCGAGGCCCGCGAGACCGCCGACGAGCTGGGCCTGCGGATGGAGCGGGCGGCGACCGCCGGCGTCCACCCGGCCTTCGTCTCCGGGCTGGTCGACCTGGTGCTCGAGCGGGCAGCGGTGGAGCGGTCGGAGCCGGCCGCCCCGAGCGTCATCGACGACGGCAGCCCGGGCCTGCTGCGCTGCCCGGCCGACTGCTGCCCGAACCTGCGTGAGCCGGGCCGGCCGGCCCTCTGCCAGGCCCCCGCAGCCGGCTGAGCGGGTCCGCGAAGCGGCCTGCGTGAAGCCACGCCGGACGGGGAACAAAAGGGGTCTCGCCGCAGTTCGGCGCGTGTGATATGCATGCGCTCGTGTTTCTGGCCTCCAGAGCACGGCAACCCCGAGGAAGGAACCCATGGCGACCGACTACGACGCCCCTCGCAAGACCGATGAGGAGATCAGCGAGGACAGCATCGAGGCTCTCAAGACGCGCCGGAACGACAAGAACTCCGGCAAGGTCGACGAAGACGAGGTCGAGGCTGCGGAGTCCTTCGAGCTTCCCGGCGCCGACCTCTCCCACGAGGAGCTGACCGTCCGGGTGCTGCCCAAGCAGTCCGACGAGTTCACCTGTGCGGGCTGCTTCCTGGTGCGGCACCGCAGCCAGATCGCGGAGAAGCGCGGCGACGACGAGTACTGCTTCGACTGCGCCGGCTGAACGGCGCGACCATCCCGGCAGGGGACGTCTGAGGACGGGCGGGTGCGGAGGTCTTCCGCACCCGCCCGTCGGCGTTCTGGCGGTTCGCCGCGACCGGTGGCGGGCACTAGGTTGGCCGGGTGAGCCACCGCGAACGTCTGCTCGTGCCCTGGAGCTGGGTCCTGGTGGCGCTGGCCGCGGTGGCCTCGGTGGCCGTGACCTGTGCGCTGGTGCTGTCCTGGCCGCTC
>NZ_QPKK01000324.1 GCF_003344635.1 Desertihabitans aurantiacus
TCGGCTCAGCCGACACCACCGACTTCTCGATCTCCGGCTCACCGGTCTCCGCGCACGCATCATCGACGTTGTCGTAGCCGTTGAACGACACACCAGCCTCGTTCCGCAGCCCGGTCCCGTCCTCACCAGCACCCAGCTCGCAATCACTGCTCACCGGCTCAGCAGGCACCGACGCCAGATCCAACGCGAACCGCGCCGTCACCGAATAGGTGTGCTCATCACCCGCAGCGATCGGCTCGTCCTCCACGACCACCGTGTCGTCGACACCGTTCCAGGACTCCGAGACCTCGATCCCAGCCGGGTCCGTGCTCGCGACCGTCGCCGAACCCTCGACCAGGGTCATGCCCGCACCGAAGCGGAACTCATCGGTCAGGTCGTAGTCGGTGTCAGCCGCCGACGGGTTGGAGACCGTCAGCAGGTAACGGACCTCCCAGATCCCCGGCTCACCAGCCACCGGAGCCGGCTCACCCTCCAGCACCTTCTCGATCGTCACCACCGGCAACGAGGGGCAGGCCTCATCGACGATGTCGGCCTTGTCGGTCGGGCTCATCGTGGCGGCGTTGAAGCCTCCGCTGCCCGCCTCGAAACCACCACCGGCGGCAGGCTGGCAGGTCAGGTTCTCCACCGGCACCGTCACCGCACCGGCCTCGTCGGCCTCCAACGACACCGTCGCCGTCACGGTGTACACGTGCTCGGCCTCCGCGGCGATCGGCACGTCCTCCACGATCAGCTGGTCGTCCACGCCGTCGAAGCCGGCGTTGACCTCCACACCCTCGGGCAGGTCCTCCGGCCCCGCGACCGTCGCCTCCTCCAGGATGATCCCCTCACCCATCTCGGTGAGGTCATCCGACAGGTCGTACTCCCCCTGCGACGGACCAGCGTTGCTGGCGGTCAGCTCGTAGGTGATCAACCAGGTGCCATCGTCCTCAGGGTTCTCCACGATCGACACCAGCTCCTTGTCGAAGCCGGGAGTCCACTTCCAGTAACCGAAGTCGAACGTGTGGTCGTTGTCGCCCAGATCACCCGTGGTCAGCGAGATGTAGGGGAAACCGTTGGCCTCGTCGACGATGCCGTCGGAGTCGTTTCGATCCGGGTCGAGACTGTTCTCATCACCCGTGTCGGCCACCGTCGGCACCCACTCCTCCAACACCCCACCGGTCTCGTAGTCGGCCGCGTCGTCCACGCCGATCACGTACCGGGTGTTCGGCAGCACACCGTGTACACCGGAGGTGAAGTAGTACTGGCCGTACTGGTCGGTCTCCACCGTGGCGATCGGCGCCCCGGTCCGGTTCCCGTCCTCATCCGCGGCGTACAGGTTCACCGTCGCACCCACCACCGGGGCCTCATCAGCGTCCTGCACACCGTCACGGTCGACGTCGTACCAGACGTAGTTGCCGATCTCGATCGGCGCCGTCGAGGCCATGATCGTCATCGAACCGATGCCGTTGCCCTTGGTGGTCACGTCGAACGGCTCACCGGGCTGCGGCCCACGGACCTGGAGGATGACCGCACCCTTGGGGTCGTAGTGCTCGCCGGTGGCCTGGTAGAGGCGACGCACGCCGACCTGCCAGGCGTAGTCGCCGACGTGCAGACCGGTGGTCAGGATGCCGTCCTCACGGCTGGGCAGCACGACCACCGAGCCCAGGGCCTCGGAGTGGTGCGCCTGCGGCGGCGGGTAGGCCGCGGTGTTCTCGTAGATCCAGCTGGTGTCGAAGTAGCCGGACCCGCCGGGACCGGAGTCGCCCTCGCTGTAGGCACCGTCGCCGTCGACGCCGTTGACCACGCCGTCCTGCTCGATCTGCCAGCCGGTGCCGTCCGCGGTCGGACCGGCGAGGTAGACACCGCCGCTCGAGCGGACGGACCCGACCTGAGCGGTGCCGGTGTCGGCGAGATACATGCCGAACGAGCCCACCGAGTCACCGGTGCGGTCGCGCACGCCGATGACAAGGTTCCCGTGCAGGTACTTGGCCTCGGCGACAACCGGCTGGTTGAGATTGATGGCCAGGCTCGCGGGGTTGCCACCACCGGCCGCGATGAACTTGGCCTGGTCGTTGGTCCAGGGTTGGTAGTCCATCTCAATGGTCGGGCCGAGGTCGGCCCGTGCGAAGTCGAGCGGGAACTCGAGCGCCAGCTGCATGGTGCCCACCGGGTCGTCGGGAGAGAACCGGTAGACGTAGCCACGCAGCTCCGACCGGTTCTGCGAGGACTCCGCCGTGTCCGTCACGGTGAGGTACATCTCGTTGCGCATCGGGTTGGCCGAGATCCCTGCCGGACGCAGGTCGGGGTCGGCGTCGAGGAACGGCAGGTTGATGTCCGTGACCTCGGGATCGGCGACGGCCGGCTTGCCGGTCTCGATCCGGACCAGCGACTTGTTGTACAGGTTCACCGCGAACAGCGACCGCTCGTCGGTGCTGAAGGCGATCCCGCCGATGCCGGCCTTGCCGATGTTCGGCCAGGCCAGCGGGTCGCGGGTCCAGTCGTAGCCGGAGGCGAGCGTCTCGGCCTCGGAGTCGGGACGGCCGCCGATGACGGCCTGGCCGAGGTCGACACCCTCGGCGACCAGGTCGACGTACACGTCGGCATCAGCCGTCGCGGCGTCCCAGTCGTCGCCGTTCGGGGTCACCTGGTAGATGGCACCCAGGCCGCCGGGGCCGAAGGCGGCGTGGCGGCGCAGGTAGGCGGAGGTGAAGACCGTGCCCGGCTCACCGACCTCGGCGGCGCGCTGCCAGGTGGAGCCGTAGGTGGCGCCCACCTCGCTGAAGTCGACCTTGGCCTGGGTCGGCACCACGCACTGGTCCCAGGGGTCCTGAGCCACCGGTGGCGTGTTGCAGTTGCTCGTCGAGCTGTAGGGCATGATCGAGGCCCCGGTCTTCGGGGCCGATCCACCGTCGTAGGTGCCGAACCGGAAGATTGGCGTGTAGACCAGCGGGTCGTTCTCCACGTAGGCGTCGGGCACCTGGAAGGAGAAGTCGACATCAGCGGCCGGTACCGAGGTGACGAACTGTACCGTCGAGAGGTTCTGCGAACCGCTGGCCCCGTCGCGCCAGGCCGCCCACTGGTCGGTGTCCGGCACATCGGCCTCCACCCGCCACTGGGCGGCGTCGGAGGTCACCTCGAGCTCGTACGAGCCGTCCGCTCCGGTCTCGACCGGCCCCGCCACGTTGCCGTCGGGGTCGTAGGCGTACACCTCGACGCCGGCCAGCGCCTGCTCGTAGCTGTCGAAGACGCCGTTGGCGTCCCAGTCCTGCCACGCAGAACCGGTGATCGGATCACCCTGGGCCGCCGACGCCGGCAGCACCGCGAGCGAGGTACCGCTCAGGGCACCGGCCACCAGACCCACCATCGCCGTCCGCAGCCACCTCCGTCCCGTCGGCACGGACTCGACTGCGTGACCACTGCTGGCCCGAGATCGACTGCTCACTTCGCTCCTCATGACGGGACCTGCTCCGACGGGCCCGCCCGCGACGCAGCAGGCACCCGCAGCGAACCTAGGACTGCCGCCCGTTGCCCCTCTAGCGCGCTGCGCTGGTTTAGCCCTCGTGAGGTGCGAACTTGGCCCCCTCCGTAGCCCCCGCCTCCCCACTTCTTAGCCCCCCACTTAGCCCCCTCCTCTTAGCCCCCTCCTCTTAGC
>NZ_QPKK01000325.1 GCF_003344635.1 Desertihabitans aurantiacus
ACCGTCCCGACCGCGCTCGCGGCCGCCCTCGCCGCGGCCTGCGCCGACGCGGTGGCCCGGCGCACCGAGCGGACCGCCACCTGGGCGGGGCTGCGGACGCGGCTGCTCGACGGGCTGGCGGCCACCGACCTGACCGGCTGGCGGGTGCACGGGGGCGAGCGGACGTCCCCGGCCATCGTCAACCTCGGCTTCGACGGGTTGCGCTCCGACGACCTGCTGATGCTGCTGGACGCCGCCGGTCTGGACTGCTCGACCGGCTCGGCCTGCTCGGCCGGGGTCATCCAGCCCAGCCCGGTGCTGCTGGCCATGGGGGCGGGGGAGGAGGCCGCCCGCGGATCGCTGCGGGTCTCCTTCGGCGCCGCGTCCTCAGCGGCCGACGTCGACGCCCTGCTCACCGCGCTGCCCGGCGCCGTCGAGCGGGCCCGCCGGGTCGGTGGCTGACCGACCGCCTCAGCCGATCGGCCGCTCCTGCTGCTGACCCCGGCGCTCGCGGCGGTAGCGGGTCGGGCTGACCCCGTGCCGGCGGCGGAAGCGGGTGGAGAAGTACAGCGGGTCGCCATAGCCCACCCGCCACGCCACCTCGGCCACCGGCTGGCTGGTCAGCTCGAGCAGCTCGGCGGCCAGCTCCATCCGCTGCGCGTCCAGGTGGCGCAGCGGCGGGCTGCCCACCTGGGCGCTGAACAGGTGGCTGAGCCGGGACGCCGACAGGTGCGCCACCCGGGCCAGGTCCTGCACGTCGAGGTCCTCGGCCAGGTGGGCGTCGATGTGCTCGAGCACCCGCAGCACCCGCTCGTCCAGGAGCCGCTGCCGGGGGTTCTGGGTGTCGTACCACAGCAGCGCCGCCTCGAGCGCGTTCTGGGCGAACAGCTCGGGCCGCCCGACCGCCATCCGGCTGGCGCGGGCGGCGTCCAGCAGGGCCCGACGGACCCGCTCGGCCACCTCCGCACCCAGCCGCAGGTGCCCGACACCGGTGGCCACCTCGGGCCAGTCCAGCAGCGCCACCCAGGTCGGCGGTGGGCGGAAGTGGGTCCACAGCAGCTCCCAGCGGCCGGCCGCGGGGTCGGTGCCGTACTCCTGCACCGTCCCCGGTCGCACCAGCACCGCCTGGTCCGCGCCGACCGCCATCTGCCGGTCGTCGGCGGTCAGCAGCAGCCCGGCACCGTCGACGGTGTGCAGCAGCAGCCAGTCGTCGGTGCCGCGGGAGCGCCGGACGTGGTAGCGCACCCCCTCGCTGAACTCGCCGGCGCTGACCCGGCGGACGGCGGGAGGCGGCAGCTCGACCGCGGGCGTCTCGAACGACACAGCAGGATCCTCCATGTCCGTGACCTCGGTGCCCATTCCACACCCCGGCCGGTCCGACCAGGCTGAGAGGTATGACGAACACCCTCTCCGAGGCTCCCGCCGGTCACCCCGACGTCTCCGACGTGACCGGCCTGGAGACCTTCCCCGCCGACGCCGTCGACCCGGCCGCGCTCGCCGACGCCTACCGCCGCAACGGTGCGGTGCAGCTGCGCGGTCTGCTCGACGAGCAGGAGATCGCCGAGGTCCGCGAGGCCTTCACCACCCACATGGAGACCGACGGCACCGGCGGCTCCTTCGACGAGATCCCCGAGGGCGACCCGCTGCGCGCCTACCCCCGGATGATCCACCCGCACCGCGGCGACCACACCCCCGGCCAGCTGGCCCGGCGCTGGCTGCTGGAGGAGCGGGTGGTCGGGCGCGTCCGCGACGCCCTCCAGGCCCCGGTCTGGGCCGCGCAGTCGATGTTCTACTTCAAGCCCGCCGGCGCCCGCGGCCAGGCCATGCACCAGGACAACTACTTCCTGCAGTCCCACCCCGAGACCTGCGTGGCCGCCTGGATCGCCGTCGACGACTGCGACGAGGCCAACGGGGCGCTCGGCGTGGTGCCCGGCACCCACCGCTACGAGATCTCCTGCCCGGAGGAGGCCGACGCCGCCGAGTCGTTCACCTCGATCACCGTGCACATCCCCGACCACCTGCGGGTGGTGCAGACCGAGATGAAGGCCGGCGACGCCCTGATCTTCCACGGCAGCCTGGTGCACGGCTCGAAGCCCAACACCACCGCCGACCGGTTCCGCCGCTCACTGATCTTCCACTACATCCCCGAGGGCAGCCGGGAGGTGGCGAGCAGCTACCAGCCGCTGCTGGCGGCCGACGGCTCGGAGGTCCACATCGACGCCTCGGCGTTCGGCGGGACCTGCGGGGAGGGCTGGGTGCCCAGCAACCACTGACCGCATCCGCTGAGGTCGGCCGCGGGCGCTGGTGCGACGATCAGGCCATGATCTTCTTCTTCGGCACCCGGGTGCGCCGCAAGCTGCTGGAGTCCGGGTCGTTCCGCTGCCCGTACTGCCTGGAACCGCGCGGGTACGAGCGGCTGGGCGTGCGCACCTGGATCCACGTCTTCTGGATCCCGGTGATCCCGCTCGGCAGTGGCCAGGAAGAGGTCCGCTGCCGGTTCTGCCAGAACGGGTGGGCCACGAAGGTGCTGGAGGGCACCCGGCTCGACTGAGCCGACGGACGCAGCGCCTGGGACCGTCGACAGCCTGCTGAGCCACCGCGTCCTGGGCCGGTCGAAAAGGCCCCGTGACCACAGCGCCCTGAGCCTGTCGACGATGTGACCAGCGGGCAGCTGCCCGTGCCGGGCTCGGCGCCGTCGTCGTCGGACCGGGTCGGTAGGCTCGGCCGACGTGAAGGTTCTGGTCGCGATGTCCGGCGGGGTCGACTCCGCCGTGGCCGCCGCGCGGATGGTGGACGCGGGTCACGAGGTGACCGGCGTCCACCTCGCGCTGTCGAAGAACCCGCAGTCCTTCCGCACCGGCGCCCGCGGCTGCTGCTCCAAGGAGGACGCCCACGACGCCCGGCGGGCGGCCGACGTGCTGGGCATCGACTTCTACGTGTGGGACCTCTCCGACCGCTTCGCCGAGGACGTGGTGGACGACTTCGTCGCCGAGTACGCCGCCGGCCGCACCCCGAACCCCTGCCTGCGCTGCAACGAGAAGATCAAGTTCTCCGCGGTGCTGGAGCGGGGCGTCGCGCTCGGCTTCGACCGGGTGGCGACCGGTCACTACGCCCGGCTGGTGGACGGGCCCGACGGCGTCGAGCTGCACCGGGCGGTGGACGCCGGCAAGGACCAGTCCTACGTGCTCGGGGTGCTCACCGCCGACCAGCTGGCCCGCTCGGCCTTCCCGCTGGGCGACAGCCCCAAGGCCGAGGTGCGGGCGGAGGCGGCGCGGCGCGGGCTGCTGGTCGCCGACAAGCCCGACAGCCACGACATCTGCTTCATCAGCGACGGCGACACCGCCGGCTTCCTCGCCGAGCGGCTCGGGGAGCGGCCCGGTGACGTCGTCGACGCCGACGGCACCGTGCTCGGCCGGCATCCCGGCAGCCACCGCTTCACCGTCGGCCAGCGCCGCGGGCTGCGGCTGGGCGTCCCCGCCGCCGACGGGCGTCCGCGGTTCGTGCTCGACATCTCCCCGGTCGACAACACCGTCACCGTCGGCCCGCGCGAGGCGCTGCAGGTGCACGCGCTGACCGGGGTGCGCCCGCGCTGGACCGCCGCCCCGCCGGCCCCGGGCTGGCACGGGGAGGTGCAGCTGCGCG
>NZ_QPKK01000326.1 GCF_003344635.1 Desertihabitans aurantiacus
CCGCGGCGGTGGTGGCCCGGGCGCGCCAGGCCGGGGTCGGGGTGGCCGACCTGGCGCGCTACCGCGTCCGGTCGGCGTCCGGGGCCGGGCTGGTGCTCGGCTTCGGCAACCTCCGCGACGGCCGGGAGCGGGAGGCCGTGGCCCGCCTCGCCCAGGCCCTGCGCGGCTGAGCCGCGACGTCGCGCGCCGTCCACGCCGCTGCTGGTAGGGTGGACCGCTGGTCGACCCTTCGACCACGTCCCTTGCCACGACCCGTGGCCGGGGCACGCATTCGCCCTCCTGCCACGGGGACGTCCCGTGGCCGCCGAGACCAGAGGAGGTGGAGTTCGCGATGCGCAAGTACGAGGTGATGGTCATCATCGACCCGGACACCGACGACCGCCAGGTGAACCCGCTGCTGGAGCAGTACACCAAGGTGATCACCGACGCCGGTGGTTCGATCGAGAACGTGGACGTGTGGGGCAAGCGCCGCCTCGCCTACGAGATCCAGAAGAAGACCGAGGGCATCTACGCCGTCATCAACCTGACCGCGACCCCCGAGGCCGTGCAGGAGATGGACCGGCTCTTCGGCATCAACGAGCAGGTCATGCGCACCAAGGTGCTGCGTCCCGACGCGCACTGAGGTCGGCGGCTCCCGGGATCCGGGAGCTGTCCACAGCCACCGGGTCGAGGCCTCGAAACCCGTCGGACCCGCGTGGCACAGTGATCGCAGACACGACGTCCAGGCCTTCTGAGGCCCTCGAACAACGGAGCGAACATGGCTGGCGAAACCGTCATCACCCTGGTCGGCAACCTCACCGCCGACCCCGAGCTGCGGTTCACCCCGTCCGGAGCGGCCGTGGCCAACTTCACGGTGGCCTCGACCCCGCGCACCTTCGACCGCCAGAGCGGTGAGTGGAAGGACGGCGACGCCATGTTCCTCAACTGCGCGGTCTGGCGACAGGCGGCCGAGAACGTGGCCGAGTCCCTGCAGAAGGGGATGCGGGTCATCGTCCAGGGCCGGCTGAAGTCGCGCAGCTACGAGACCCGCGAGGGTGAGCGTCGCACCGTGTTCGAGGTGGACGTCGACGAGATCGGCCCGGCGCTGCGCTACGCCACGGCCAAGGTCACCCGCACCAGCTCGGGCGGTGGCCAGGGCGGTGGCGGCGGCTTCGGCGGTGGGAGCGGCGGCCAGGGCGGTGGTGGAGGCTACGGCGGCAACGGCGGCAGCCAGGACTCCTGGTCCGGCGGCGGCAACCGTGGCGGCGGCCAGCCCCAGCAGGACCCCTGGGCCCAGGCCCAGAGCGACGAGCCCCCGTTCTGATCGACACCGTCCTGATCTGCGATCACCGACCCGCTCGAAGGCCGAGGTAGCTCGGTCCCGCAACTGAACACACAACGCCCCGCCCGTCGGGGAGCGACAGGCACATTCCGGCTCCGGCCGGGCTCAGATGAAGGAGCACCACAATGGCCCCACGTGGCAAGCCGCCCGTGAAGAAGGGGAAGGGCGGCGCACCGGCCAAGACCGTCCGCATCGCCCACGTCGACTACAAGGACACCGCCCAGCTGCGGAAGTTCATCTCCGAGCGCGGCAAGATCCGCGCCCGCCGGGTGACCGGGCTGTCGGTGCAGGACCAGCGCAAGGTCGCCATCGCGATCAAGAACGCGCGCGAGATGGCCCTGCTGCCCTACGCCTCCACGGCGCGCTGAGAAGGAGGACCACGATGAAGCTCATCCTCACGCGCGAGGTCAGCAACCTCGGCAACCCCGGCGACGTCGTCGAGGTGAAGGACGGCTACGGCCGCAACTACCTGCTCCCGCAGGGCCACGCCATCAAGTGGACCCGGGGCGCGGAGAAGCAGATCGCCGACATCAAGCGGGTGCGTGACGCCCGTGAGATCCGCGGTCTGGAGCACGCCCAGGAGGTGCGCGATCAGATCGAGCAGCTCTCGATCCAGCTCTCGGTCCGGGTGCACGACTCCGGCCGGCTGTTCGGTGCCGTGACGGCGGCCGACGTCGCCACCGCCATCAAGAAGGCCGGCGGCCCCTCGGTCGACAAGCGCAGCGTCGAGATCGCCAAGCCGATCAAGCAGACCGGCAAGCACACCGTCGGCGTCAAGCTGCACGACGGCGTCACCGCCCACCTCCCGGTGGAGGTCGTCGGCGCCGCCTGAGCGCACGCCGCACCACGCACCACACCACAGGCCCGTCGGACCCGTTCCGGCGGGCCTGCGGCGTCCCCGGGTGGTGCCGGGGCGTGGCAGGGTGGCCGGGTGCCGATCCCCGACTTCATCCTCGAGCTGCGCTCGATGGTGGGCCACCACCCGCTCTGGCTGCCCGGCGTCACGGGGGTGGTGCTCGACGACGACGGCCGGGTGCTGCTCGGTCGGCGGGCCGACACCGGCGAGTGGGCGGTGCCAGCCGGCATCCTCGAGCCGGGGGAGCAGCCGGTGGACGGGCTGCTCCGCGAGATCACCGAGGAGACCGGCATCACCGCCGAGGTGGAGCGGCTGGTCAGCGTGCACAGCGACGACGTGGTGCACTACCCCAACGGCGACGTCTGCCACTTCCTCAGCCTGGTCTTCCGCTGCCGCCACGTCGCCGGCGAGGCCCGGGTGGCCGACGACGAGTCGCTGGAGGTCGGCTGGTTCGCCGTGGACGCGCTGCCGCCGATGACGCCGCGCCACCGCAGCCGGATCGACGCCGCGCTCGACCCGCCGGCCCAGCCCTGGCTCTGAGAGCTCAGAGCGCCTCGGCGCCCAGCCGCATCCACCGCTCGCCGCGCGCCCGCAGGCCCAGCGTGACGGCCCGGGCCAGCATCCACACGCACATCGCCCCCCACAGCCACACCAGCCCGGAGCCGGTCCAGCCGACCAGCACCGCCAGCGGCACGTAGACCACGGTGGTGACCATGCTGGCGACCGCCAGGTAGCGGGCGTCCCCGGCTCCGATGAGGACGCCGTCGAGGACGAACACCAGACCGCTCACCGGGGTGATCAGCGCGACCACCACGAGCACCCGCAGCACCTGCTGCTGGACCGCCTCGTCGGGGGAGAACAGCGGCACGTAGAGCGGGCTCGCCGCCCACACCACGAAGCCGAACACCACCCCCGCCAGCATCCCCCAGCCGACCATCCGGCGGGTCAGGCTGCGCACCAGGTCGCCCTCGCCGGCGCCGAGGTAGCGCCCGATGATGGCCTGGGCGGCGATCGCGATGGCGTCCAGGGCGAAGGCCAGCAGCGACCACAGGCTCTGCACCACCTGCTGGGAGGCGAGCACGACCGCGCCCATCCCGGTGGCCACCGCGGTGGTGGTGAGGGCGGTGACCTGCATGGACGCCGTCCGCAGCACCAGCCAGACCCCGGTCCGGGCCGCGGCCAGCACGCCGGCCGGGTGCCAGCGCCACCGCACCCCCTCGGCCCGGGCACCGCGCAGCACCACCCGGGCCAGCACCACCGCGCCGGTGGTCTGGGCCAGCACGGTGCCCAGCGCGGCGCCGCGGATCCCCAGCCCGAGGCCGTAGACCAGGGTGACGTTGAGGACGATGTTGGCCAGGTTGATCCCGATCGCCACGTACAGCGGGGTGCGGGTGTCCTGCAGCCCGCGCAGCACCCCGGTCGCGGCCAGCACCACCAGCA
>NZ_QPKK01000327.1 GCF_003344635.1 Desertihabitans aurantiacus
GGCGCCGGGTCCCGGCGGGGCCCGTCCTCCTCGGCGCGCTCGGCACGCCCGGTGCGCCGCGGCGGCGGTGCGGCGGGGGCAGGGGTCTGCTCCTCGACGCGGCGGGCCAGCATCTCCCGGGCGGAGTCGCGGTCGACCGCCTGGCCGTAGCGCTGCATCAGCGGCGACACCGCGATACCGGGCCGCAGCACCTCCGCCGGGGTCGGGCCCATGGTGGAGCGCGGCGCGAAGACCCGGGTGCGGGCGACCGGCGTCGGCGCGCCGTCGGAGCCCAGCACCGTCACCACCGCCTCTCCCGTGCCGAGGGTCTGCAGCACCTCGGCCAGGTCGTCCGGGCCCTGCGGGAAGGTGGACACGGTCTGCCGCAGCGCCCGGGCCTCCTTGGGGGTGTGGGCGCGCACCTGGTGCTGCACCCGCGCGCCGAGCTGGGCCAGCACCTGCTCCGGCACGTCCTGCGGGGACTGGGTGACGAAGACGATGCCCACCCCCTTGGAGCGGATCAGCCGGACGGTCTGGGCCACCGAGGAGAGGAAGGCCCTGGAGGCGTCGGCGAACAGCAGGTGGGCCTCGTCGAAGAAGAACACCAGCCGGGGCCGCTCGGCGTCGCCCACCTCGGGCAGCGTCTCGAACAGCTCGGCCAGCAGCCACATCAGGAAGGTGGAGAACAGGGCGGGTCGGTCGTGCAGGTCGGGCAGCTCGAGCAGCGAGATGATGCCGGCGCCGTCGGTGGTGGTGCGGCAGAGGTCGGCCAGCTCCAGCTCGGGCTCGCCGAAGAAGGCGTCCGCGCCCTGCGCCTGCAGGGTGGTGACCGCCCGCAGGATGACCCCGACCGTGGCGGTGGAGACGCCGCCGAGCTCGCGCAGCTCGACCTTGCCGTCACCCTCGGTGAGGAAGTGCAGCACCGCCCGCAGGTCGGTGAGGTCGACCATCGGCAGGCCCCGCTGGTCGGCCCAGTGGAAGACCAGCGACAGCGAGGACTCCTGGGTGTCGTTGAGCCCCAGCACCTTGGCCAGCAGCAGCGGGCCGAAGGAGGTGGCGGTGGCCCGCACCGGGACGCCGAGCCCGCCGGTGCCGAGGGCGAAGAACTCCACCGGGCTGGCGGCCGGCGTCCAGTCCTGGCCGTTGGCGCGGGTGCGGGCCAGCAGCTTCTCCGACCCCGTGCCCGGGGTGACCAGACCGGACAGGTCGCCCTTGATGTCGGCGGCGAAGACCGGGACGCCCGCGGCCGACAGCTGCTCGGCGAGCACCTGCAGGGTGACCGTCTTGCCGCTGCCGGTGGCCCCGCAGACCAGGCCGTGGCGGTTGAGCATCGCCAGCGGCAGCCGGATCCGCGCGTCGGGGACGGGACGGTCGCCGTCGGCCAGCACACCGAGCTCGACCGCCGGCTCGTCGAAGGTGTAGCCGGCCCGGACGGCGGCGCGGTGCGCCTCGCGTGCCGGGTCGGGGCCGGGCTCCCGGACCGGGTCGAGCGGGGTCGCCGTGCCGCCAGCCGTCATGGCGACAGCGTGGCACAGCCGTCCCGCGACCGAGGCGTCCGGCTGAGGAAATCGCGCGGCAATCGTTAGGTTCGCCGATCCGGTCCGACCACCCCCAACCGTTACAGTGGCCCGCGTGATCTTCAAGCGCGTCGGTGATGTCCGTCCCTACCCCGACCACGGGTACACCCAGAAGCAGTGGGCTGCCATCGCACCGCACCAGATCCGGCTCGACCAGCTGGTCACCACCAAGCGCACCCTCGACCTCGAGGCGCTGCTGGAGGAGGACTCGACGTTCTACGGCGACCTGTTCGCCCACGTGGTGTCCTGGCAGGGCGAGTTCTACCTGGAGGACGGCCTGCACCGCGCGCTCCGAGCGGCGCTGCAGCAGCGCCAGACCCTGCACGCCCGCGTGCTCGAGCTCGGCTGAGCCAGAGCGCCGCCGCAGGCGAGGAGGGCTGGTAGGAGCATGAGCGTGGCTGAAGTGTGGCGGGTCGCCCGCACCCCGTTGTCCCTCCTCGTGCTGCTGGGCCTGCTCGGCTTCGGCGCCTGGTGGGGCTACACCAACGTGATGAAGCCGCCGCCGCCACCGCCGGTCGAGCCCTGCGTCCCCGAGCAGGTGGAGCAGCTGGAGAGCAGCCAGGTGCTCGTCAACGTCTTCAACGGCGGCGCCGAGCGCGGCAAGGCAGCCGAGGTGGGCCAGGCCCTGGAGGCCGCCGGCTTCGCCGTCGCCACGGTCGGCAACACCGACGAACGGGTGACCCGCACCGTCGTGGTCGGCGTCACCACCGAGGACCCGGCGGTCCGGCTGACCCTGGAGCACTTCCAGGAGGCCGATCCTCGCAGCGACGCCCGCCCCGACGGCGTGGTGGACGTGCTGATCGGCTCGGAGTACGCCGGCATGGTGGGTGACGCGCCGGAGTCCATCGACCTCGAGTCGAACACCGCCTGCCTGGCCCCCACCCCCAGCCCGGCGGTCGGCTGACCCGCTCTCAGCGGGCCCCGTCGAGGCGGCGCAGCCGCGCGTTGAGGTAGCGCTGCTCGGGCGTGCTGGCCGTGAGCCGGGCCGCCTGCCGGTAGCTGTCGGCCGCCTCCGCGACCCGTCCGGCCCGTTCCAGCAGGTGCGCCCGGACGGCGTGGGTGCGGTGGTGGTGCCGCATCGACTCCTGCTCCAGCAGCGGCTCGACCACAGCCAGCCCGTGCTCGGCGCCGCGGGCCATCCCGACCGCCACCGCCTTGTTGAGCGTGACCGCCGGCCCGGGCGCGATGCGCTCCAGCATCTCGTAGAGCACGCGGATCTGCTCCCAGTCGGTCTGCTCGGCCCCGGCCGCCTCGGCGTGCACCGCCGCGATCGCCGCCTGCAGCTGGTAGCGCCCGACGGGTCCGCGCGGCAGCACCCGCTCCAGCAGCGCGATCCCCTCCGCGACCAGGTCGTGGTCCCAGCGGGTGCGGTCCTGCTCGGCCAGCGGGACGAGGTCGCCGCGGGCGTCGGTGCGGGCGGGGGTCCGGGCGTGGGTGAGCAGCACCAGCGCGAGCAGGCCGGCGACCTCGTCGTGGTCGGGCAGGGCCCGCCGCAGCCGCCGGACCAGGGCGATCGCCTCCTCGGCCAGCAGCGCGTCGACCAGCTGGTCGCCGCTGCTTCGGGTGTAGCCCTCGTTGAAGGTGAGGTGGCAGACGTCGAGCACCGCCCCGACCCGGGCCGGCAGCTCGGCCGGCGACGGCATGCTGAACCGGGCGCCGGCCGCGCGAAGGGTCGCCCGGGCCCGGGTGAGCCGCTGGGTGAGGGTGCGTTCGGGCACCAGGAACGCCGCGGCGATCTGCTGCACCCCCAGACCGGTCACCGAGCGCAGGGTGAGCGCCACCTGCGAGGGTCGGGACAGGCTGGGGTGGCAGCAGAGCAGGGCCAGCTGCAGGGTGTCCTGCTCGGGGCTGCGCGGGGGCTGCTCGGCCGACGGGGACGTCCAGCCGTCGTCGGGGACGGCTCGTCCCAGCCGCTCCTCCCGCGCGCTGCGGGCCCGGTCGGCGCGGACGCCGTCGAGCAGGCGCCGCGAGGCGACCCGGACCAGCCAGGCGCCCGGGTCGTGCGGCGTCCCGTCCCGCGGCCACTGCACCGCCGCAGCCGCCGCGGC
>NZ_QPKK01000328.1 GCF_003344635.1 Desertihabitans aurantiacus
GCGAAGTTTGCACGATTAGAGAAAAAAGTAAAAAATAAAGAAGAAGAAATTAAAGAACAAAAAGAAAAAGCAACAACGACGATTAAAGAAATTGAGACTCGTAAACAAAAAGAAGATAAATCGAAAGAATTAGCTGGGTCAGTAGACTATATCAAATTCGTTGATTCTAATGGTAAGACGTATCAAACAATTAATATTGAAGATTATAATGAATACTTTGACACGACAGAAGCTTATTTTGATTATTTGAATAATGAACAATTAGAAAATTTAAAAGAGTTGGCTAGACGCTATAAAGTAAAAATAATTTTTGATGGTGAAAGATTGAGAAATCAAATGGTTTCAAATGTTAAAGAGATTAAAGGTAGTGACAACGAAGAAGGTGGCGAGATTGTAACAGAAGTTAGAGTCAGAGATATTAGTAAAGAACTTGAATTTGAAGACAGTGTTAAAGAGCGAGAAATACAACGAGAAAAACTCAAAGAACAAACAAAAGAAGCGATAGAACGATTAGAAAAAGCGAAATCATCAAACAAAGAAGAAGACGATGACGACGAAGTTGAATATGATGAAGAGGATAGTGCATATAATTTTTATGAATTCAAAGTAGACATTATCAAACCGAATGATAGTCGAAAAAATTATGTTTTTGATGATGTTGAATTGAACAAGAATAATTTGAATGATAGTAAAGTAAAAATCGTTGATACGATTATCAATCGAGTAGAACAAGATAGTAGAAAGAATACTGTTTTAAGAAAGTTAATTAACGATAATATGACTGAAGATGTTGTAGAAGATATTTTAGATAATGCATTTCAAGACGAAGAAAATGAAAGTATTGGACTCATTACAATCGAGCTGGGCTTAAAAGAAGTTACATTTCAAATGTGCGAGAAAAATTATGAAGTAGAAGATGAAACGAATGGACTTCATGAATTTTATTTAAATATATTCGGCGAAAATGGAAGTCAACGAACAAGAAGTGTAGAAAAGTTTGAATTAAAATCCAATGATGGAGATGGCTATCGTATAGATTACAACAAGCCAATTATAGTGAATCTAATCGTAGAAGAATTGGATTCAATGGGAATAGAAGAATTTGAAATTGATAATTTAATTAAAAATGAATTAACAGATGAAATCATTGAAGATATTTTGGATAAAACAGAAGAAGGTGAAATGAGTAAGTACATAGGATTACTTACAGTTGATGTAAACGATAGAACAATTGAATTTGAAATCGTTAAAAAAAGAGAGTAGTGAATAAGTAAATGGCAAATAAAGATGTGATGAAGTATATATCTGAAAATGGTTCAGAACTATCATTAAATATTAAAAAGTTTGTACTGGATGAAAGTCAAAAATTAGAACAATATCAACTAAAGGCTCTCTCGATAAGTGGGAGCGCGAAAGAAATCGAAGATATACAATCAGAAATAGATGCTGTTAAGAAAAAGTTGGACGAACCTTTAAGTGATAAAGAAGAAGACTTAGATGATGATTTAGATTCAGCTAAAGACACAGTTAATGAAGTTACAGATTCAGCTATATCATTTTTAACGTCAAAACCTAGTGACTTTGATGAAATTAAAAATGATATGGAAACAAAACTGAATGATTTAGAAGAAAAAAAGAATAAGTTAAATAATCATAACTCTATTTTTTCAGGTGAAGTTGGAGAAGGTATAACAACAGTTATACAAAGTATGATTACGCTTAAAAAGAATATAGAAAGTAATTTAAATGATGATGATGACTATAGTGTTAATCAAAATAAAGCACAAGAATTATTGTCAAAAATAGAAGAATTTAAAGGTAATATAAAAATTAATAGCGCGTCTTATACAGCAGGTTATTATGTTGAACCTATTAAATCGGTTTTAGACGAATGTATAGATATATTGAACGCAGATGATTTAAGTGAGAGTGAGTTAGATAGTTTAGATTTAAATGCTAGAAAACTAGAAACGAATATCGATACAGCAGTTGCTTGGTTCGAAGGCTGGACTGGTAAAAAGAAAGAAGGTTAAATTATGAAGATAATAAAAATAGGACTTGCTATCATATCATTTGTCGTTGGACTACTTCTTGGTGGTCTGATGACATTGATAGGATTGGCAGGTGTGATGAATGTTATTCATTTGCAAAGTGCAGGCGTTAACTTAGTGTTAGGACTAATTACTTTATTTGTCGGATGTGCCATAACACCTTACTTTTTGTTGGGATTAAGGGGTACAGACACGATTAAACAAATTAAAAATGTAAAAACGAAAGATGATAATCACAAGCATATGAGAGATGAATATGAAACAGATGAAGAAGAAGCGTTTATTTAACAATATAATTCAAAATATTCTGGAAATATAGGAGGAATTTTAATGGTAATGAAGACAAAAGATGAATTGTTAGCAGGGTTGCAACGTAAGAACGAGACAATACGATTGTTCAAATATCCGACTGTTACGTCGAGTGGTATGTTGATAAAAGAATATTTGATGGGTGAAAAGAATCCGTTTTATAAAAAAGCGACTGAAAAATGGGAACGCAAATTAGAAGAAATGGCAGAATTAGGGTCTGAAGTAGCGATACGCATGGGTCTTTGGAGTCAAAATGATGACAGAATCACATTATTTAAAAAGCAAATGATGGGTGATGAGAATGCAATTGACCCATTCATTCAAGGTTGTTCAGCCATTGCTTATCGATTGAACGAAGGATATATATTCTCAGTTTTAGAACCACCAAATGGTATGACTCATAAAAAGTTAAAAGACCAATGCAATGACATGAAAGAAGTGTTGTTTGATTCTGAGCAAGTATGTAGCGTAGAACCATCTGCAAAAACACTTGAGCTCGCAATAGATAACTACATCTATAATCTTACTCCTAAATTAACAGTGTTGTTTAGAGATGAGAAAAGACCAGACCCACTTGATGACGTTTGGAAAATTGATTCTGTTGATGAAATTGAATTTGATATAGAGTCGATGAAATTCTATACAGCTATGAAAGAAACGGGAGAAAAATTTGCGGTGCCATTTAAAAATAACGGTGGTTACTTAGTAGGTGGCGTTGCTGGTTCGGGTAAATCGGCATCATTTTTAGTCATGTTGATGGCTATGTTAAATCAAGATGCAATCGATTTAACGATTATTGATGGTAAAACAGCACCTACTGAATTAGATGAATTTCAAAAATATGGATTGGCAGACGTTCATAAATTTAAGTCTTCGGGTGGTCAAAGAAACTACGATGAAATATTAGAAGTAGTGACAAAATTTGACGAAGAAGTTGCAGAACGAGCAGAAGATTTTAAGGAAAAATATGGTGTGAACAATTTTTGGAACATACCTGTTGAAAAGAGACCGATTTTAAAAGTTTTATTAATAGATGAATGCCAAGTTTTCTTTAGCGAAAAAGGTAAAGACAATGATGATAAACAATTGATTCGAAAAATACAAGCAACAGTTGAAAATACTGTCAGAATTTCTCGAGCGTATGGGGGTATGGTTTGTTTAGCAACTCAAAAACCATCATCTGAAGCTATAAGTACAGATTTGAGGGATAACTGTGGTTTAAAATTATCATTACGTG
>NZ_QPKK01000329.1 GCF_003344635.1 Desertihabitans aurantiacus
GACCTACCCATGACGACGGCGTCCTCGCCCCGACTGAGGATCTGAGCCGCCTTCGGGAGTCGAACCCGAGACCTACCCATGACGACGGCGTCCTCGCCCCGACTGAGGATCTGAGCCGCCTTCGGGAGTCGAACCCGAGACCTACGCATTACGAGTGCGTCGCTCTGCCAACTGAGCTAAGGCGGCACGTGCCCGGGGTCCGGGCACGGCAGCAGACTATAGCCGCGGGCGCGTGGTGGCGACGAATCGTCGTCCCTGCCCCGGAGACGACCGGGCCCGCACCCTCGAGGGTGCGGGCCCGGTGTCGTCCCACGGTCGCGCCCGCGGGGGCCGGCCGGCTCAGCCGACGGTGATGCTCTGCCCCACGTAGATGAGGTTGGGGTTGGAGAGCTGGTCGTTCATCTCGTACACGGCCTTCCAGCCGCCCTCGACGCCCTCGCGCTCGGCGATCTTGTTGAGGGTGTCGCCGGCCTGCACGGTCACGGTCTCGCCGTCGGCGGCGCGCTTGGGGCTGGAGGACTCGTTGCTCGAGTAGCTGCCGGTGGACCGCTTCGGCGAGCTCGAGCCCTCGGAGCTGCTGCTCGAGGAGCCGCTGCTGCTCGAGGAGCTGCTGTCGTCGTCGGAGGAGGAGCTGCTGCTGGCACCGCCGTTGGAGCGGGTGAGCCCGGCCTCGACGCTGCACACCGGCCAGGCGCCGGGGCCCTGCGCGGCCAGCGTCTTCTGGGCCACCGCGATCTGCTCGGACTTCGAGGCCTGGTTCGCCTGCGGGGCGTAGTCGGTGCCGCCGTAGGCCTCCCAGGTGGAGGCGGAGAACTGCAGGCCGCCGTAGTAGCCGTTGCCGGTGTTGATCGACCAGTTGCCGCTGCTCTCGCACTCGGCGACGCGGTCCCACACGGAGTCGGCGTGCGCCTCGGTGCTCCCGGTGGCGACGGTCAGGCCGAGCGCGAGGCCGGCCACGGCGGCCGCACCGGTGGCGGCGCGGGCGATGGATCGGGACATGGCTTTCCTTCCTGCTGCGGCCGTCCCCGTTGCGTCGGGGGCGGCTGCGGTTCCACACGACCCGGGAGCCAGTCGGCACCCGGGGCCGCCGGCGTGGTCACCGGTCCTGCGATGAGGTCCAGACCAACGTCGGCAGCGGTGCCACCATAAGGAAAAGGTGAGAGAAAACCAAACGTTCCTCAGGAATCCGGTTCCGTCCACGCCGCGGCCGCGGTGCGGTAGCGGTCGAGCACCACGTCGACGACCTCCGCCTCCGCCCCCAGCGGAGCGGTGACCAGCTCGGTCCCCTGCGCCACCAGTCGGTCGTGGAAGAACCCCGGTGCGAGCAGGTAGCTCGTCAGCACCACCCGGCCGGACCTCTCGGCGCGGGCCCTCCGGACGGCCTCGACCACCGAGGGCTCGGCCGCGGAGCCGTAGCCGATGCCGACCAGATCGCCCCAGCGCGACGCCAGCAGCTCCGCCATCTCCTCCACCGCCCGGGACGCCTCGACCCGGCTGGACCCGGCCGCGGCCAGCACCACCGTGTCCCCCGGACGGGCTCCGACCTCCTCCAGCCGGCGGTGGAGCAGGTCGGCGAGGCGCGGGTGCGGACCGAGCGCGCCGGTGGCCACGGCCCGTCCGGGGTGCGCCGCGACGGCGCCGGCGATGTCGACCTGGGTGTGGTAGCCGGGCGAGAGCAGCGCGGGCACCAGCACCACCCGCTCCCCCGCCGCGACGAGATCGCCGAGCACCTCGTCGACCTGCGGGTGCTGGACATCGACCCAGGTCGGCTCGACCCGGACCCGTCCGGTCTCGGCGACCCGCGCGCAGAGCCGCTCGAACACCCGGCGCCCCTCGGGGTCGTCGGTGCCGTGGGCGCACAGCAGCAGCACCGGGTCGGTGCCCGCCGGGCTCACTCCCGGCACCGGGTCCCCGGCGGCGGCAGCTCACCGGTGACCAGGTAGCGCACCACCGCCCCGTCGATGCAGGGCGTGCCCTGCCGGAACGCGCCGTGACCCTCGCCCTCCAGGGTCAGCAGCTGGGCCGACTCCAGCTGCTCGGCCATCGCGACGGAGTACTCGTAGGGGGTCGCGGAGTCGCCGGTGGTGCCGACCACCAGCACCGGCGCCGCGCCCGCACCGCGGATCGGCTGCTCCCAGACGTCCGGCTCGACCGGCCACACCGGGCAGGTCAGCGCCGGCCCGCCGTAGCGGCCGAACACCGGCGCCAGCTCCTGGGCCCGTTCCCAGTCCTGGAGCGCGTCCTCGATCCCGCCGTCGGCGGTGTCCGCGCAGGAGGTGGCCGGGAAGGCGAAGGCGGACTGGCCGTACCGGCCGTCGGCGCCGCGCTCGTTGAACTCGTCGGCGTAGAACAGCAGCCCGCTGCCGTCGCCCTCGCGGGCCAGCTCGAGCACCTGCAGCAGCGCGGGCCAGCGGGTCTCGGAGTAGAGCATGGAGATCACGCCGGTGACGGCCAGGGACTGGGTGAGCTGGCGGTCCGAGCGGGTCGGCATCGGCTGCACGTCGGTCTGGTCGAAGACCCGGGTGACCTGCTCGACCACCGCGGTCGGGTCCTCCCCCAGCGAGCAGCCCTGGGCGACGCACCACCCGGCGAAGGCGTTCAGCGACCGGTCGAAGCCCTGGGCCTGGATGGTCTCCGAGGTCCGGCTGAGATCGACCGCGCCGTCGAGGACCAGCCGGCCCACCCGGTCGGGGTAGAGCTCGGCGTAGAGCGCGCCGAGGTAGGTGCCGTAGGAGTAGCCGACGTAGCTGAGCCGCTCATCCCCCACCAGCACCCGCAGCAGGTCGAGGTCACGCACCGTCTGCACGCTGCTGATGTGCTCCAGCAGCGGCCCGGAGCGCTCCAGGCAGGACTGGCCGAAGGAGCGGTTGGCCACGATCAGCGCCTGCTCCTCGGCGCTGTCGTCGGGCGAGGTGTCCATCGCGGTGAAGGCGTCGTGGTCCTCGCCCTGGAAGCAGGTGACCGGGGTGGAGGAGCCGACGCCGCGCGGGTCCCAGCCGACGACGTCGTACTGCTCCAGCCCGGTCCGGTCGAAGCCGGCGGCCAGGCTGGTGCCGGGGTACCCGGGCCCGCCGGGGTTGACGAACACCGTGCCCAGGCGCGGCTCGGCGGTGGCCGGCACCTTGAGCATCCGCAGCGTGATGGCCTGGCCATCCGGCTCCTCGTGGTCCAGCGGCGCCGACACGTCGGCGCACAGCGCCGCCCCGCAGGGCAGCCAGGTGACGTCCTGGTCGTGGTAGCGGGCCATCCCGGTGCCCGGCGGGGCGTCGACGAAGCCCTCCGGCTCGACATCGGGAACGGCCGGCCCGGGCCGGTCGGGGTGGTCGCTGGGCCCGGCTGACGGACTGGCCGAGGGCGGGTCGGTGCTCTCCGACGGGTCGAGCGGGTTGGGCAGCGGGGCGCCCGGTGAGCAGGAGGTCAGCACGAGGGCCGCGAGGACGGCGGCGCAGGCGCTGAGCCTGGAGCGGATCCGGAGCACGCCGGACACCCTACGTGGCACCCGGGACCGTCCGGCCCGTCCGCGGGCCGGGGCCTCCGGCCGGTCGGGCGGGACTCAGGCGCCGGCCCGGCGGCGCGCC
>NZ_QPKK01000033.1 GCF_003344635.1 Desertihabitans aurantiacus
GAGCGTGATGCTACCGGCGCGGGCCGTCCCCGGGGCCCGCCGACCGGGCCGCGCGGGGCGCCGGTGCTCACCAGCGGGCCGACCGCGGCCGGCGCTGGCAGCGGGGGCAGCGGTAGGAGGAGCGGTTCATGAAGGAGTCCCGCACGACCGGCGTGCCGCAGCGCGGGCAGGGCCGGTCGGCCTGGCCGTAGACGGCGAGCGCGCGGGAGAAGTAGCCGCTGGAGCCGTTGACGTCGACGTAGAGCGCGTCGAAGGACGTCCCGCCCTGCTGCAGCGCGGCCGCCATCACGTCGCGCGCGGCGAGCAGGACGTCGCGGGCCGCGGCGGCGGGCAGGGTGTCGGTCGCGCGGGCCCAGTGCAGCCGGCTGGCCCACAGCGCCTCGTCGGCGTAGATGTTGCCGATCCCCGAGACCAGGGTCTGGTCCAGCAGCGCCCGTTTCAGCCCGGTGCGCCGGCGCCGCAGCCGGCGGCCCACCTCGCCGAGGTCGAAGGCCGGGTCGAAGGGGTCGCGGGCGATGTGGGCGATCTCCGGCGGCAGCACGGCCCCGTCCCGGGACAGCGACAGCCCGCCGAACATCCGCTGGTCGACGAAGCGCAGCTCCTGCCCGCCGTCGGTGAAGGAGAGGACCACCCGGGTGTTGCGGGCCAGCGGGCGGTCGGGCGCGTCCACCCGGAACTGCCCGCTCATGCCGAGGTGGGCCAGCACCGCGTCACCGTCGGTGAACGGCAGCCACAGGTACTTGCCGCGCCGGCTGGGGACGTCGAAGGTGCGTCCGACCAGGGTGGCGGCGAAGTCGGCGGGCCCGGCGAGGTGGCGGCGGACCGGGCGCGGGTGCAGCACCTGCACCGCGGCCACGGTGCGACCGGTGAGCTGCGGTCCCAGACCGCGGCGGACGACCTCGACCTCGGGCAGCTCAGGCATCGACGGGCCGGTCGGACGCCGACCCGTCCGCGGCCTCGCCGCCGACGAGGGCCTCCGCAGCCGCCGCGACGGTCTCCGGCTGGTCGGCCAGCCGCTTCTCGAGCATCCGGAAGGCCAGCGCGGCGGCCTCCTGCTCGGCCTGCTTCTTGTTGCGGCCCTGACCGGGGCCGAACTGCTCCTCGCCGAGCACCAGCCAGGCCTCGAACTCCTTGGCGTGGTCGGGCCCGGCCTCGGTGATGGTGTAGGCGGGGATGCCCAACCCGGCACCGGCGGCGAGCTCCTGCACGCTGGTCTTCCAGTCCAGACCGGCGCCGAGGTTGGCCGCGGCCTCCATCAGCGGGTCGAAGAGGTGGTGCACGAAGCGCGCCGACCCCTCCACCCCGTGCGCCAGGTGCACCGCACCGATCAGCGCCTCCATGGTGTCGGCGAGGATCGAGGACTTGTCGTGGCCGCCGCTGTTCAGCTCACCCCGGCCGAGCCGGATGTGCGGGCCGACCTCCAGGCCCCGGGCGACACCGGCCAGGGCGCGGGCGTTGACCACCGCGGCGCGCAGCTTGGCCAGCCGGCCCTCGCTGAGGTCGGGGTGGGTGCGGTAGAGGTGTTCGGTGACGACCACCCCGAGCACCGAGTCCCCGAGGAACTCCAGGCGCTCGTTGGTGGGCAGCCCGCCGTTCTCGTAGGCGAAGGAGCGGTGCGTCACCGCGAGCTCGAACAGCTGGGGGTCCAACGGGACCCCCAGCTGCTCCAGCACGGAGTCGATGCTGCTCAACGAGTCAGGACTCGAGCACCTGACGGCGGCTCGCGCCGGCACCGTACTGGCCGCAGGACGGGCAGGCGGTGTGGGGCAGGTGCTTGGCGCGGCAGGCCGCGTTGGCGCAGGTGACCAGCGCGGGCGCGGTGGTCTTCCACTGCGAACGGCGGTGCCGGGTGTTGCTGCGCGACATCTTCCGCTTCGGGACGGCCATGGTCATTGCTCCCTTGTTGTGCTGGTCTCTTCGGTACTGCTGGTCTGGGGCTGCCAGTCGGCCAGCGCACCCAGGCGGGGATCGACCGGATCCTCGTGGGTGTGGTCGGGGGCGGCGTTCAGGTCCTGCCCGCAGAGCGGGCACAACCCGGCGCAGTCCTCGCGGCACAGTGGCGTGAACGGCAGGTCGAGCACCACCGTGTCGCGGATCAGCGGCTCGAGGTCGATGAGCTCGCCCTCCAGCCTGCTGGCCTCCTCGTCGTCGGCCTCGCTGTCGGGGTAGAGGAACAGCTCCATCACGTCGAGCTCGGTACGGTCCGAGATCGCGGTCAGGCAGCGTGCGCACTCCCCCGACACCTCGACCTCAGCCGATCCGGTGACCAGGACCCCGTCCCCCGCGCTCTCGAGCCTCAGATCGAGGGCGATCGGCGAACCAGGTGGCACTCCGATCACGTCGTTGCCGAGCTCGTCGGGTGCGTCGGCCACACGGGTGACCTCCATCATCCGCCCTTGCTGGCGACCCAGGTCGTGGGTGCTGATCACGAGCCCCGAACGGGGATCGGCGGGGCGGTGCAGCGAAGTCATCGCATTGCCTTTCACACGCGGCGGTACGACAGCGTCATAACCGACGTTCGATGCTACCCGCCGCCGGCACCCTTCGCCAAACCGCCGACGACCGGCCCCCTCGCCGGTGCTCGCGGGCCGCGTCCCGGTGGTCACCGAGCGCCCAGCCGGGCGGCGATCCGGGTGGCTACGACGTCGGGGACGAACGGGGTGACGTCCCCGCCCAGCCGGGCGATCTCGCGCACCAGGGTGGACGACACCGGGGCCCACTGCGCGGCGGTGGGCAGCCACACCGTCTCCAACCCGCCCATCCGCTCGTTCAGCTGGGCCATCGGCAGCTCGTGGTCGACGTCGGCAGCCCGGCGCACACCCTTGACCACCACGTCGATGTCGTGCTCGCGGCAGTAGTCGACGAGCAGCCCGGAGAACAGCGTGACGGTGACACCCGGGCGTCCGGCCACCGTCTCGGTGAGCATCTCCACCCGCTCCTCGGGGGTGAACAGCGCGGTCTTGCTGGTGTTGGCCCCGACCGCGACCACGACCTCGTCGAACAGCCGGGAGGCCCGCCCCACGACGTCGAGGTGGCCGTGGGTGACGGGGTCGAACGACCCCGGGCAGATGGCCCGCATCAGCCCTCCTCCTGCTCGTCCGCCGGCTGGCGCTGCGCCCAGTGCAGCACGGTCTCACCGTAGCGACGCGACCAGGTCTCCATCCCCTCCGGCCAGTCCGGGTCGGGGCTGCGCCGCCCGCGCTCCACCACCACCACGCCGTCGGGGGCCAGCCAGCCCACGACCACGGCCCGCAGCTGGACGTCCAGGGTGGCGGCCTCGACGGCGTAGGGCGGGTCGAGCCACACCACGTCGAAGGGCTCGGGTGCGGGCGCGGCGAGCAGCCGCTCGACCTTGGCGGTCTGCACCCGCGCGGGCAGACCGAGGCGGCGGACGTTGGCCTGGGTGACCGCGGCCACCGCCCGCTCGGCCTCGACCAGCAGCACCGCGTCGGCGCCCCGGCTGGCCGCCTCCAGCCCGACCGCGCCGGAGCCGGCGTAGAGGTCGGCGAAGCGGAGGCCGGCGAACCACCGCTCCACGGGGGCGTCGGCCGTCCCGGCCCAGGAGGCCAACGCGGAGAAGAAGGCCTCGCGGACCCGGTCGGTGGTCGGCCGGGTGCGCTCACCGGCCGGGGTGTCCAGCCGCTGGCCGCGGCGGCTGCCGGCGATGATCCGGCTCACGTGCGCTCCATCCACTCCGGGTCGGCGAGCAGCTCCACCTGGGCGCGCAGGTCGGCCAGCACCGGGTCGGTGGCGGCGTCGGGACGTCCCACCCACTCCTCGGCGACCTCGCGGGCCAGCTGGATCTCCTCGGCGTGGTCGATGACCCGCAGCAGCCGCAGGCTGGAGCGGGTCCCGGACTGGCTGGCGCCGAGCACGTCGCCCTCCTGCCGCTGGGCCAGGTCGACGTTGGCGAGCTGGAAGCCGTCGCGGGTGCGGCTGACCGCCTCCAGCCGGCGGCGGGCCTCGGAGTCGGCCGGGCTGGTGGTCAGCAGCAGGCACACCCCCGGGTGCGCTCCCCGGCCGATCCGACCGCGCAGCTGGTGCAGCTGGGAGATGCCGAACCGGTCGGCGTCGCTGATGACCATCACCGAGGCGTTGGGCACGTCCACCCCCACCTCGACCACCGTGGTGGCGACCACCACGTCCACCTCGCCGGCGGCGAAGCGGCGCATGGTGGCGTCCTTCTGCTCGGCGGGCAGCCGGCCGTGCACCATCTCCACCGACAGACCGGACAGCGGTCCGGCGACGAGCTCGGCGTGCAGGTCCTCCACGGTGCGGGGTGGGACGGCGTCCTCCGCCTCCTCTGCGCCCGGGGGCCGCACGGTGTCGGACTCGGCGATCCGGGAGCAGACCACGAAGGCCTGCCGCCCGGCGGCGACCTCCTCGCGGATCCGCTGCCAGGCCCGGTCGACCCAGCGGGGGTTGCGCCGCTCGTCGACCAGCACCGTGGTCACCTCGCTGCGTCCGGCGGGGACCTCGCTCAGCGTGCTCACCTCGAGGTCGCCGAAGACGGTCATCGCCACCGACCGCGGGATCGGGGTGGCTGTCATCACCAGCAGGTGCGGTCGGGTGTCGGCCTTGGCGGCCAGGGCGGCCCGCTGCTCGACGCCGAAGCGGTGCTGCTCGTCGACCACCACCAGCCCGAGGTCGGCGAACTGGACCTGGGAGGAGAGCAGGGCGTGGGTGCCGATGACGATGCCGGCGCGGCCGCTGGCGACCTCGAGCAGCGCCTCGCGCTTCTGCTGGGCGCTCATCGAGCCGGTCAGCAGCACCACCCGGGTGGCGTGCTCGGCCGCGTGCAGGGTGTCGGCGTGGGCCATGTCGCCGAGCATCGCGGTGATGGTGGTGTGGTGCTGGCTGGCCAGCACCTCGGTCGGGGCCAGCAGGGCGCTCTGCCCGCCGGTGTCGGCGACCGCCAGCATGGCCCGCAGCGCCACCAGCGTCTTGCCCGAGCCGACCTCGCCCTGGAGCAGCCGCTGCATGGGGTGCTCGCGGGCCAGGTCGGTGAAGATCTCCTCCGAGGTCTGCTGCTGGCCGTCGGTCAGCGTGAACGGCAGCCGCCGGTCGAAGTCGGCGAGCAGCCCCTCGGGCCGCCGCGGTCGCGGGGTGCTGGGCACGTGGGCCGCCTCGGCGCGGCGCTGGGCCATGGTGACCTGGACCGCCAGCGCCTCGTCCAGCAGCAGCCGCCGGCGGGCGGGCTCCACCTCGTCGCGGGTGCGCGGCAGGTGCACCGAGCGGAAGGCCGACACCAGCTCCGGCACCCCCAGCCGGAGCCGCACCCAGGCCGGCAGCGGGTCCTGCAGCTGCTGCTCGACCGCCTCCAGCACCAGCCGGACGCACTCGGCGACCTGCCAGGTGGGCAGCTTCTTCGTCGTCGGGTAGAGCCCGATCAGCCCGTCGTGGCCGACCTGGGCGAGGGCGAGGTTGCGTTGCGCGCCACCGACCACCCGCCCGTCGGGGGCCAGCACGACGTAGTCGGGGTTGGTCAGCTGTGCGCGCTGCTGGAACTCCCCCACCTTGCCGGCGAAGATGCCGCGTGCCCCGGCCGGCAGCTGGGCCGACCAGTGCTCGAGCAGGTGGTTGTTGCCGAAGAAGGTCAGCGCGAGGTCGGCGCTGCCGTCGGTGACCACCACCTCCAGACGTCCGCGCGGGGAGCGCCCGCGCGCGTTGGTGACGTTGACCCCGTGGCGGATCCTCGTGTGGCGCACCTGGGCGAGGACGGCGACCTCCTCCCCCGGCACCAGCGCGGCCAGGTCGCTGGTCTCGGCACCGGCGAAGTAGCGCCGCGGGAGGTGGCGCAGCAGGTCGCCGACGGTCTCGATCCGCCAGCGGCCCAGCGCCTTCGCGGTGGCGCCGCCGACGAGCCGCTCGACCTTGGTGTGCAGGAGGGCGAACGCGTCGGTCCGCCAGCCGCCGGTCGGTGCTGTCACACCGGGCACCCTAGTGCGGCCCCCTGACGGGTCCGGGCGACCCGCACCGCGACGGCTGGGTACCGCCGCGCCGATCGGGTACACGCCGGTCCCACCGACGGAGCCGGAGGAGCCGACATGCAGATCGACAAGCAGCAGATCATCGACAAGCTCAAGGAGATGGGACAGCAGGACAAGGCCGGCCAGGCCGAGTCCGAGCTGCCCGACCAGGTCGACACCGACCGCGACGCCGGCCTGCTGCAGCGGCTGGGCGTGGACCCGTCCGACCTGCTCGGCGGTCTGGGCGGGCTGGGCGGCAAGCTCGGTCTCTGAGCCCGCTCAGCGCCCGGCCCACTCCAGGGCCTGCTGCAGCACGGCCAGGTCGCGGTACCAGGTGCGCACCTCGGTGCGGCAGGCCACCCGCTGCCGCACGGTGTCGTACTCGGCGCACTCGGCCAGCGCCTCGGAGTCGGTCGGCGGGTGCAGCTCGGTGCCGTCGGCGTGGAGGATGCTGAAGCCACCTGCGGCGTCCCCGGTCACCCGGACGACGGTGTCGGCGGGCGGCTCGGGGGTCGGCTGGTGCGCGGCGGCGGGGCCGGCGGCGGCACCGAGCGTCCCGGCGAGGACGGCGGCGAGGCAGCCCGCGGCGCAGCAGGCGGCGGCGATCGGTCGGTTCACGGAGTCTCTCCTCTGGTCGGGCCGGCACGTCCGGCGTGCCCTGACCATGGGCGGCGAGCTCGGGGTCGTGCGCCACCGCAGGGCTGCCTGTGGACGGCGCTCCCGCACCGTGGCAGGCTGTGGACGACCCCGGCCGGTCCCCGTGCCCGGCCCGGGGATTAGGTGTCCGTGGTGCCGGTCGGCTACGCTTGACCGGTTCCCGATCCTGGGACCACCACACGTGTACACCCACTCGCACACCGCGAGTCCGAGCTGCGCCGCCCCGGCTACCCGGGCGGCACCTGACGAGGAGAGATCCAGTGGCTGCCGTATGTGACGTCTGCGCCAAGGGGCCGGGCTTCGGACACAACGTCCCCTGGTCGAAGAAGAAGACCAACCGGCGTTGGAACCCGAACATCCAGCGGGTCCGGGCGGTCGTCGCCGGCACCCCGAAGCGGCTCAACGTGTGCACCTCCTGCCTCAAGGCGGGCAAGGTCACCCGCGCCGTCAGCGCCTGAGCCCAGAACGCCAGCAGAGCCCGTCCCGGTCCTCCGGGGCGGGCTCTGCCGTCGTCGGACGCCGGTCGCTCAGCCGGGCAGCCGCTCGCGGGAGCGCCGGCGGAACGCCCGGCCGGCCGCGATGACCTCGGCCCGGTGCAGGTCGGCGAGCACGAGCCCGGGGACGCCGTCGGCCGGCGCCTCGGCCACCACCTCCCCCACCGGGTCGACCACCATCGAGGTCAGCCCGGACGTGGCGTCGGCCGGCACGGCCAGGCTCACCCAGCAGGTGTGCGACGCCGCCGCCCCGCGGGCCCGGGTGCCGATGTGGGCGTTCCCGGTCAGCCCGCTGGTGGCGTAGGACACCAGCACGGCGTCCACCTCCAGGTGGTCGTAGCCGGTGAACAGCTCCGGCAGCAGCACGTCCAGCCCGAGGGCGAACCCGAGCCGGAAACCGTCGACGTCGACGGTCAGCGGCTGCGCGCCGGCGGCGTACATCCAGGTGGCCTTGGAGGTCGAGAGCATCCGCTCGTCGTAGCGGGCGGCCACCGTCCCCCGGTCGGAGAGGACGTAGACGCTGTTGTACGGTCGCGCCGGCGCGGGCCGGGGGTGCACCGACGGCACGACCGTCCACACCCCCAGCTCGGCGGACAGCGCGGCGAGGGCGTCCAGCTGCTCCTGCCACACCGGCCAGTCGGCGCGGCTCCAGTCGGCGGGCCCGATCTCCTCGGGTCCGGTGGCCGAGACCACCCGCTTGTCGGGGAAGCAGAGCGCACCCTCGGTCAGGTGCACCAGGCGGGCTCCGGCGTCGGCGGCCCGGCGCACCAGGGCGCTGGCCTCGGCGCCGCTGGCCCGCAGGGCGGCGGCATCGGTGGGGTCGGAGCGCACCGTCGACGAGACGACGGCGACGCGCAGGGTGTGGGTGGTGGGTTCCGGCATGTCGGGTTCTCCTGTCGGAGTCGGACGGAAGTGCCGGAGGGCAGCGGTGTAGGACTCGCCCGTCTTGGCGGCGCGGGCGCGGACCCGTCGTTTGAGGTTGCGGTGCGCTGTCATCTGGCCTTCCACGCACCCGGGCGCGACCCCCCAGCGGTCCCGTCCGGGGCGGAGGACTCAGACGAGCGACCCGAGACCGGGAGTCCCTTTGCCTCCTGCTGGGGACCGGGCTGGGGCCGGTCGACGGAGGTGGGGCGTGGGTCACGCCGAGCACCATGCTCGCCCGGGTGAACGCGCCCGTCAACCACGCCGCGCCGCGGGTCGCGCCGCGTCCTCAGACGGTGACGACGGTGGGGACGATCATCGGGCGGCGCCGGTAGGAGGTGTTGACCCAGCGCCCGATGGTGCGCCGGATCACCTGCTGCAGCCGCTGGGCGTCGGTGACGCCGTCGCCCAGGGCGTCCTCCAGGGCGCGGGTGATCTGCCCGGCGACCGGGTCGAACACGGTGGCGTCCTCGTGGAACCCGCGGGCGTGGATGTCGGGCCCGCTGATCAGGCGCCCGGAGCGGGTGTTGACCACCGCGACCACGGAGATGAAGCCCTCCTCGCCGAGGATCCTGCGGTCGGTCAGCGCGGTCTCGGACACGTCGCCGACGGTGGAGCCGTCGACGAAAATGTAGCTGCAGTCGACCTGCCCGACCACCCGGGCCCGGCCGCGGGCCAGGTCGACGACGGTGCCGTCCTCGGCCAGCACCACCCGATCGGCGGGGACGCCGGTGGCCTCGGCCAGCGCACCGTTGGCGATCAGGTGGCGGACCTCCCCGTGCACCGGCATCACGTTGCGCGGGCGCAGGATGTTGTAGCAGTACAGCAGCTCCCCCGCGCTGGCGTGGCCGGAGACGTGCACCATCGCGTTGCCCTTGTGCACCACGGTCGCGCCGAGCTTGGCCAGGCCGTTGATGACGCGGTAGACGGCGTTCTCGTTGCCGGGGATCAGCGAGCTGGCCAGCACCACGGTGTCGCCGCGCTCGAGGTCGATCACCGGGTGCTCGCGGTTGGCCATCCGCGACAGCGCCGACAGCGGCTCGCCCTGCGAGCCGGTGGAGATGATCACCACGTCCTCGGGCCGGTGGTTCTCGATGTCCTTGAGCTCGATCAGGGTGTTCCCTGGCACGTGCAGGTAGCCGAGGTCGCTGGCCACCTTCATGTTGCGCACCATCGAGCGGCCCACGTAGACCACCTTGCGGCCGTGCTTGACCGCGGCGTCCAGCACCTGCTGGACGCGGTGCACGTGGGAGGCGAAGCAGGCCACGATCAGCCGCTGGGTGCTGCGGGCGAAGACCCGCTCCAGCGCCGGGGCGATGTCGCGTTCGGGGGTGGTGAAGCCGGGCACCTCGGCGTTGGTGGAGTCGACCATCAGCAGGTCGACACCCTCCTCGCCCAGCCGGGCGAAGGCGCGCAGGTCGGTGATCCGGCCGTCCAGCGGCAGCTGGTCCATCTTGAAGTCGCCGGTGTGCAGGACGGTGCCGGCGGCGGTGCGGACGAAGACGGCCAGCGCGTCGGGGATGGAGTGGTTGACCGCGACGAACTCGAGGTCGAAGGCGCCGAAGGTGACCCGCTGACCGTCCTCGACGGTGCGGTAGTCGGTGTCGCGGAGCCGGTGCTCGCGCAGCTTCTCCCGCACCAGCGCCAGGGTGAGCCGGCTGCCGATCAGCGGGATGTCGCGTCGCTGGCGCAGCAGGTAGGGCACCGCGCCGATGTGGTCCTCGTGGCCGTGGGTGAGCACCAGCCCGACCACGTCGTCCAGCCGGTCGGCGAGCACCTCGAAGCCGGGCAGGATCAGGTCCACACCGGGGTGGTCGTCCTCGGGGAACAGCACCCCGCAGTCGATCAGCAGGATCTGGCCGTCGACCTCCAGCATGGCCATGTTGCGCCCGATGTCGCCCAACCCGCCGAGCGGGGTCACCCGCAGCGTGTCGGGGGCGAGCCGGGGCGGGGTCCGCAGTGCAGCACTCATCACTCCCACACCCTAGTGGTGCGACGTCGTGCCGGGACCGGCCGCGACCCCGGTCACGCCGCGACCAGGCTGGACGCGCCCCGCCCCCAGGCCGTCAGCAGCTCCTCGGCGAACCGGTCCCCCAGCCACCCACTGGCCTGCATGCCCAGCACCACGTCACCGGCCAGCCCCGGCTCCAGGGCCAGCAGCGGCGCCAGCACCTGGCGCCGCAGCACCTGCTCGTGCACCGCGTCGGCCTCGACGTGCTCGGCGTAGAAGCCCTCGGTGGCCGGCCCCAGCCCGAGCCGGCGGGCCGCCTGGACGAAGCGGGCCGAGCCCGGGGAGGAGGTGAGCTCGATCACCGCGAACATCCCGACCGAGGCGCCGCGGAGGCTGCGGCGCAGCCCGCACAGGGTCTGCAGGTTGACCTCGGCCAGCACCCAGCGGCTGGTCACCGCCAGCTGGGCGCCGTAGCCCGGGTCCAGCCCCAGCTCGGCCATCATCTGGGCGTACAACGCGGAGTGCATGGCGCGGGCCCGTCCGGCGCCGTACTCGTCGTGCTCCACCGTCACCAGCCCCGCCTTGGCGGCGTCCTGCAGCCGCGGGATCACCCAGGCCTGCGGGTCGGCCTCCTTGCGGTGGTAGTGCGCCCGGTGGGCCACGTACTCGGTGAACTGCCCGACGGTTCCCTCGGCGGCCAGGTGGTGGCTGACGCCGGTGCCGTCGACCGGTTCGACCACGAGCTCGGCCACCATCTCCTCGACGTCGTCGCCGCCGGGCAGCTGCTCGCGCAGGGCGGTGAGGAAGTGGTCCTGCATGGCGTGGCGTGCCGAGGCCACCGCCGGCGCCCACTCCTGCTCGTCGGACACCCCCTGCAGCCCGCGGTAGTGCAGCTCGCCGGTCAGTGCCAGCGCCAGCTGCAGGTCGGCGCCGAAGGGATCGGCGGCGGTCGGGTCGGGCACGTCCTGCCGCCGTCCGTGCAGCAGGTCGACCACGGCGGCCGACAGCTCGCCGCGGGCCGGCGGGACGGCGGGACGGTCGAGCTGCTCGACCGGTGCGGGGATGGTCGTGGTCATGTCGTCCTCCTCCGTCGACGGCGGTGGCTGGTGTCGCAGAGAGGGTAGATCGCGCTCCGCCGGCAGGTGCACACGGCGACCACGGGGCGCTCGGAGCGCAGCACGCTGCCGTCGGGCAGCTCGAGCTCCACCGGCCCCTCCACCAGCACGGGCCCGTCCTCGGCGACGAGCACCCGGTGCGCCCGGGGCGACTCGGCCGTCGTCGCCACCTCCGCCGGTTCTGCCCTCACCGGTCCTCCTCCCGCCGGCGACGCCGGCCCTCGACCACCACCAGGGTCTCCTCCTGCTCCTGCGGGTCCAGCAGACCACGCTCGTGCAACCAGGCGCCGCGCTGGGTCATCACCGGCCCGAACGGCACCGTACGCCGGGCCACCACCTCCCCGTGCAGCCCGTGCCGGTCGAGCTGCTCCAGGGTGGCCTCGACCCCGGTCACCGTGGAGTGCACCAGCAGCAGCCGGCCCTCCTCGGCGAGCACCCGGCCGGCGCCGGCGCACACCCGGTCGAGGACCAGCCGCCCGGAGGTCCCACCGTCCCAGCAGCGGGCGGCGCGGTGCCGGGGCAGGACGTCGCTGGGTGAGGGCACGTAGGGCGGGTTGCAGACCACCAGGTCGAAACGCCGGTCGGTCACCGGGGCGAAGAGGTCACCACGGTGCACGGTCAGCGCCGAACGCGAGAGCGCGGAGTTGAGCCGGGCGCTGAGCACCGAGCGGTGGGCCAGGTCGACGGCCACGACGTCGGTGGCACCGGCCTGCCGCGCGGTGAGGGCCAGGAAGCCGGTCCCGGTGCAGACGTCGAGGACGCTGCACCCCGCGGCGTGCTGGCGGACGTGCTCGGCCAGCAGCAGCGAGTCGTGCTGGACCCGGTAGGTGCCGGGCAGCGCCACGGTGGGCGTCCCCCGTCGGGTGCCGGTCCGGCCGACCGGGCGGAACAGCGCGTCGACTCCTGCGAAGGCCATGGCACTCCTCGTGGTCGCGGGGGCCGGAGCGGGACGGCCGGCTGCCGCGGAGGTATCCGTCCGCCCGCGCCGCCAAACCGGCCCGTCCGCGGTGACGGCCACCGCCGGCCGGGCACCGGGTCTACCATCGGGCACCGTGGCCGACACCCCGATCGCGGACTCCGTGCGGACGGCGCTGCCCCGGGAGGCGCCGGCGCTGGCGGCGCTGCAGCGCCGGGTCTGGCAGCACAGCGAGGTCGGTGCGCTCGCCCTGGGCGGGATCGACCTGGCCGAGATGACCGAGCAGTGGCACGCCGCGATCGACCGGCCGCCGCTGGCGGAGTGCCGGGTGCTGGTGGCCCTGGGCGACGGCGAGCTGGTCGGCTTCGCCACCACCTCCCCCAGCCCCGACGCCGACGCCGAGCCGGGCGTGGACGGGATGGTCGGTGAGTTCGTCGTCGACCCGCGCGCCACCGGCCGCGGGCACGGCTCCCGGCTGCTCAACGCCTGCGTGGACACGCTGCGGGCCGACGGGTTCACCCGCGCCACCTGGTGGGTGGCCAGCACCGACGACCGGCTGCGCACCTTCCTCGCCTCCGCCGGGTGGGCTCCCGACGGCGCCCACCGTGAGCTGGGCAACGAGGACGGCACCGTCCGGCTCCGCCAGGTGCGGCTGCACACCGACATCACCCCGGAGGACCGGTGAACCGACGTTTCCGCCAGCTCGACGTCTTCGGCTCCGAGGGCGGCCGCGGCAACCCGCTCGCCGTGGTGCTGGACGCCGAGGGCCTCGACGACGCCGCGATGCAGGACTTCGCGCACTGGACGAACCTGTCCGAGACGACGTTCCTGCTGCCGCCCACCGACCCCCGCGCCGACTACCGGGTGCGGATCTTCACCGCGAGCACCGAGCTGCCCTTCGCCGGTCACCCCACACTCGGCTCGGCCGCGGCCTGGCTGGACGCCGGCGGGCGGCCGCGGGGCGAGGTGGTCGTCCAGGAGTGCGGGGCCGGGCTGGTCGAGGTGCGCGGCGACGGGGACCGGCTCGCCTTCACCGCTCCCCCGCTGCTCCGGCACGAGCCGGTCGAGCCGGCGCTGCGCGAGCGGCTGGTCGCCGGGCTCGGGCTGTCGGCGGCCGAGGTGCGGGAGGCGGTCTGGCTGGTCAACGGGCCGCAGTGGATCGGGTTGCTGCTGGCCGACGCGGAGACGGTGCTGGGGGTCCGGCCGCAGCCGGCGCTGCTGGAGGGTCTGGAGCTCGGGCTGGCCGGGCTGCGGGAGGCCGACCGGGGGTGCCGGCTGGAGGTGCGGGCGTTCCTGGTGCACGACGGGATGCTGGTCGAGGACCCGGTCACGGGGTCGCTCAACGCGGGGCTCGGGCAGTGGCTGACCGGGACGGGGGTGCTGCCCGGGAGCTACGTGGCCGCCCAGGGCACCGTGCTGGGCCGGGCCGGCCGGGTGCACGTCGAACGCGACGGTGCGGACGTCCGGGTGGGCGGACGCGCCGAGGTGCTGGTCAGCGGCACCGTCGCGCTCTAACCCCCGCGGCTCAGCCGAGGACGACGTCGGTGCCGCTGAAGCCGAGCTCCAGGCCGTCCGCGGTGGAGGCGAGGGTATCGCCGCGCAGGCCGAGCGGGAGCTCCAGCGGCACCGGCTGCACGACACCCGCGATGATCTCGTCGGCGACCCGCTGCGGGATGTCGTAGTCGGCCACCCGCAGCGAGACGTCGTTGAGCACCAGCTGGCGTCCGTAGGCGCCGTCCAGGGTGGGCAGGCCGGTCACCACGACGGGGATGTCGACCCCGAGCACGGTGGTCGTGGTGCGCACCTCCCAGCGGGTGCCGGCCGGGGTCTGCTCACCGGGGCGGACGTCGCGGCCGGCGAGCCGGCCGATCTCGGGGTAGCCCACCAGGGCGGTGCCGCTGATCCGGTCGGCGCTGGCGGTGGCGAAGCGGTCGGGGCTGCGCAGGTGCTCGACCACCAGGTCGAGACGTTCCAGCTGGATCCGCTGCGGGCCCGTGCCCACCCCGGTGGCGCCGGTGCGCAGCACCACCTGCTCGACGTCCCCGCCGAGCAGGGCGGCGACGAAGGGCCAGCCCTCCTGGGCGTCCACGGCGGGTGGGACGTCGAGGGCGAGCGAGCTCTGGGTCTCGGTGGCGGTGCGCTGCTCGAAGGCGTCCTCGACCGCCTGGTCGCCGACCACCAGCCCGACGGCCAGCAGCCCGAGGACGACGAGGGCCACCACCGGGCCGACCCAGCGGCGGCGCGCGGTCAACGGTCGAGCCCGAGGAACGGCTCGATGCCGATCGTCAGGCCGGGGCGGTCGCCGACCTGGCGGACCGCGGCCAGCACGCCCGGCATGAACGAGGAGCGGTGGAAGGAGTCGTGGCGGATGGTCAGGGTCTCGCCCTCCTCACCCAGCAGCACCTCCTGGTGCGCGACCAGCCCCCGCAGCCGCACCCCGTGCACCCGGACGCCGTCCACGTCGGCGCCACGCGCTCCCGGGCGCTCGGTGGTGGTGGCGTCCGGGGACGGTGGCAGGCCGGCGGCGCGGCGGGCGGCGGCGACCCGCTCCGCGGTGCGCACCGCGGTGCCGGAGGGGGCGTCGACCTTGTCGGGGTGGTGCAGCTCGACCACCTCGACCGACTCGTAGAAGCGGGCGGCCTGCTCGGCGAAGTGCATCATCAGCACCGCACCGACGGAGAAGTTGGGAGCGATGACGACACCGGCCGAGGGATCGGGGCCCAGCCGGTCGCGGAGCTCGGCGAGCCGCTCGTCGGTGAACCCGGTGGTGCCGACGACGGCGGAGATGCCGCGGTCGAGGCACCAGCGCAGGTGGTCCATCACCACGTCGGGGCGGGTGAAGTCGACCACCACGCGGGCTCCCCCGGCCACCTCGAGGTCGTCGCCGCGGCCGACCGCGGCCACCAGCTCCAGGTCGTCGGCGGCCTGCACCGCCCGGACGGTCTCGGCACCCATCCGGCCGCGGGCGCCGAGCACGGCGACGGGCAGCGGGGTCATCGGTCCTCCTTGGTCGGGCACGCGGGCGATGCTACGGGCGTCCGGTGCGGACGGCGGCCTCGACCACGCGGTCGGACGGGTGCAGATCCGGTGATCGCCCTTCGACAGGCTCAGGGCGTTGGGATCGGGCTAGGCGTGGGGCGGGGCGGGTCAGGCGGCGGGGGCGGCGGCGGAGCCCCAGCCGCGGAGCAGGGACTGCAGGCGACGGCGGTCCGGGGCCGGGCCGACCACGGCCAGGTAGGGCGCGGAGCCGAAGAGCTCGCGGGCCAGGGTGGTGACCTGCTCACCGGTGACGGCGTCGTAGCGGTCGAGCAGCTCGGCGATGGTACGGGTGTCACCGGCCAGCTCGGCGGTGCCCAGCCGGCTCATCCGCGCCCCCGGGCCCTCGTAGCCGAGCACGGTCTGACCGCGCAGCTGGCTCTTCGCCCGGGCCAGCTCGTCGGCGCTGATGCCGTTCCGGGCCACCGTGGCCAGCTCGTCGCGGACCAGCCCGGCGATCTGCTCCACCCGCTCCCGCGCGCACTGCCAGTCCACGCTGAACAGCCCGGCGTCGGACCAGGCGGTCTCGGCGGCGTCGATGGTGTAGGCCAGCCCGCGACGCTCGCGCACCTCCACGAACAGCCGCGACGACATGCCGCCGCCGAGCACCGCGGCCAGCAGCCCGAGCGGGTAGCGGCGGTCGTCGAAGGTGCCGAACCCGGGGAAGGCCATCGACACGGTGCACTGCTCGGTCGGGCGCCGCACCACCCCGACCCCGGACTCGTGGCGGCGCGGCGGCGCCTGCTGCACCCGGGCCGCGGGCTGCGGCGGCAGCTGGTCGAAGACCGACAGCTGCTCCACCAGGGCGTCGTGGTCGACCCGGCCGGCGGCGGCCACCACCAGCGAGCGGGGCCGGTAGTGGCGCTTCCAGAAGCCCACCACCTGATCCCGGGTGATCGCACCGATCGAGGCCCGGCTGCCGATCACGCTGCGCGCCAGCGGATGGCCGGCGAAGAGCCGCTCCGCGACCAGGTCGGCGGCCACCTCCCCCGGCTCGTCGGCGTGCATGGCGATCTCCTCCAGGATCACCTCACGCTCGGACTCCAGGTCGTCGGCGCGCACCAGGGAGGCCGTCAGCATGTCGGTGATGACCTCGCAGGCGACCGGGGCGTCCTCGGCCAGCACCCGGGCGTAGAAGCAGGTGTGCTCCTTGGCGGTGTAGGCGTTGAGGTCGCCGCCGACCTGCTCGATCGCAGCCGAGATCTCCTCCGGGCCGCGCCGCCGGGTGCCCTTGAACAGCACGTGCTCGAGGAAGTGCGAGGCGCCGTGCAGGTGCTCCGACTCGTGCCGGGAGCCGACGCCGACGAAGAACCCCACCGAGAAGGTGCTGCTCCCCGGGACGTCCTCGGAGACGACGCGGAGGCCGCTGGCGAGCTCCGTGCGGCGGATCGTCCCGCCCAGGTGCGCGCCCGCGGCCTCCGCGTGCTGCTGTCGTGCCACCGAGAGGATCAGGCCTCGGCCGGGGCCTCGACCTCGGCCGGCTCGCCGGCGTCCTCGACCACCGGGACCAGCGAGAGCTTGCCCCGGTCGCCGATCTCGGCGATCTCGACCTGGATCTTCTGCCCGACGCTGACGACGTCCTCGACGTTGTTCACCCGCTGGCCGCCGTTGAGCTCGCGCAGCTTGCTGATGTGCAGCAGGCCGTCCTTGCCCGGCAGCAGCGAGATGAAGGCGCCGAAGTCGACGGTCTTCACCACGGTGCCGAGGTAGCGCTCGCCGACCTCCGGCATCGTCGGGTTGGCGATCGCGTTCACCATCCCGCGGGCGGCCTCGGCGGCCTCGCCGTTGTCGGCACCGATGTAGATGGTGCCGTCGTCCTCGATCGAGATGTTGGCGCCGGTGTCGTCCTGGATCTGGTTGATGACCTTGCCCTTGGGACCGATCACCTCACCGATCTTGTCGACCGGGATGGTGACGGTGATGATCCGCGGCGCGTAGTCGCTCATCTCGTCCGGCCCGTCGATGGCCTCCGACATCACGTCGAGGATGGTGTGACGGGCGTCGCGGGCCTGCAGCAGCGCGCTCGACAGCACCGAGGCCGGGATGCCGACCAGCTTCGTGTCGAGCTGCAGGGCGGTGATGAACTCCCGGGTGCCGGCGACCTTGAAGTCCATGTCGCCGAAGGCGTCCTCGGCGCCGAGGATGTCGGTCAGCGCCACGTAGTGGGTCTTCCCGTCGATCTCCTCGCTCATCAGACCCATCGCGATGCCGGCCACCGGGGCGCGCAGCGGCACACCGGCGTTGAGCAGCGACAGCGTGGACGCGCAGACCGAGCCCATCGACGTCGAGCCGTTGGAGCCGAGCGCCTCCGAGACCTGGCGGATGGCGTAGGGGAACTCCTCGCGCGGCGGCAGCACCGGCACCAGGGCCCGCTCGGCCAGCGCGCCGTGGCCGATCTCGCGCCGCTTGGGCGAGCCGACCCGACCGGTCTCACCGGTGGAGTAGGGCGGGAAGTTGTAGTTGTGCATGTAGCGCTTGGACTTCTCCGGCGCCAGGGTGTCCAGCTTCTGCTCCATGTCGAGCATGTTCAGCGTGGAGACGCCCAGGATCTGGGTCTCGCCGCGCTGGAACAGGGCCGAGCCGTGCACGCGCGGGATCACGTCGACCTCGGCGCTCAGGGTGCGGATCTCGGCCAGCCCGCGGCCGTCGATGCGCACCTTCTCGGTGAGCACCCGGCGGCGGACCAGCTTCTTGGTCAGCGCCCGGTAGGCCCCGGTGATCTCCTTCTCCCGGCCCGGGTAGGACGGCGCCAGCTGGGCCACCACCCGGTCCTTGAGGGCCTCGGTGGCCTCCTCGCGCTCCTGCTTGCCGGCGATGGCCAGCACCGAGCCGAGCTCCTCGCCCGCGGCGTCGGAGACCGCACCGAAGACGTCGTCCTCGTAGTCGAGGAACAGCGGGAACTCCCCGGTCGCCTTCGGCGGCAGCTTGGCGGCCAGCTCGGCCTGGGCGTCGCAGAGCTGCTTGATGAAGGGCTTGGCGGCCTCCAGACCGCCGCCGACGACCTCCTCGGTCGGGGCGGTGCGGCCGCTGCGGACCATCTCCCAGGTCTTCTCGGTGGACTCGGCCTCGACCATCATGATCGCGACGTCGCCGTCGGCGGTGACGCGGCCGGCCACGACCATGTCGAAGGCGGCGTCCTCGAGCTGGGAGACGGTCGGGAACGCCACCCACTGGTCGCCGATCAGGGCGATCCGCACGCCGCCGACCGGGCCGGAGAACGGCAGACCGGCGAGCTGGGTCGACATCGAGGCGGCGTTGATGGCCACCACGTCGTAGAGCACCTCGGGGTTGAGGGCCATCACCGTGACGACGACCTGGACCTCGTTGCGCAGGCCCTTGACGAAGCAGGGACGCAGCGGGCGGTCGATCAGCCGGCAGGTGAGGATGGCGCCCTCGCTGGGACGTCCCTCACGGCGGAAGAAGGAGCCGGGGATGCGCCCGGCGGCGTACATCCGCTCCTCGACGTCGACGGTGAGCGGGAAGAAGTCGATGGCCTCGCGCGGGTTCTTCTGCGCGGTGGTGGCCGAGAGGAGCATGGTGTCCTCGTCGAGGTAGACCGCGGCGGAGCCGGCGGCCTGGCGGGCCAGCAGGCCCGACTCGAAGCGCACGGTGCGCTTGCCGAAGCTGCCGTTGTCGAGGACGGCCTCGGTGTACTGCAGGTCAGGTCCCTCCATGGGGTGTCCTTTCGAGTGGCACCAGCACCACACGCGCCTCTCGCAGCGGGAGGACCCAGAGCCGGTCTTCGATCGAGGCCCGCGGAACGGGGCACCGGGGTGCGGTGCGCTCCGAGAGCCACTACCGAGGACCGGGCGCGCTGGGCGGTCGCGGTGCCGGTGGGAACGGTTGGTATCCAGTTGTCGGGGCCGGTCTGGTCGACCGGGCCCGGAACGCCGAACGGCTCCCCACGCAGGTGGGGAGCCGTGCCGGGTCAGCGGCGCAGACCCAGGCGGGCGATCAGCGAGCGGTAGTGCTCGATGTCGTTGCGGGCGACGTAGTTGAGCAGCCGGCGACGCTGACCGACCATCAGCATCAGCCCGCGGCGGCTGTGGTGGTCGCCCTTGTGCTGCTTCAGGTGCTCGGTCAGGTGCGAGATGCGGTTGGTGAGCAGCGCGATCTGCACGTCCGGGGAGCCCGTGTCGCCCGGCTGGGTGGCGTACTCCTCGATGATCTTCTTCTTGGTCTCGGCATCCATGCTGGGGCCAGAGCTCCTCTCGTGACTTGTTGCGCGGCGCTCCCTCCCCTGCGCTGCAGGAGGATCCACTCGGTGTGGGCGGGAGCTCTTGGGCATCCGCGGCCGATCGAACGGCAACCTCAGAGATGCTACCAGCGGCGTGTCGGCCAGGGCGAATCCTGCTCCTCCGCCTCCGGCGCCCGCGCTCAGCGCACCACCTGCTCGAGCACCCGCACCGCCTCCGCCACCCCGTCCTCGGACCGGACCGCGGCGCCGACGGTCGCGGCCCGTGCCGCGAAGTCGGGACGTCCGACCAGCTCGCCCAGCCGGGAGGCCAGCCGCGACGCCGTCAGCCGGGCGGCCGGGAGCGGCTCGGGCCCGAGCCCGCGCCGGTGCAGCCGCTCG
>NZ_QPKK01000330.1 GCF_003344635.1 Desertihabitans aurantiacus
CGCCGGAACCGCTCCCGCGCCGCGGCCACGGCGCGGGCGGCCTCACGGCGGCGCGCCAACGCGTCGGGGTCGAGCGGGGCCGGCCAGGGCACCGGGGTCGCCTCGACCGTGAGCGGGTTGACCGCCCCGGGCTCGGGGTCGGGGGCCACGTGCAGCAGCCGCCCCTGCCGCTCGGCCTCGGCGCGGATCGCGGTGAAGTAGGTCGAGGGCCTCCGCGGCTTCTGCACCCCCTCCCGCCAGCGGTGCACCGAGCCGACCAGCACCCGCTTGGCCCGGGTCGCGGCCACGTAGGCCAGCCGGTCCTCGGCCTTGAGCGTCTCGGCCTTGAGGTCCTGGGCATAGCTGGTGAAGGCGGCGTTGCTGACCTCCTCCAGCTGCGGGATCGCGTCGGCGTCGCCCCGCAGCTCGGCGGGCACCACGGCCGGGTTGGTCACCCAGTTGTCGGTGACCCGGTCGCTGGGGAAGACCCCCTCCACCAGTGCGGGCAGGTACACCTGGCTCCACTCCAGCCCCTTGGCGCGGTGCACGGTGAGCAGCTTGACCGCGTCGGCGTCCGAGGGCACCGCCTGGTCCAGCCCGGTGCCCTGCTCCAGCTCGGCCCGCAGGTAGGCCAGCAGCCCGCTGAGCGAGGCGTCCCCGTCGACGTCGACGTAGCCGGCGACCGCGTCGAGGAAGGCGGCCAGCTGGTTGCGCCGCTGGGAGCGGTCCAGCTCGGGGGTGGCGACCAGCTCGACGTCGAGCCCGAGCGCGCCCACCACCCGCCGGGTGAGGTCGAGGACCGGCTCGTCGACGTGGGCGCGCAGCGCCGCCAGCTCGCCGGCCAGCCGCGCGAACCGCTGCCGCGCCTCCTCCGAGTACGGGCCGTCCCCGGGGTCGGCCAGGGCGTCGGCGAGGCTGGTGATCTCGGTCGGGTCGACCTCGGCGACCGCCTCGTCCAGCGCGTCCAGCACGGCGTCCACCCCGGTGCCGCCCGGCCGGCCCGCCCGCTCGGTGGACAGCTCCTGGGCCCGCGCCCCCAGCAGGGCCAGGTCGCGGGCGCCGATCCGCCACCGCGGGCCGGTGAGCAGCCGCACCAGGTCGGGGTTGGCGGTGACGTCGTCCAGCACCGCCAGGGTGCTCACCACGTCGGCCACCTCCGGCAGCGTCAGCAACCCGCCGAGACCGACCACCTCCGCCGGCACGTCCCGGCTGGTCAGCTCGCCGTAGAGCGCGGCGATGTCGGCGTTGCGCCGGGTCAGCACGGCGATGTCGGACCAGGCCGCCACCTCCTCGGCCTCCCGTGCGGCCACCACCTGCTCGGCGATCCAGGACACCTCCTCCGGCCAGGTGTCGAAGGTGGCGGCCCGCACCTGGCCCGCTCCCGCGCTCTCCGGCGCCCGCAGGATGGTGTCGGTCAGGTCGACGCGGGTGTCGCCGCTGCGCAGCGGGACGGCCAGCACGTTGGCCACGTCGAGGATCGTCTGCCCCGAGCGCCGGTTCACCGTCAGCGCGAACGACCGCGCCGGCCGGTCGTCGCGGGTGCGGAAGGTGTCGGCGAAGGCGGTGATGTTGCTGGCCGCCGCCCCCCGCCAGCCGTAGATGGCCTGGAACGGGTCGCCGACCGCGGTCACCGGGTGCCCGCGGCCGTCGGCGGCGTCGGTGCCGGAGAACAGCCCGTGCAGCAGCCGCGCCTGGGCCGAGGAGGTGTCCTGGTACTCATCCAGCAGCACCACCCGGTACTGGGAGCGCAGCTGCTCCGACACCTCGGGCACCTCCGCGGCCAGCCGGGCAGCGACCGCCATCTGGTCGGCGAACTCGACCACCCCGAGCCGCTCCTTGAGCGCCTGGTAGTCACGGACCAGGCTGGCCAGCTCGAGCCGCTCCTCCAGCCGCACCCCGGCGGCGCGCACCGCCGCGTAGGGACGTCCGCCGCGGGCCAGCGGGGCCTCGGCCAGCGCCAGCCGCGTCTCGCGGGCGTGGGCGTCCAGGTCGGAGGCCTCGACCAGGTGCGAGCGCATCTCCGCGTCCAGCCGCAGCACCCGGTCGGTGACGGTGCCGGGGCGGAACCGGCTGATCTGCTCGAACGGCCCGGCCGCCGCGCGCACCACCCGGGAGGCGAGCCGGTAGCGGGTGGCGCCGGTGATCATGGTCGGCTCGGACTCCACCCCGATCCGCAGGCCGTGCTCCGACACCAGCCGGGCGGCGAAGGCGTCGTAGGTCATGATCACCTGCTCACCGGCCTCGTCCACGCCGCTGGTGTCGAGCACCCCGGCACGCGACAGCGCGGCCCGCACCCGGGTGGACAGCTCGGCCGCGGCCTTGCGGGTGAAGGTGAGCCCGAGCACCTGCTCGGGCCGGACCTCTCCGGTGCCGACCAGCCAGACCACCCGCGCCGCCATCACGGTGGTCTTGCCCGACCCGGCCCCGGCGATGATGACGCCGGGCTCCAGCGGCGCGGTGACCGCCTCCAGCTGCTGGTCGGAGAAGGCGATCCCCAGCGCCTCGCAGAGGTCGTCGGGCCCGCTCAGCCGGCGCGGGGTCAGCGCCCGGGGAGCGGGGGTGCCCAGCAGGGTCACCGGACCACCTGCCCGCCCCGGCTGACCGCCGGGCAGCTCGCGGTGAACGCGCACCAGCGGCACGACTCCCCCACCTGGGCGTCGAACCGTTCGGCGCGCACCAGGGCGGCGGCCTGCGCCAGCCGGCCGTGCACCCAGGTCGGCCACGGCTGCGGCCCGGAGCCGGGCGGGTGCGGCTGCTCGTCCAGCGAGGGCTGGGAGACCACCACCGGGTACGGCTCGCCGTCGCCGTCCTGCTGGCGCAGGAACACCAGCTCCGCCCCGGCCAGCGCCCGGGTCGGGGCGACGGCGTCGAAGGCGCCGTGCTGGGCGGCCAGCTGGTAGACGCCGAGCTGGTCCATCGAGGCCACCTCGGCCGGGCGCACCGCGCGGCGGGAGGTCTTGAAGTCGACCACCTGCAGCCGGCCGTCGGCGGTGAGCTCGAGCCGGTCGACCGAACCGGTCAGCACCACCCGCTCCGCCCCGACCGGCACCTCGACCTCGAAGCCGACCTCGGTGCCGAGCAGCGTGCGGGTGGTGGCGCGGCCGGCCCAGCCGAAGTAGCGCTCCAGCGCCAGCTCGGCCTCCAGCCGCTCCCCGGCCTCCATCCACTTGGCGTCGAAGCCGATCTGGCTCCAGACCCGGTCCAGCTGGGCGCTGACGTCGGTGGCCCCGATCGTCTCCCGGGCGGCGTGCTCGACCAGGACGTGCACCACCGAGCCCACGCTGGCGGCCGTCCCGCGTCCCGGCTCGGCGCGGGCCCGCCGGGTGAGGAACCACTGCCGCGGGCACTCCAGCAGCGCCGCCAGCGAGCTGCCCGAGACCCGCACCGGCGCGGTCTGCGCCGCCACCGGCCGCTCGGCCCGGGTGAGCTCGTCCATCCCCCACCAGCGGCCGGGCTCGGCGGTGGCGGCCACCGGACGCCCGTCGTCGTCGGTGGCGTCGGCCAGCCGGGCCAGCCGGACGGCGGCCGCCTCGCGCAGCGCGGGC
>NZ_QPKK01000331.1 GCF_003344635.1 Desertihabitans aurantiacus
CGCGGCGGTGGCGCGCCGCCGGACCGCGGGCCGACGCCGGTGGCGCGGCTCCCGGGGCTCGGAGGCTCACCCCCGCATTCTAGTGGCGCGCCTCAGCCGACCGCCCGCCGCGCGGTGTGTCCCCGGCAGCCCGACGACCGGTCAGGCGGCGGCGGCCTGGACGGCCGCCGGCAGCCCCTGCGGGTTGGAGTAGTAGGGCGAGATGTCGAAGTTGTTGCCGTTCACCCGGACCGTCGGGGTGCTGGTCACGCCGGCGGCGGTGGACTCGCGGTCGGTACCGCGGACGAACTCCCCGGTGGCCTCGCTGCGGAAGCAGGACTTGAAGGTCTCCAGCGCCGAACCGGTCAGCCCGGCCTCGGCGGGGAAGTCGTTGAGCAGCACGTTGTCGGAGTAGCCGGCGCCCTCGGTGGCGGGCTGGTTGGCGTAGATGACGTCGTAGTAGGCCTGGTAGCTGCCGGCCACGTCCGCGCAGGCCGCCGCCACCCCGGAGCGGTAGGAGGCGTCGTTGCGCAGGTTGTTGTCGAGGAAGGTCATCGTCCGGTACTCCAGGACGACCGTGCCGTCGGCGGCCATCTGCTCGATGGTGGCGCCCAGGGCGTCCTCCATCTGCTTGCAGGCGGGGCACTGGAAGTCCTGGTAGATGGTGAGCACCGGCGCGCCCTCGGGGGCGACCCCCGGGTTGGCGATGATCCCCGTCTGGTCGGCGTTGGCATTCGGCGGCGTCAGGTCGCCGGCGGCGGAGTTGCGGGCCAGGTTGACCCCGACCACCGCAGCGACCGCGACCACCCCGGCCACGACCACGGCGACCACGGCGATCAGCACCCGCTGGCGGCGCTTGCGGGCTGCCTCGGCGGCCGCCTGCTGGCGCAGCTGCTCCCGTCGGCCGCCGGCCTTCGGCTGCTGCGTCCGCTTGCTCATGGGGTCTCCTCGGGGAGTCGGGGTCAGAGGTCGTGGCTCGGACGGCATTGCCCGGCGCAGAGCATAGTTGCATCGTCAACGACCGGAGGCCGTCGTCCTGGCAACGAACGAGCGGCGCGTCCTGCTCCCGGGCCGGTCGGACGGGGTTCGCGCAGCCCGGACGCCGACGCGCCCCGGTCGGTACAGTGGCGGACCGGGACGGGCCGGACGACGGCCGTCCCGGCAGACCCGCGAGAAGCAGGAGACCAGTGAGCAGCAGCCACGCCGAGATCACCGCCGCGCTGACCGCCCGGTGGCCCGAGCAGCGGGTGGCGCCGTCCCTGGCGCGGATCACCGCGCTGCTGGAGCTGATGGGCGACCCGCACCGGGCCGCACCTGTGATCCACCTCACCGGCACCAACGGCAAGGGCAGCACCGCGATCGTCATCGAGTCGCTGCTGCGGGCCAGCGGGCTGCGCACCGGACGGTTCTCCAGCCCCCACCTCAGCCGCGTCAACGAGCGGATCAGCATCGACGGCGAGCCGATCAGCGACGAGCGGTTCGACCAGATCTGGACCGAGATCGAGCCGCTGGTGGCGATGGTCGACGAGCAGCGGCTGGACGGCGTCGCGATGACCTTCTTCGAGGTGGTCACCGCGATGGCCTTCGCCGCCTTCGCCGACGCCCCGGTCGACGTCGTGGTGCTCGAGGTCGGCATGGCCGGCACCTGGGACGCCACCAACGTCGCCGACGGCTCGGTGGCGGTGATCACCCCGATCGACCTCGACCACACCCACCTGCTCGGCAGCACGGTCGCCGAGATCGCGCGTGAGAAGGCCGGCATCATCAAGCCCGGCGCGATGGCCGTCCTGGCCGGGCAGCCGGTGGAGGCGGCCACCGTGCTGCTGGAGCGCGCGCTGGAGGTCGGCGCGCTGGTGCAGCGCGAGGGCGTCGACTTCGGGCTGCTGGAGCGCACCCCGGCCGTCGGCGGCCAGGTGCTGCGGATCAACGGCGCCGAGGGTCCGGTCGGCGACCTGCACCTGCCCGTGCACGGGGCGTACCTGGCGCAGAACGCCGCGCTGGCCGTCGCCGCGGTGGAGGCCTTCCTCGGCATGAAGGCGCTGGCCCCCGACGTCATCCAGCAGGGCTTCGACGCCGTCCGCCTGCCCGGGCGGATGGAGGTGGTGCGCCGCTCGCCGACCATCGTGCTGGACGCCGCCCACAACCCGCACGGCGCCCGCGCCACCGCCGCCGCGCTGGCCGAGGCCTTCGACTTCCACCCGCTGGTCGGGGTGCTGGCGGTGATGGGGGACAAGGACGTCGACGGCATCGTCGAGGCGTGGACGGAGAGCTTCGAGCAGGTGGTGGTCACCCAGGTGGCCTCCACCTCGCGCGGGATGCCCGCCGAGGAGCTGGGCGAGGTGGTCGCCTCCCGGTTCGGCGCGGAGCGGGTGCACGTCGAGCCGCGGATGGACGCCGCCCTGGAGCGTGCGGTCGCACTGGCCGAGGCCGACGGCGGCCCGGTGCCTGGCGTGCTGGTCACCGGCTCGGTGATCGCGGTCGGTGAGGCCCGGACCCTGCTGGTGCGCCCCGGTTCGGAGGACGACCAGCCGGGCGAGCCGCTGCTGGAGGTGGCGGACTCCGGCCAGTTCGGCGACGCCGACGGCCCCGACCTCGGTGGCGGGACGGTCCGGTGACCGACTCGCCCCTGCTGCTGCGCCCGGGCAACCCGATGACCAAGGTGCTGGTTGCGGTGGTCGCCTTCGAGGTGATCGTCTTCGGGCTGGCGATCTTCGTGATGATCCAGGTCAGCCAGGTCCCGGTGGGGTTGGCGGTCGAGCTGTGCGCGGGTGCGGCGCTGCTGGCGGTGCTCAGCGCGGCGACCCTGCGCCGTCCGCTCGGGCAGCTGCTGGGCCACCTCACCCAGCTGGTCGGGGTGCTGCTGGGCCTGGCGACCTCGGCGATGTTCGTCATGGGCGGGTTCTTCGCCCTGCTCTGGCTGGTGACCTTCGTGCTGGGCAAACGGCTGGACCAGCAGGGCGTCACCGGCTCCCGCTAGGGTGCCGGACATGAGTGAGCTTCCCCGCACCTTCGTCCTGATCAAGCCCGACGCGGTGCGCCGGGGACTGGTCGGGGAGGTGCTGTCCCGGTTCGAGCGCAAGGGCCTGCAGATCGTGGCGATGAAGCAGGTGCAGGTCAGCGGCGAGCTGGCCGACCAGCACTACGCCGAGCACCTCGAGCGCGACTTCTACCCGCCGCTGCGCGCCTTCGTCACCTCCGGTCCCTCGGTCGCGCTGGTGCTCACCGGCGACCAGGTGGTCGAGACGGTGCGGCTGATGAACGGGGCCACCGACGGGCGCAAGGCCGCCCCGGGCACCATCCGCGGCGACCTGTCCCTGTCGAACCGGGAGAACCTCGTGCACGGCTCGGACTCCGCGGAGTCGGCCGAGCGCGAGATCGCCCTGTGGTTCCCCGAGCTGGAGCCGGTCGAGGGCCGGGCCTGATGGTCGACCAGCCCGGGCCACCCACCCCACCACCGCCGGGCCGACCTGCCGGGCCGCCGTCTGCCGGTGCGCCGTCGGGCGCCGGTCCCGGCCCGGAGGCACCGGGAGGCCCGGG
>NZ_QPKK01000332.1 GCF_003344635.1 Desertihabitans aurantiacus
GGGCACGCCGTCGACGCGGCGGTGGCGATGACCCTGGTCAGCTGCGCCGCCGAGACGCTGTTCACCGGGCTGAGCGGCGGCGGGTTCGCGGTCGTGCACGAGGCCGCCACCGGCCGCACCACCTGCGTCGACTTCTTCGTCGCCGTCCCCGGCCTGGGCGAGCGCCGGACCGGTCAGGGGGTGCCGATCCAGGTCTACCTCGGTGGGCACCCGGTGCCGTACGAGATCGGGCCGGCGACCGTGGCCGTGCCCGGGCTGCCGGCCGGCGTCCGGCACCTGTGGCAGCGCTGGGGACGGCTGGACTGGGCCACCCTGGTCGAGCCGGCGCTGACCGCGTCCTACGGGACGCCGTTCCCGCTGACCCACGCCGAGCTGCTGCCCAACATCACCGAGGCGATGTGCGCCGGTGAGGGCGCCCAGGTGTTCTGCCGGCCCGACGGCTCGCTGCTGCAGGCCGGCGACCCGCTGTTCCACCCCGAGCACTGGCGGGCCTTCGAGCTGCTCCGCGACGACCCGGACGCCTTCTCCACCGGCTCCTACGCCGAGGCGATGCTGGCGGCCGTCGCCGACGGCGGCGGGCTGAGCACCACCGACCTGGCGGCCTACCAGGTGCGTGAGTCCGAGCCCCGCGAGGTCGCGATGGAGGTGGGCGGCCGCCGGGTGCGGGTGCTGGCCCGCGGGGACGACCTGGACGACGTGCTGGCCACCCTGGTCGAGGCGTCGGAGCACGACGGCGACCCGGTCAGCGATGCCGCGGCAGCCACCCACCTGGTCGAGGCGCTGCGCGCCCACCCGCGGCTGGCCGACACCACCAACGTGTGCGCGGTGGACTCCGAGGGCAACGCCTGCGCGGTGACCACCAGCCTCGGTCTGGGCTCGTCGGTGTACGTGCCCGGCTACGGGGTGCACCTCAACTCGATGCTCGGCGAGGGCGAGCTGGTCCGCGACGAGTGGGTCCCCGGGCACCGGGTGAACTCGATGATGTCGCCGATGGTCGTGCTCGACGAGGCCGGCCGGCTGCGGCTGGTGGCCGGGGCCGCCGGGGGCAGCCGGATCCGGCCCGCGCTGGTGCAGACGGTGCTGCGGATGCTGCGCGGGGTGCCCCCGCAGGAGGCGATCGACCTCCCCCGGCTGGCCGCCCTGCCGGACGCGCACGTGCGGCTGGAACCGGGCTTCTCCCCGGTCGTCCTGGACGCCCTCACCGCGGCCGGGAACACCGTCTTCGAGACGCGGTCGCAGCTGCCGTTCTTCGGCGGGGTGAGCGCGCTGTCGCCCCTCGGGGCCGGTGCCGACCCGCGCCGCAGCGGCGAGTGGGTGCTGCTGGACTGAAGCCGGCCGTCGCCACCGCGTGCCACTAGCGTGGCCTCGTGGACAGGGTGCGGTGGGGCATCATCGGCGTCGGCGACGTCACCGAGCGCAAGAGCGGGCCGGCGTTCCAGCAGGCGGAGCGCTCGGAGCTGGTGGCGGTGATGCGCCGCGACGCCGCCAAGGCCGAGGACTGGGCCCGCCGGCACGGGGTGGGCCGCTGGTACGCCGACGCGGACGCGTTGATCGCCGACCCGGAGGTGGACGCGGTCTACGTGGCCACCCCTCCGGACTCCCACGCCGACTACGCGCAGCGGGTGGCCGCCGCCGGCAAGCCGGTGTACGTGGAGAAGCCGATGGCCCGCACCGCCCTGGAGTGCGAGGCGATGGTGGCCGCGGCCGAGGAGGCCGGTACCGGGCTGTGGGTGGCCTACTACCGCCGGGCGCTGCCGCGGTTCCGCCGGGTTCGCGAGCTGCTGGACGCCGGGCGGATCGGCCGGCCGCGGTCGGTGCTGGTGCGCACCCAGCAGCCGGCCCGCACCGGCGGGCAGCTGCCGTGGCGGGAGCGGCCGGAGGTGTCGGGCGGTGGTTACCTGGTCGACCTCGGCTCGCACACCCTCGACCTGCTCGACTGGCTGTTCGGGCCCGTCACGGAGGTCACCGGGGGTGCGACGGCGACCGCGTCCACCGATGGCGCGGCCGGGCCGCGGGCGGAGGACCAGGTGAGCGCGACGTTCGCCTTCGCCGGTGGCGTCCGCGGGGTCGGTCTGTGGGACTTCGCCGCTGCCGAGCGCATCGACCGGGTCGAGGTGGTGGGCGACGGCGGCAGCCTCGTCTTCTCCTGCTTCGGCAGCGAGCCGCTGCGGCTGCTGGTGGACGGCCGGGAGGAGCGGGTGCCGACCGAGCACCCTGACCCGGTCCAGCTCCCGCTGGTGCAGAGCGTGGTCGACGAGCTCACCGGCCGCGGCACCTGCCCGAGCACCGGCCGCACCGCCCTGCGCACCGCCCGGGTCGTCGACGCCCTGCTGGCCGACCACCGCGCCGCCGAAGCCGCCCGCCTCGCCACCGCCACGCCCTGACCCGACCCCAACGCCCTGAGCCTGTCGAAGGGCGCTGACTCCCACGCTTCGACAAGCTCAGCGCGCTGTGGTCGGGCTCCTGCCTACGTGCAACGGCTCGCGCTTCGACAAGCTCAGCGCGCTGTGATTGGGCTCGAGCCAGCGTGCGGCGACTCGCGCTTCGACGAGCTCAGCGCGCTGTGGTGACGCGGGAGCCCACGGGCGGACTTGCCTCGGGCGCCGGAGCCGACCACAGCGCCCTGAGCCTGTCGAAGGGCGAGGGCTCCCATCAGGGAGTCCCGGCCCACCGACAGGCTCAGGGCGTGAGGGGTGCTGCGGCTGCGACCTCAGAGGAGCAGCTGGAGGGTGCGGGCGTGCGGGCGCAGGGCGAACTGCGGGGAGACGTCCGGACCGCAGGCCGCCGTGCCGAGACCGTGCTGGGCGGCGTCCAGGTAGAGGTAGGTCCGGTCGCTGGCCGGCAGCTCGTGCGGGTGGTCCGCGTCGGCGATCTGCTGGGCGGTGTACCGGCTGAGGGTGAACCCGGGACGCCGGCCGGCGGTGTCGGGCAGCGCCTCCAGCGTGAGCCACTCGTGCACCCCGGCCCGCGACAGCGTGAGCCGGCGCAGGTCGCTGCGGTGCCCGGTCTCCTGCGGCCGGCTGTACGGCGCGGCGAGCTCGTCCACCGAGGCGGTGAAGCTGCTCACCCGGGCCGCGGCCAGGCTGTCGGGGTAGGACTCGCCCGGCCCGAGGCCGAACCACTCCGCACGGGTCACGTCACCGGGCAGGTCGAAGCGGACACCCAGCCGCGGCCAGACGCTGCCCCACCCGCGCGAGGGCGCGAGCTCGATCGTCAGCGCCAGCCGCTCGCCCTTCGGCGTCGGCACCAGCTGCCAGGTGGTGGTCGACTCCAGCCGGGCACGGCCCTGGGCCGCCATCGACACCCCCCGGGTCACCAGGGAGCCCGGGCCGGCCTCGACCGAGGTCACCCGGTGCACCAGCCGGTGCAGACCCTGCTCGCGCCACACCATCTCCCAGGTGGTGCGCCGACCGCCGGAGGCCAGCAGCGCGGCGTCGGCCTCGGCCGCGCCGGCCGGCAGCGGCCGGGACGCCCCGGAACCGGCCTTGCCGCGGTCGTTGTCGGTGGGCGCGCGC
>NZ_QPKK01000333.1 GCF_003344635.1 Desertihabitans aurantiacus
CACGGCCGCGCCGGCCCCGGCGGTGCTGGGGTGCGCGGCCGCCACCCCGGGCCGGACGCGCTCGTCCGGCGGGACGGGGCTCACCACCGCAGCAGCTCCGCGGCGACGTCGAGGCGGGGGACGGTGATCGCGGCGTCGGCGGCCGCGGCCACCACCGGCTTGGCGCAGTAGGCGATGCCCAGACCGGCCGCGGCGAGCATGTCGAGGTCGTTGGCGCCGTCGCCGATCGCCACGCAGGCCTCCAACGGCACGCCGAGCTCCCCGGCCCACTGCTCGAGGGTGGCGGCCTTGACCGCCCGGTCCACCACCTCGCCGCGCACCCGGCCGGTGAGCCGGCCGTCGGCGACCTCGAGCTGGTTGGCCCGCACGTGGGTGATGCCGAGCAGCTGGGCCAGGGGCTGCACCACCTCGATGAACCCGCCGGAGACCAGGCCGATGGTGGCCCCGTGCTCGCGCGCCCGCGCGATCAGGTCGCTGGTGCCGGGGGAGAGCCGCAGGTGCTGCAGCACGTCGGCCAGCGCCGTCACCGGGACGCCCTCCAGCGTCGCCACCCGGGCGTGCAGGCTGGCGGCGAAGTCCAGCTCGCCGCGCATCGCCCGCTCGGTGACCGCCGCCACCTCCTCCCGCGTGCCGGCGTGCTCGGCCAGCAGCTCGATCACCTCCGCGGTGATCAGCGTGGAGTCGACGTCCAGCACCAGCAGGCCGGCGCCCTCGGGCAGCGGCGGCACCAGCACCGCGGAGTCCCAGCCCGACCCGGTCAGCACCTCGGCGAGGCGTGCCCGCAGCCCGGCGACGTCCTCGGCCTGCGCGGTGAGCTCCACGCTGACCAGGTCGTCGCGTTCGCGGGTCCCGACGTCGGCGGCCTCGGGCAGCACGCGGCGCACCAGGTCGGCAGCGGCTGCCGGGTCGGCCGGTCGGGGGCGGACGAGCACGATGCGCAGCGGGGTCACACCGAGATCCTAGGGTCGAGCGCCTCCGCGGGGGTGTGGTGCCGGCCACGTCCGGTGCACGCCCCGCCGTGCGTCGGTAGGGTGCCGGGCGTGCCAGCCCAGACCCCGACCGCCGACGCCGCCCGCACCCTGGTCGCCGCCGCGGACGGCTCCGCGCTGGGCAACCCGGGCCCGGCCGGCTGGGCCTGGTACGTCGACGACGACACCTGGGCCGCGGGCGGCTGGCCGCACGGCACCAACAACATGGGCGAGCTGATGGCCGTCCTCGACCTGCTGCGCTCCACCGCCGACCTCGGCGTGCCGCTGCGGGTGCTGTGCGACAGCACCTACGTCATCAAGGCCGTCACCGAGTGGATGCCCGGCTGGAAGCGGCGCGGCTGGAAGAAGGCCGACGGCAAGCCGGTGCTCAACCAGGACCTGCTGCGCGAGCTGGACGCCGCCCTGCAGGGCCGCGAGGTCGTCCTGGAGTGGGTCAAGGGCCACGCCGGGCACGCCATGAACGAGGCCGCCGACCTGCGGGCCCGGGCCGTCGCGACCGCGTTCCAGCGCGGCACCGAGCCCGACACCGGGCCGGGCATCGCCGGGCTCGCCCAGCACGAGCTCCGGGTGCCGGCCAGCACACCGACCGAGGACGTCGACCTCGACGAGACCGAGGAGCCGGACGCCGAGACCGAGCTGGTGCCGCCGACCACCGACGAGCCCACCCCGGTGGACGCGCTGTTCGCCACCCCCGACCCGACCGACGAGGAGATCGTCGTCGCCCACGAGCGCGAGCTGCTCGACCCGCGGGTGCGCGCCGACCCGGAGCGGGTGGAGCAGCTGCTGCACCCGCACTGGCGCGAGGTCGGTACGTCGGGCCGGCTGTGGAGCCGGGCCGAGATGGTCGAGCACCTGGCCACCGCGCCCGGACGCCGGACCGGCCTGGACGTCGTCGAGGTCAGTCGGGTCGACGCCGCCACCATGCTGCTGCTGTGGCGCAGCAGTGACGAGCGGGGCACCGCGCTGCGCAGCTCGGTGTGGGTGCTGGGCCCCTCGGGCTGGCGCCAGCGCTTCGCCCAGGGCACCCCGGAGGCCTGAGCCGCACCCGCGGCGGGGGAGGGCGAGGCCTACCACACCCGTCCCCCGGACCCGATTTGGCTCACGGGCCGATCTCTGACAGTATTGCCGGGTTGCTCCGACGGGTTGCCGGGGTGAGGTGCGCCATCACGTGGCCGCACTCGCCGCACCGAGAGACCCGATCGTGGCCGGGCCGCAGGGCCGGGCACCACAACCAAGGCAGGATCCGTCCTTCCTGGTGTGCGTCCGAACTCCGCGACACACCCGACCGCGTGGGTCGGAGAGACGGGACAGTGGTTCGCCCGTACGGGCTGCCGACACTGCAGGACGGATAGTGAGGACGAACTGTGGCGGGACAAAAGATCCGCATCAGGCTGAAGGCCTATGACCACGAGGTGATCGACTCCTCGGCGCGCACGATCGTCGACACGGTCACCCGTACCGGCGCCACCGTCGCCGGCCCGGTGCCGCTGCCCACGGAGAAGAACGTTTACTGCGTGATTCGTTCGCCGCACAAGTACAAGGACAGCCGCGAGCACTTCGAGATGCGCACCCACAAGCGGCTGATCGACATCATCGACCCCACCCCGAAGACGGTCGACTCGCTGATGCGTCTCGACCTCCCCGCGGGTGTCGACATCGAGATCAAGCTCTGAGGACTGACGAAGACATGAGCGAACGCAAGCTGAAGGGCCTGCTGGGCACCAAGCTCGGCATGACCCAGCTCTGGGACGAGAACAACCGGGTCGTGCCGGTGACGGTGATCCAGGCCGGCCCCTGTGTGGTGACCCAGGTCCGCACCCCGGACAAGGACGGCTACTCCGCCGTCCAGCTCGGCTTCGGTGCGATCAAGGCCAAGAAGGTCAACAAGCCCTCCGCCGGGCACTTCGCCAACGCCGACGTCACCCCGCGCAAGCACCTCGTCGAGCTGCGCACCACCGACGCCTCGGAGTACGCCCTGGGCCAGGAGCTGAGCGCCGACGTCTTCGCCGCCGCCGACGTGGTGGACGTGACCGGTGTCAGCAAGGGCAAGGGCACCGCCGGTGTCATGAAGCGTCACGGCTTCGGCGGTCTGCGCGCCACCCACGGTGTGCACCGCAAGCACCGCTCGCCGGGCTCCATCGGCGGCTGCGCCACCCCGGGCCGCGTCTTCAAGGGTCTGCGGATGGCCGGGCGCATGGGTGTCGACAAGGTGACGGTGCAGAACCTCTCCGTGCACGCGGTGGACGCCGAGCGCGGTCTGATCCTCGTCAAGGGAGCGATCCCCGGCGTCAAGGGCGGCCTGGTCGTCCTGCGCAGCGCAGCCAAGAAGGGAGATGTCGCGTGAGCACCCTCACCATCGACGTCGTCGACGGCTCCGGCCAGAAGTCCGGCAGCACCGACCTGCCGGCCGAGCTCTTCGACGCACCGGTCAACATCCCGCTGATCCACCAGGTCGTGGTGGCCCAGCTGGCCGCCGCCCGCCAGGGCACCCACGCCACCAAGACCCGCGGCGAGGTCCGCG
>NZ_QPKK01000334.1 GCF_003344635.1 Desertihabitans aurantiacus
CGCTGACCACCGCGCGGCCGTCGAGGTAGAGCGCGGTGGCGATCCCGGTGCCGACCGCGACGAACATCACCGAGGACTCCCCCGCGGCCGCGCCCCAGCGCAGCTCGGCCCGTCCGCCGGCGCGGACGTCGTGGCCCAGCACCGCCGGACGTCCCAGCCGCGCGGCCAGGTCGTCGGCCAGCCGGGCGTCGCGCCAGCCCAGGTTGGTGGAGTGCAGCGCCACCTGCCGGTCGTCGTCGACGATGCCCGGCACCGACAGCCCGACGGTGGGCACGCAGGCCAGCCCGGCGACGTCGGCCTCCAGCCCGGCGACGACCCCGGCCAGCACGTCCAGCAGGCCCTCGGCCCCGGGCGGGGTGGCGGTCTCGGAGCGGGCCAGCACGGTGCCGTCCTCGCGGCAGACCACCGCCTTGACCGCGGTACCGCCGACGTCCAGCCCGATCGCGGCCCGGCTGCGGCGCAGGTGCACCTCGACCCAGCCCTGCTGCGGCTCCCGGGCCACCTCGACCCACTCCCGCGGGTCCACCTCGGGGAAGGTGACGTCGCCGGCCGGCTCGGCCGGCACCTCGGTGAGACGCAGCTCGTCCAGCCACGGCCACAGCAGCCGGTACACCTCACCGCCGCCGACCACGAACACCGGGCCGGGACGCTCCGCGGCCAGCGCCAGCGCCTGCTCCGGACCGCCGGCCACCGAGACCCGGTCGGCGTGCTCGGGCGCGGGCGTCCAGCCGCCGCGGGTGAGCACGACGGTGTGCCGGCCGGGCAGCGGGCGCCCGATCGACTCGTAGGTGCGGCGACCCATCACGAGGGTGCCGCCGGTCGTCAGCTCCTTGAACCGGGCCTGCTCCCCGGGCAGGTGCCAGGGGATGTCCGGACCGTCGCCGATCACGCGGTTACGGGCGTAGGCCGCCACCCCGATCACCCTCGTCACGCTCAGACGGCGATCGGGGCCTTGATGGCGGGGTGGGGGTCGTAGCCCTCGACGCGGATGGAGTCGAGGGTGAAGCCGTCCAGGTCGCGGACCTCGGGGTCGAGCCACAGCGTCGGCAGCGGGCGCGGCTCGCGGGTGAGCTGCAGCTCGGCCTGCTCGACGTGGTTGAGGTAGAGGTGGGCGTCGCCCAGGGTGTGCACGAAGTCGCCGACCCGCAGCCCGGTCACCTGCGCCACCATCGCGGTCAGCAGGGCGTAGGAGGCGATGTTGAACGGGACGCCGAGGAAGACGTCACCGGAGCGCTGGTAGAGCTGGCAGCTGAGCCGCCCCGGCCCGTCGTCGGCCGGGGCGACGTAGAACTGGAACATCGTGTGGCACGGCGGCAGTGCCATCTCGTCGAGCTGGGCGACGTTCCAGGCGCTGACCAGGTGCCGGCGCGAGTCGGGGTTGGTGCGGATCTGCTCCACCACCCGGGCCAGCTGGTCGACGGTGCCGCCGTCGGGGGTGGGCCAGCTGCGCCACTGGTAGCCGTACACCGGCCCGAGCTCGCCGTCGGCGTCGGCCCACTCGTCCCAGATCGAGATCTTGTTCTCGTGCAGCCAGCCGACGTTGGTGTCCCCGCGCAGGAACCACAGCAGCTCACCGAACACCGAGCGGGTGTGCACCTTCTTGGTGGTGACCAGCGGGAACCCGGCGGAGAGGTCGAAGCGCATCTGGTGGCCGAACACGCTGCGGGTGCCGGTGCCGGTGCGGTCGGTCTTCACCACCCCCTCGTCGAGCACCCGCCGCAGCAGGTCGAGATAAGCCCTCATCGCGTTGCCTCCTCCGGTCCGGTCGCCTCCACCCCTAGCAGCCCGAGCAGCACCGGGACGGCCGCCCGCACCGCCTGGCCGCGGTGGCTGAGGGCGTCCTTCTCCTCCGGGCTCAGCTGGGCCGAGGTCAGCGTGTGGCCCTCGGGCACGAACACCGGGTCGTAGCCGAAGCCGTTCTCCCCGGCCGGCGCGGTGGTCAGCCAGCCCTCCCACTCCCGGCGCACCACCTCCGTGCAACCGTCGGGCAGGGCGATGGCGACCGCGCAGACGAAGCGGGCGGTGCGCCGGGCCTCCTCCACGTCCTCGACCTGGCGCAGCAGCAGCTGCAGGTTGTCGCTGTCGCTGGCCCCCGGTCCGGCCCAGCGGGCCGAGCGCACCCCCGGCATCCGGTTGAGCACGTCGACCTCCAGCCCGGAGTCGTCGGCCAGGCAGGCCAGCCCGGTCGCGGCCACCCCGGCGCGGGCCTTGATCAGCGCGTTGCCCTCGAACGTGCTCTCGGTCTCGGCCGGCTCGGGGTAGGCCGGCAGGTCGGCCAGGCCGAGCACCTCCAGCCGGTCGCCGACGAGCCGGCGCAGCTCGGCCAGCTTGCCCGGGTTGCCGGTGGCCAGCACCACCCGCGCGGTCGTCGCCGGGGACACCGCTCAGGCCTCCAGGGCGGCGTGCTGCCGCTCGGCCAGCCGGCCGCAGCCGACCACCGCGAGGTCGAGCAGGGCGTCCATCATGGCCCGGTCGAAGGGGCGTCCCTCGGCGGTGCCCTGCACCTCGATGAAGCGGCCCTCGCCGTCGGTGACGACGTTGAGGTCGACCTCGGCGGTGCTGTCCTCGGCGTAGTTGAGGTCGAGCGCCGGGCGCCCGTCGACGATGCCGACCGAGACCGCCTGGACCGAGCCGGTCAGCGGCTCACCGGCCAGCGCGCCGAGCCCGGAGAGGTGGGTGCAGGCGTCGTGCAGCGCGACCCAGGCGCCGGTGATGGCGGCGGTGCGGGTGCCGCCGTCGGCCTGCAGCACGTCGCAGTCGAGCTGGATGGTGTTCTCCCCCAGCGCCTTGTAGTCGATGACGGCGCGCAGGCTGCGCCCGATCAGCCGGCTGATCTCGTGGGTGCGCCCGCCGATCCGGCCCTTGACCGACTCGCGGTCCGAACGGGTGTGGGTGGCCCGCGGCAGCATCGCGTACTCGGCGGTCACCCAGCCGAGGCCGGTGCCACGGCGCCAGCGCGGGACGCCCTCGGTGACGCTGGCCGCCACCAGCACCCGGGTGGCGCCGAACTCGACCAGCACCGAGCCCTCGGCGTGGTCGAGCCAGCCGCGGGTGATCCGCACCTCGCGCAGCTCGTCGGCGGCGCGTCCGTCGGCGCGGGTCGGCGAGGGGTCGGCGGCAGGTGAGGTCATGGCCGTGACCCTAGCCGAGGACGCCGACCGATCCGGCCGTCACGCGCACGGTGAGCCCGGGCTCGGCGCGCAGCACGGGCTGGTCCCCGCCGGCCGCGCGCAGTGTCGCCTCCGCCTCGTCCCGGAAGGCCGCGGCGTCGAACCAGGGCGAGACGTGGGTGAGCACCAGCGCCCCGGCGCCGGCGTCCCGGGCCGCCTCGGCGGCCTCGACCGGGGTGAGGTGCACGCCGGGGGTGGCGGCCACCCCGGTCGGGTGCCCGGCCTCGGCCAGCAGCAGGTCGGTGCCGCGGGCCAGGTCGACCAGCGCCGCACAGGGGGCGGTGTCGCCGCTGAAGGTGAGGCTGGCCGCGCCGAGCTCGACCCGGACCGCGTAGGCCT
>NZ_QPKK01000335.1 GCF_003344635.1 Desertihabitans aurantiacus
AGCGCCCGCACCCGGCCGCTCACCCACCCACAGCGCCCTGAGCCTGTCGAAGGGCGAGCGCCCGCACCCGAGCGCTCACCCAGCCACAGCGCCCTGAGCCTGTCGAAGGGCGAGCGCCCGCACCCGGCCGCTCACCCACCCACAGCGCCCTGAGCCTGTCGAAGGGCGGGAGCCGCTCACACGGGGATGGCCACGGGTGTCCCGGCGACCGGCTCAGCTGGGTTCGCAGAAGCGGAGCTCGTTGCCGAAGGGGTCGGTGACGGTCATGGTGGGGCCGCCGGGGGCGGAGCGGTCGATGCCGGGACGGAGCCGGCCGGCGGCGGCGGCCAGCACCCGCGAGCGGTAGGCGTCCAGGGCGCGGACCGGGATCCACACCACCGTGCCGGGGGTGCCGTCGCCGTGGTGCTCGCTGAGGGCGAGCCTCGTCTCGTCCCGGCTGATGCCGAGGAAGGCCGGCATCCCGGGCTCGAAGCGGTGCTCGAAGTCGAGCGAGAAGCCCAGGGTCTCGAGGTAGAACGCGCGGGCCAGGGCGACGTCGTAGACCCGCAGCACCGGCATCGCCGGGCCGCTGCCGGGCTGCTGGTAGCGGGCCGCCAGGTGGTTCCAGTCCTGGTGGCCGAGGGCACGGGACAGCAGGTCCAGGCTCTGGCCGTGGGTCAGGTCGTGGCCGGGCGGCAGTGCGGCCCGCAGGGCTCGCGCCAGCGCCTTGGCCTCGTCGGCGGTGAAGGGGATCACGGGTGCTCCGTCTCCTCGAGCGGGCCGTCCTGGTGCTCGCGTTGCCAGTCGCCGTGCTCGGGAAGGGCACGTGGTCCTCGCTGTGCTGGACGACGTGTTCACCGGACCCCGGAGGGCTGCGAGCGGCAGGGACGTCGACCCCGCGCTCACGCTACGACCTCCGCCCGACACCCGCCACCCCTCCTCCGAATGACGGCGCGGCCCGGGACAGGTCGGAGGGTCAGGTGCGCAGGGTGGCGGTGCGGGTGGCGCCGCGGGTGCTGCCGAGGTCGGCGTCGACCACGACGGTGCGGGTTCGGGCGCTGACGGTGAGCTCGGTGTCGGCCTCGACCAGCCGGTAGCGGCCGGGGACCGTGAGCTCGAGCCGCAGCGGCTGGGCGCGGCGGCTGGGGTCCGAGACGGCCACCGTGAGCTCGGGCCCGCGGCGGGTCACCACGACCGAGCAGGGTCCGGAGGCCGCCAGCTCGGGCAGGTCGGCGGTCTCGAACACGTTGGCCAGCAGCAGCCGGCGTCCACCCTCCTCGGTGCTGATCGCCTGCACCGACGGCGTGTTGGCCAGCACGCGGTACGCCGGGGCGGCGGCCAGCCGACTGGTGGTGGCGACGTCGGCACCGGGCAGCAGCACGTACTCGTAGGCGTCTCCGTCGGGATCGACGCCGTGCTCCAGGGTCAGCCGCAGGTACTCCCGGGTCACGGGGGTGTCGCTGCCCCCGGTGTCGCCGCCGGAGTTGATGGTGCGCCAGGTGCCGGTGCGCTCCTCGTGCGCGAGGGCCAGCTGGGTGCCCGCACCGAACAGGTAGCCGCCGACGCCGTCCAGGTGCGCCCAGCCGGCCGCGCCGACCCGGGCCGACGTGCCCACCTCCTCGACCAGCCGGTCGCCGTCGACCAGCAGCGCCGGGGCCCGTCCGGGGGCGGCGGAGCGGTTCTCGACCGTGGTCTCGACCGCTGCGCCGTCGGTGCTGCGGATGCCGGCGCCGAGGGCGACCACCGCCGCGTCCAGGCAGAACCAGGACTTCCGGGCGCTGAGGTCGCCGTCGTAGCCGAGGTGGTCCATGCCGATCGCGCCCCAGCGACTGGCGGCCACGCTTCCGCCGGCCCACGGCCGGGTGGCGCGCGGGATGCCGGTGCCGGCACCCTCGCCGCTGGCCCGCGGCTCCAGCCCGACGGTGGTGCCCGGCAGCCGGGAGGGGTCGACGGTGGGCCAGAAGTCGGCGGAGAACTGGGTGAGGTCGCTCTCCCGGTACAGGTAGCTCATCCCGTCGCCCTGGTACCAGCCCCGGTTGTTCTCGTTGTTGCCCCACTCGTAGCGACCGATCCGGTTGCTGGAGACCGACACCGTGAAGGCCCAGCCGGGACGGCGGTGCACCGAGCGGTCCTGGTCGGCGAAGTGCTGGTGGCCGACCGGCTCGGGGGCCGCGGGAACCGAGCCGTCGGCGAGCACCTGCAGCGCCCGGCCCAGCTCGGGCAGCCCCACCTCCTCCAGGTAGGGGTGCGGGGCCCGCTCGATCCAGCCCTTGGCCAGCCGGCGGTAGGTCGAGCCGTGCTCGGCGTCCACACCCGGGGCCATCAGCAGCAGCGAGGAGATGGTGCTGAAGGCGTCGTGGTGGTCGCGTTCGTGCTCGCGCGAGACCGCCCGGCCACGCACGGTGTCCATCATCAGCCCGTTCCAGATGAACGGTGCGAAGGACTTCTCCGGGGCGTCCAGCACGACGACCCGGTCGGGGTCGGTGACCTGCCAGCTCGACCCGCCGAGCAGCGCCAGCAGGTCGGCGACCCCGGACAGCGCGACGTTGCCGTACGTGCCGACGTAGGGGAGGTAGCGGTGCTGGACGAAGGAGCCGTCGGCGTAGAAGCCGTCGCCGGAGGTGACGTAGCGGAACACGCTGTTGCGGCCGCCGCCGACCACGTCGCTGAGGGCGTCCCGGGCCATCGCGACCTCGGCCGCGTCCCGGGCGAGCAGCCCGCGGACGGCGCAGGCCAGCGCCTTGTCGGTGCGGTTGGCCCCCGTCTCGGGGGAGGTGCCGCGACCGCGGAAGTTCGGGTTGGGGGTGAAGCGGCGGATCGCGGCGAGGTAGTCGGTGAGGTCCTCGGCCGGCACGGTGTCGCCGAGCAGGCAGCAGGTGTCGGCCAGCCGGGCCGGGTTGCCGATCTCCCAGAACCACCAGTTGCCCGTCGGCGCCAGCCCTGCGTGGTATCCGCGGTCGTGCAGGAAGCGCAGCGACGTCACCAGCGTCGAGCCCAGGCCCGCGTCGTGGTAGGTGGCCGAGCCGACGGTCGCCCAGCCCAGCGCCAGCTCGAGCAGCCGCTGGTAGCTGACCCCGACGTTCGCCTCCTGCGGGCCGGTGACCGGCAGGTCGGGCCAGAGCCGGTCGTCGGCCTCGACCATGCTGCCCAGCAGCTCGGCGGTGGTGGCATCCAGCCGGTCCAGGCCGGCCCGGATCTCCGGCACCGAGGCGTCCAGCGCGCCGCCGGTCAGCAGCTCCGCACGCCGGAACAGCAGCGTGTCGAACTCGTCGGCGGCCCAGGCAGGCTGCGGGACCGCGGGCAGCGCCAGGCCCGCCAGCGCCGCGGCGGCCGAGCCGCCCAGCAGGCGCCGTCGGCTCAGCAGGGGCAGCCGGAGCGTGCCGGGGGAGGGGTGGGTGGGATCGGCTGACGTCATCGTCGTCTCCTCGGGACCGTTCGGGGGA
>NZ_QPKK01000336.1 GCF_003344635.1 Desertihabitans aurantiacus
CCTCCTCCCCCGCTGAGCCCGCGCCCCCGCCGCCCCGCAGCCCCGCAGCCCCGCAGCCCGCCGCGAGTGTGGGCTGATCGTCGCTCAGCCGCTGCCCATTGCGACGTCTTGGCCACACTCGCGCCCGATGGAGTTCGAGACGCTGGTCGACGTCGAGTCCACCGACCCGCTGCACCTGGAGGTCTCGACCGACTCCGGCGAGACCTGGGCACCGCTGCCGTGGAGCCTGGACGGGACACCGGTGACGGGCCCGTACGCGGCCAGCGGACTGCGGCAGTGGCAGCACGCGGAGGCCGCGCTGCCCAGCGGACGGGTGCAGGTGCGCTGGCGCCAGACCACCGACGCCCCCTGGCGGCTGGTGGCCGACGACGGCTGGGAGCGCGTCACCCGCTGACCGGCCGACTGGACGTCCGGCAGCCGGAGCCGCCACCGACGACGAAGCGCCTCCCCGCAGGTGTCTGCGGGGAGGCGCTGCGTGAGGTCAGGAGTCGTAGCGCTCGCGGCTGCCCGACTTGGCCAGACCGCGGCTGACCATGTAGCCGATGGTGAGCAGCGAGACGTACAGCCACGCCTGCTCCACGCCGAAGCCCTGGCCGTCGTCGCCGTTGTCGGTGACCGCAGCGGCGATGAGCACGGCCGCGGAGACGAGGACGTAGAAGATGAACTCGGTGGTCTTGAAGGCGGCCTTGGTCTCGGTCGTCAGCCGGCGGGGCTGGTCGACGCCGAGATCCATCTGACCGCGGGGTGCGTTGGGCGTGCTCATGGGGTCTCCTCTGCTAGACCGCGACTGCTGTCGCGGTGGTGGCGGAGCCGGTACCCGACTTCTTCGCCATGAGGTTCCCGACTGCTGTCAGCAGCGGGGACCTGTATCGAAGGTGACAGGGGCGGGGCCCCCAGGTCGACTGGACCATCGGGACCGGCCGAGGAGGTGTTTCCGGGCCACCACGCTGGATCCACCCATCTGGACCCGACGGTCCTAGGACCTGGGGCGAGCGGGTCGTCGTCCGCGACGTCCGCCGCCCCGGCAGCATGCGCGGTCCGCGACCCTCCCTCGCTCGCACGCCGACGTCGTGGTGGTCCTAGGACCACCGGCCGCCCACGTCGGCCGATGTTCCGTGCCCCTCGGCACCGCACCGTCCCCAGGTGCCGGACCTCGTAGACTCCCCACTGGACGGAGGCCATCGTGTTCAACTCAGAACCGCCTGCTCGACACCGACCTCTTCGCCGATGACGACCGGTGCGGACGGGAGCGACCGGGACCCGGCCGCCACCTCGTCGACGACGACGCAGCGGCCCGGGCTCCCTCGACCGCCCCGTCGACGTCCCCGCCGCGCCCTCGGTGGTCGACGAGAGTCGTCGCGGCCGGGCTCCATCGCGCGTGTGGTGGTGCTGTACATGCTGGTGGCTCTCGGCGCCTTCGTCCTGTGCGGGGTGGGGTTGGCGCTGGCCCAGCGCCACGCCGCCCTCCAGGAGGCGGTGCGGGACGCCGAGGTGACCACGACGTTGCTCGCCTCGCGGGTCGTGCAGCCCACCCTCCCCCGTACCCCGCTGGACCCGGCCGACGTCGACGAGACCCTGGACCAGGTCATCCGCGAGCGGGTGCTCGTGGCGCCGATCGACCAGGTGCGGATCGTCGACGAGCAGGGGATCGTGGTCTACGCGACCGACAGCTCCTCCCTCGGCCAGCGGCAGCCGCTCACCGCGGGCGAGCTCGACGCCCTGCACGACGGCACCGCGGTCGCCACCGCCGACGGTGACGAGGGTTCCGACCCCACCCGTCTGCTCGGCGACCGCGAGGGTCAGTCCCTGGTGGTCGGCGTCGGGGTCCGCTCGCCCTCGGACCAGGCGCTCCTGCTGCAGACCCGCCAGCCGTACGAGGCGGTCTGGTTCACCGGCCGGACGGTCTGGCTGACCCTGCTGCCCAGCTTCGTGCTCGCCCTGACCCTGCTCTACCTGGCCAAGATCGGGTTCGCCTACCGCCTGACCCGCAGCCTGTACGGCGTCCAGGAGGAGCGCGAGCAGCTGCTCGTCACGGCGCTCGCGGCAGCGGACCGGGAGCGCACGCTGATCGCCTCCGACCTCCACGACGGCGTGGTGCAGGGGCTCACCGGCGCCAGCTACACCCTGACCGACGCGGCGAACCGCACCCGGTCAGCAGGCCAGCCGGAGCTGGCCGACACCATCACCGAGACCGCCCGCAACCTGCGCCGGTGGGTGCGCGAGCTGCGCAGCCTGATCGTCACCGTGACACCGCCCGCCCTGCACAGCGAGGGACTGCGGGCCACCCTGACCGACCTCACCGCCACGCTCGAGGCGCGCGGGATCGACGTCGAGCTGGACGTGGAGGTGGGTGACACGCTGAGCGAGACCGGCGAGTCGCTCGTCTACCGCGCCGCCCAGGAGGCGATCCGCAACGTCATCCGGCACTCGGGCGCCTCGCGGGTCCGGCTGCTCGTGGCCGAGCAGGACGGCTGGCTGCAGCTGCAGCTCACCGACGACGGGCGGGGCTTCGACCCGTCTGCGGAGTCGGCGCGACGGCGCGGCAGCGTCGGTCTCACCCTGCTGGCTGCCCTGGTGCACCAGCGCGGCGGCAGGCTGACGGTGGAGTCAGCCGTCGGCGACGGCACCACCGTCACCCTCCTCCTCCCCGAGCAGGCCGCACCCGACGCCGGCGACGAGCGCTCGACGGCCGGGGTGCTGCGGTGATCCGGATCCTGATCGTCGACGACCACCCGCTGATCCGCCAGGGCCTGGCGGGCGTGCTCGCCAGCGTCCCCGACATCGAGGTCGTCGGCGCGGTGGCCGACGGGGCCCTCGCCGCGGACGCGGCGGCCGACGGGCAGGCCGACATCGTGCTGATGGACCTGTCCATGCCCGGCATGGACGGTGTGGAGGCCACCGGCGAGGTGGTGACCCGCTGCCCCGACGCCCGCGTCGTCGTGCTCACCTCCTTCGCCGAGCAGGCGCGGGTCCTGGCCGCGTTGGAGGCCGGGGCGGTGGGCTACCTGCTCAAGGACTCCGAGCCGGACGACCTCGTCCACGCAGTCCGGGAGGCCGTCGCAGGGCATGCCCCGATCTCGCCCCGCGCGGCGCTGGCCCTGCTGCCCCAGCGCGGGCGGGACCGACCTCGTCGCGGGGAGGAGCTCAGCCCCCGGGAGCGGGAGGTGCTGGCGCTGGTCGCCGTCGGGTTGCCGAACAAGAGCATCGCCCGCCGGCTCCAGCTCAGCGAGAAGACCGTCAAGGCCCACCTCACCCGGATCTTCGCCACCCTCGGGGTCTACGACCGGACCTCGGCCGCCCTCTGGGCCCAGCGCAACGGCCTGCTCGACGGCGAGGACGTGTAGCGACGGGACGGGCTCATCGCCGACCCCTTCCCCCCCCCCCGCCGGCCCATCCCCGCCGCGGGTGTGGGCTGATCG
>NZ_QPKK01000337.1 GCF_003344635.1 Desertihabitans aurantiacus
GAGCGCGAGCCCGGGGTGACCGGGGTGGCCGTCCCGGTGCCGGGCCCGGACGGGTCGGTGCTCGCGGCGGTCGCGGTGGGCGGCCCGAGCGGGCGGTTCACCCCCGAGCTGGTCGAGGCCGCTGTCGAGGGTCTGCGGGGGCTGGCCGCGACGGCGGCGGGACGGGTCGGCGCGCTCGGAGCGGTGCGGTCACGCTGAGACCGGTTCTCAGCGCAGCACCGAGCTGAGCAGCAGGCTCGTCTCGGTGTTGCGCACCCCCGGCACCCGCCGGATCCGGCCGAGCACCCGGTCGAACTCGCCGAGGTCGGCCACCTGCAGCTCGGCGACCAGGTCCCAGCCGCCGTTGGTGGTGTGCAGCGAGGTGATCTCGGGCCAGCCGCGGATGACCTTGATCACCGTGTCGGTGTCGCGGCCGATCACCTCGATCAGCGAGATCGCCCGGACGCTCAGCGGGTCGGTCTCGTCGCGCACCCGGGCGGTGAACCCGATCACGGTGCCGTCGGCGACCAGCCGGTCCAGCCGGGCGGTCACGGTGGAGCGGGTCACCCCGAGCTCACGGGCCAGCGCGGCCACCGGGGCGCGTCCCTCGGCCCGCAGCAGCGAGAGCAGCCGGCGGTCGAGGTCGTCCAGGGTCGCCATGTGGCAGATCGTACGTCTGCGCTGCGCAGATCGACCGTTGTGACGACGGAAGTCCGGCAGGAAGCTCATTGAGTGACCACATCGCCGGTTCCTAGGCTCGCTCGCATGGTGATGTTCTTGGACGTGGCGCAGACGGCGCGGTGGATCCGGACCCGGGGTGTGGAGCACCTGCTACGCGGGCTGGTCGACTACCTCGAGCACGACTTCTCGCGCTGGGAGCACTTCGACAAGACGCCGCGGGTGGCCAGCCACACCCCGTTCGGGGTGATCGAGCTGATGCCCACCTCCGACGGCACGGAGTACGCCTACAAGTACGTCAACGGCCACCCCTCGAACCCGGCCCGCGGCTACCAGACCGTCACCGCCTACGGCGCGCTGGCCGACGTGCACAACGGCTACCCCACCTTCCTCTCGGAGATGACGCTGCTCACCGCCCTGCGGACCGCCGCCACCTCCGCGCTGGCCGCGCGGCTGCTGGCCCGTCCGGACGCCGAGGTGCTGGCCCTGGTCGGCGCCGGCAGCCAGGCGGAGTTCCAGGCGCTGGGGATGCGTGCGGTGCTCGGCGTCGAGCGGCTGCGGGTGTTCGACGTCGACCCGCTCGCGGTGGCCAAGGTCGTCGGCAACCTCGTCCCGCTCGGCTTCGAGGTCGAGGTGTGCCCCGACGCTGCCACCGCCGCCCGCGGCGCCGACGTCGTCACCACCTGCACCGCCGACAAGGCGCTGGCCACCGTGCTCCGTGACGCCGACGTCCGCGCCGGCGTCCACCTCAACGCCATCGGCGGGGACTGCCCGGGCAAGACCGAGCTCGACCCGGCGATCCTCGACCGCGCCGCCGTCTTCGTGGAGTACCCGCCGCAGACCCGGGTCGAGGGTGAGATCCAGGCCCGACCGGACCACCCCGTCACCGAGCTGGCCGCGGTGGTGGCCGGCACCGCGCCGGGGCGCACCTCGGCCGACCAGATCACCCTGTTCGACTCGGTCGGCTTCGCCGTCGAGGACTTCTCCGTGCTGCGCTTCGCCCGCGACCAGGTGCGTGGCACCGACCTCGTCACCGAGCTCGACCTGGTCGCCGCCCCCGCCGACCCGAAGGACCTCTTCGCGCTCGTCGCCCCGGTGCCCGACGCCGCCGTCGCGTCGCCCCGCGTGCTGGCGGGCTGACCCGTGACCCTCCTCGCCGAGCCGACGCTCGGCCCGTCCGGCGACCCCGCTCCCGCCCAGGCCCCCGCGGCCGTGGTGATGATCCGCCCGCACCACTTCCGTCCCAACCCGCAGACCGCCGCCGACAACTCCTTCCAGGTGCCGCCGGCCGCACTACGACAGGCTCAGCGCGCTGTGGTGGGGTCCGCACCGCGCCCGACCCAACGCCCCGAGCCTGTCGAAGGGCGATCACCTGACCTCACCGAGCTCGCCGCCCACGCGTACGCCGAGGTCACCACGGCGGCCGACCAGCTCACCGCGGCCGGCGTCCGGGTGCACCTCTTCGACGACCCGGCTCCCGATCGTCCCGACAGCGTCTTCTGCAACAACTGGTTCACCACCCACGCCGACGGACGGGTGGTGCTGCACTCGATGCACGCGCCCAACCGCCGTCGCGAGCCCCGCGCCGACGTGGTCGACGCGCTGCGGGCGGCCTACCGCGTCACCGAGGTCGTCGACCTCACCGACGGCCCGCCGCTGGAGGGCACCGGCGCGATGGTCCTCGACCCCGACCGCCGGACGGCCTACGTCTCCCGCTCGCTCCGCGCCGACGACACCGCGCTGGCGACCTTCTGCGCACGCCTCGGCTACCGGGCGCACGCCTTCGACACCGCCGACCGGACGGGTCGGGCGGTCTACCACACCAACGTCATGCTCTGCCTGGCCACCGGGCTCTCCCTGGTCGGGCTCGACCTGGTGCCCGACCCCGGGCAGCGCCGCCGGCTGGCCGAGGCCCTGGCGCAGCGCGGGGAGGTCGTCGCCCTCAGCACCGCCCAGGTGGCCGGGTTCGCGGGCAACGCCCTCGAGCTCACGGGCACCACGGGCCGGCTGCTGGCGATGTCGTCACGGGGCTGGCGCAGCCTCACCACCCGGCAGCGCCGGGCGGTCGAGCGGCACCTGCCGGTGCTGGCCCTGGACGTCCCCACGCTCGAGCTGGCCGGCGGCTCGGTGCGCTGCATGCTGGCCGGGGTGCACCTGCCGGCCCGCTAACCTCCCCCGGTGCCCGCGCTCGACCTCAGCCCGCTCTCCCGTCCCTCCCCGCCGGACCTGCGCGCCCGGGTGCTGCGCGACCCCCGGCGTCATCCGACCGCGCACCGGGCCCGGAGCAGGGCGCGTCGGCTCGGCGTCCTGCTGGTCGTCGGCGACGTCGTGATGGCGGGCGTGGTGGTGCTGTCGCTGCGTGAGGAGAGCGGCCTGCTGCCGGCCCTCGGGGTGGCGGCCGTGGTGCTGGTGGTGATGCTGTTCGGCGCGCGTGCGATCACCCGCCAACTCGGCACCGGGACGGTCGAGCGGTGGGCCCGGCTGGAGGCCCTGGCCCGCGCCAACGACCTGCAGCTGGCCGACGAGCCGCGCCGGTCCGACGTCGGCGGCCGCGTGCTGGACCACCCGGGGGCCACGATCACCCACCGGCTGCGCAGCGAGACGTCGCCGGACCGGGAGGTGGGGGTGGTCCGGCACGACCTCGGCGCCGGGCCGCCGCGGCTGACCCGCTACGTCGCCCTCCGGGTGCCGGCGGGGACGCCGCACCTCCTGGTGTCGGCCGCCGAGCCGCGGCAGGGGCGTCCCGGCACGGT
>NZ_QPKK01000338.1 GCF_003344635.1 Desertihabitans aurantiacus
CGCGTGGCGGTTCGGGGGTCCGCCGCGCCGGCGGCTCGTCACCGGCCGGGGCACCGCTGCCGGTGAGGGCGGGTTCGGCGCCCTTGGAGATCAGCAGGCTGTTGCGGATCTCGTCGAACATGCTGCCCACCGCACCCGGGTTGGACGGCAGGTAGAGCACGTTGGACCGGCCGTTGCGGGCCACGTCCTGCAGGGTGTCGAAGTACTGCGTCATCAGCAGCAGCTGCTCGGCGGTGTCCTCGATGCCGGCCTGGCGCAGCAGCTCGTACTGGTCGGCGATGCCCTCGGCGATCGCCTTGCGCTGGGCGGCCACGCCGACGCCCTGCAGCCGCTTCGCCTCGGCCTCGGCCTCGGCCTGGGTGACCCGCTTGATCTTGTCGGCCTCGGCCAGCGACTGCGCGGCCACCCGGTCGCGCTGGGCGGCGTTGATGGAGTTCATCGAGTCGCGGACGCGCTGGTCGGGGGAGATGTCGGTGACCAGGGTGTTGACGATCTCGAAGCCGTACTCGCGCATCTGGTTGGACAGCGTCCGCTCCACCGAGGTGGCGATGTCGTCCTTGGACTCGAAGGCGTCGTCGAGGTTGAGCCCGGACAGCGCGGAGCGGACCACGTCGAAGACGTAGGAGCGGATCTGCGCGGTCGGGTCGGAGAGCCGGTAGAAGGCGTCGCGCACGTTGCCCTCGGGGATCACGTACTGCACCGCGACCGGCACCGTGACGAAGACGTTGTCGCGCGTCTTGGACTCGATGTTGACCTCGAGCTGCTGCACCCGCAGCGAGATCGGGGCGGTGGTGCGGTCGACGAAGGGCAGCTTGAAGTTCAACCCGGGTCCGGCGACCCGGACGAACTTGCCGAAGCGCTCGACGATGACGTTCTCCTGCGTCCGCACCGTGAAGACGGCGGTGAGCCGCAGCAGCACCAGCAGCACCAGCACGACGGCGACGACGAGAACGACGACGACCAGGGTGGCGACGTCCATGGCGACCTCCTCAGGGTCGGGGACGCCCAGTCTGCCCGACGGCCTCCAACCGCCGGGACGGCCTCAGCCGCGGGACCGCCGCAGCGCGTCGATGTCGAGGAACGAGCCGGCCCGGACGTCGACCTCCTCGGCCTCGGCCTCCCACGGGTCGTAGGGGGCCTGGTCGGTGTCCTCGGCGAAGCCCTGGGAGGGGTCGTAGGGGTTGGCCAGCCGCCGTTCGGGCAGCGGCGCGGCGGCCATCGCCTCGTCCTCCAGCGTGCGCAGCACGTTGTCCACGTAGCCCTGGGCGGCCTCCATCAGGCCGATGTCGTAGCCGGCCCGCTCCGAGGAGTACCACCGGTACTCCAGCACCTCGTGGAAGATCTCGGCGGCATCCCGCTTGGCGCGCAGGTCGGTCGGCACCGCGGCGATCACGGGTTCGAAGTTCGTGGTCAGCCACTGGTGCGCCACGATCGCCTCGTCCGCGCCCTGCTGGTCGGTGCGGGCCCGGAAGGTGTCGAGGTCGTTGAGCAGCCGGCGGGCCTGGTTCTCCTCGGTGTCCAGCCCGGTCAGCCGAAGCAGCCGGCGGGAGTGGTGCCCGGCGTCGACCACCTTGGGCTGGATCCGCACGGTGGAGCCGTCCAGGTCGGTGACGATGTCGAGCTCGGCCACGTCGAAGCCGAGCGCGTTGAGCCGGCGCACCCGGCCCTCGATCCGGTGCATCTCGGACTGGTCGAACTCCTCGACCCCGGTCAGCTCGTCCCACAGCTCGCGGTAGCGGGATTCGATGGTGTCGACCAGCTGCTGGGGGTCCAGCGCCTCGTCCAGCAGGCCGCCGGCCTCGAGGTCGCTGAACTCGCCGAACAGGTTCGTCCGGGCGATCTGCAGGTCGTGGGCGCGCTGTCCGTCGGTGAGGGTGTCGTGCAGCTCACCGGTCTCGGCGTCCACCAGGTAGGCGGCGAAGGAGCCGGCGTCGCGCCGGAACAGGCAGTTCGACAGCGACACGTCGCCCCACAGGAAGCCGGTCAGGTGCAGCCGGGCCAGCAGCACCACCATCGCGTCCAGCAGCCGGCTGACCGTCTCCGGCCGGACGCCGGGGGCGAACAGCGAGCGGTAGGGCAGCGAGAACTGCAGGTGCTGCGTGAGCAGCACGGGGTCGAGTGGCCCGTCCGGCCCCACCCGGCCGGTGACCACGCCGACCGGGACCACCGAGGGGGTGGCCAGCCGGGTCAGGTCGTGCAGCAGCCGGTACTCGTGCAGCGCCAGGTGCTCCAGCACCTCCTTGGCGGCGTAGACGTCCGAGCCGACCTTGATGAAGCGGACGACGTGGCGGGAGATGCCTCGGGGCAGGGCCACCAGGTGCTCGGTCGGCCAGTCCGCCAGCGGGGTCGACCACGGCAGCGGGATCAGACGGGAGTCGGGTCGGGCGGACAGGAAACGAGGCACCTGCCCAGTCTGCACCCTGCGCCCGGCTCAGTCCTCGAAGCTCTGCTCCAGGAAGGACACCGTGCGCTCGATCGAGGTCTGCCACCCCGCCTCGAAGGTGTGCCCCTCGTCCTCGTAGTAGTGGGTCTCGGTGCGCACACCGGCCCCCTCCAGCGAGGCCTCGGTGGCCCGGGCCCACTCGACGGGGCAGGTGTCGTCCTGCACCCCGTGGTGGATCTGCACCGGGAGGTCGGCCGCGGCGATCCGGTCGAAGAAGGTCCGCGGGGACAGGTCGGCGTAGAACTCCGGGCTCTCCTCGGGGTCGCCGTACTCCTCGTACACCTCCTGGGCGGTGCCGGAGCGCTCGGGCAGCTCCCAGCGGCGGAAGTTGTCGAGGTAGAGCGAGCTGACCGAGGCGTACACCACGGCGGCGTCGATCACCTCCGGGTGGGTGACGGCCACGCCGAGGGTCACCCCGCCGCCCATCGAACGGCCGACCATGCCCACCCGGTCGGGGTCGACGACGTCCTCGTTGCCGAGCGCGATGGCGGCGTTCACGGCGTCCCGCACGTAGCCGACCCGCAGGGTGTGGTCGACCTCGTCGGTGTCGTCGCTGCCGGCGTGCCCGCGGTAGTCGGTGTGCAGCACGACGAAGCCCTGCTCGGCCAGGTGCTCCTGCTCGCGCGGGACGCCCTGCCCGCTCCAGTAGCGGTCGCGGTCGATGTGGCCGTGGTTGAGCACCACCGCCGGGAAGGGGCCCTCGCCCTCGGGCACCAGCAGGATGCCGGTGATGGTGAGGTCGCCGCTGGGGTAGCTGACCTCCCACCGTTCGTAGTCGTCGGTCTCGCTCTGCAGCCGCTCACGGGTGATGGTGAGGTCGCGGTCGAGCTCCTCGGCCATGTAGGCCGGCAGCGCGTCGGGCGAGCGCACCTCCGGCAGCGTCGGGGTCGGTGACGGCGTCGGGGTGGGGGTCGGCGAGGGGGTGGGGGTCGGCGCGGCCGGCGAGGAGGCGGCCGAG
>NZ_QPKK01000339.1 GCF_003344635.1 Desertihabitans aurantiacus
CGCGACCGCCGCCAGCTGCTGCCGATCTCCCCGGTCCAGCGCCCGCAGGCCGCCCCGACCGTCGCCGTCCCCGGCCACGGCCAGGCCCCCGACCTGCCCAGCGGGCTGGCACCGGCCAGCGGACCGCGGGCTCTGCGCCGCCGCCTCGGCAGCGGCCCGATGGCCCCGCTGAAGATCGCCTCCGGCTGCGACCGCCGCTGCACCTTCTGCGCCATCCCGGCCTTCCGCGGCGCCTACGTCTCCCGGCAACCGGCCGACGTCGTCGCCGAGGCGCGCTGGCTGGCCGAGCAGGGGGTGCGCGAGGTGTTCCTGGTCAGCGAGAACTCCAGCTCCTACGGCAAGGACCTCGGCGACCTGCGGGCGATGGAGTCGCTGCTCACCGAGCTGGCGGCCGTGGACGGCATCGACTGGGTGCGGGTCTCCTACCTGCAGCCGGCCGAGACCCGTCCCGACCTGGTCACGGCGATGTGCTCGATCGAGGGCGTCGTGCCCTACTTCGACCTGTCGTTCCAGCACGCCTCGCCGACCGTGCTGCGGCGGATGCGGCGCTTCGGCGACCCCGAGTCGTTCCTCGGGCTCATCGAGTCGGTCCGCCGGCAGGCGCCGACCGCCGGCATCCGCTCCAACGTCATCGTCGGCTTCCCCGGCGAGACCGAGGACGACTTCGCCACGCTGCTCGGCTTCCTGGAGGCTGCCCGGCTGGACGCGATCGGCGTGTTCGGCTACTCCGACGAGGACGGCACCGCCGCCGCCGACCTGGACGGCCACCTCGACGAGGAGGTCGTCGAGCAGCGGCGCGAGGCCGCGGCCGACCTGGCCGCGGAGCTGATGGACCAGCGGGCCGAGGACCGGCTCGGCGAGCCGGTGCAGGTGCTGGTGGAGGAGCACGACGAGGACGAGCGGGTCTGGGTCGGCCGGTCGGCCCACCAGGGCCCGGAGGTCGACGGCACCACGCGGCTGGTCGGCGACGTCGCCGGTCTGGCGGTGGGTGACCTGGTGCGGGCCACCGTGGTGGCCAGCGAGGGCGCCGACCTCACCGCCGAGGTGGGCCGGTGAGCAGCGCGCCCGCGCCGGCGGTGTCCAACGTGAACGTGCCGAACGCGCTCACCCTGCTGCGGGTCCTCATGGTGCCGGTGTTCGGCTGGATGCTGCTGGCCCACCCGGACGAGGCCGGCTGGCGGGTCGCCAGCACGGTGGTGTTCGTGCTGGCCATCGCCACCGACAGCCTGGACGGCTACCTGGCGCGCCGCCACGACCTCATCACCAGCTTCGGCAAGCTGGCCGACCCGATCGCCGACAAGGCGCTGACCGGGATGGCCTTCGTCGGGCTGAGCATCATCGGCGAGCTGTGGTGGTGGGTGACCGTGGTGATCCTGCTGCGGGAGTGGGGGATCACGGTGATGCGGTTCGTGGTGCTGCGCTACGGCGTGATGGCGGCCAGCCGGGGCGGCAAGCTGAAGACGGTGCTGCAGGCGGTGGCACTGGTGCTGTACCTGCTGCCGCTGAGCGGCTGGCCGGACGTCGTCTCGGTGGTGGCGATGGTCGCGGCCCTGGTGGTCACCGTGGTCACCGGTGTGGACTACGTGCTCGCCGCGGTCCGGCTGCGGCGGCAGGGGAGGACGGCGTGAGCGGGGACGGATCGGCGGTCGTGGACGCCCACGAGGCGGTGGCCGACCCGTCGCGCCCCGACGCGGTCACCCGGACCGTGATCAACCGGCTGATCGCCCGCGGCGGCACCGTCGCGACCGCCGAGTCGCTGACCGCCGGGCTGGTCTCGGCGAGCCTGGCCGAGGTCCCCGGCGCGTCGGCCGTGCTGCGCGGCGGCGTGGTCAGCTACGCCACCGAGGTGAAGACCGGCGTGCTCGGTGTGCCGGAGGACGTGGTCGCCGAGCACGGGGTGGTGTCCGAGCCCGTGGCGACGGCGATGGCCACGGGCGTGCAGGAGCGGCTGGGGGCCGACTTCGGGGTGGCGACCACCGGCGTCGCCGGACCCGCGCCGGTCGACGACCACCCGCCCGGTCACGTCTGGGTGGCGGTGGCCGGACCCGACGGCGTCGCGGCCCGGCTGCTGCAGCTCGACGGCGACCGCAACGAGGTGCGCGACGCCACCGTGGTGCACGCGCTGGGCCTGCTCCTCGAGCAGCTGGACTGAGCGGGGCCGGCGCGGCCCGGGGAACAGCGGAGATGTCCCGCGTGTTGGGAGGGGCGTAGGCCCGCTGTCCCCGGCAGTGGGTATTGTCTGGGCATGGCGCGGGAGGAAGCGATGAAGCCGGTTCTGTTGCGAGAGCTGATGGGTGAGTCCCTCCGCGAGCAGCGGACGGCTCAGGGCAAGACCCTGCGCGAGGTGTCCCAGCAGGCCCGGGTGAGCCTGGGCTACCTGTCGGAGGTCGAGCGCGGGCAGAAGGAGGCCTCCAGCGAGCTGCTGGCCGCGATCTGCGACGCCCTCGGCACCCCGATGTCGGAGGTGCTGTCGGCGGTGAGCGACAAGATGGCGCTGCAGGAGAAGGTCAAGGTGCTGCCGGTCCGTCCGATCCGCGCCAGCGTCGCCGCCTGAGCGGACTCGCCCCGACCCTCCTCTAGCGGGCCCGCAGCCGCATCCCCTGCGGGGTCATGGTGAACCCGGCCTCCTCCAACGCCTGCCGCAGCTCGGGGCGCTCGAAGACGTGCACCGAGTCCACCCGCTCCACCGTCACCCGGCCCAGCCAGCCGGCCCGCACCGCCGTCGCCAGCGCTGAGGTCGCCGCCGCCACGTCGTCGGGCTCGGTGCCGAAAGTCAGCAGCGACCGGCCGCCGCGCTCGACGTAGAGCAGCAGCCGGCCGTCCCGCAGCACCACCACCGCCCCCGGCTTGCGTCCGGGCCGGTGCCCGGGACGGTCCGGCCAGCCGAAGGCGGCGCCGTAGGGGTTGGCCGGGTCGCAGGCGGCCAGCACGACCGTCCCGTCGTCAGTGCCCACGGACTGCTGGCCGTCGCCGCCGGAGCGTCGGTCGCGGCCCGCAGCACCGGCCGGGCCGGTCGCGTCGTCGCTGAAGGAGCGCAGCCGGTCCACCGCCCCCGACAGCGCGAACTGCGCCGCCCCCAGGCCCTCCACGAAGTAGCCCCGCCGGCACTGCCCGGCCTCCTCGAGCTGGGACAGCCCGCGGTACACCGGACCGAAGCCGCCCTCGGCCCGCTCGGTGAGCACACTGCCCCGGGTCACCACCCCGTAGCGGTCGAGCATCAGCAGCAGGTCGGCGCTGAAGCGGCGGCGGACGTCCTCGGCGCCGGGTCGGGGCAGCAGCGACCAGCGTCCGGAGGTGGTGGTCTGGTCGAGCCCGATCGCCGACCCCGGCCGGCGGGGACGGCTGGCCTGCAGCCGCGACGGCCGGCGGGCCGACGCCGGCCGGGGCCGG
>NZ_QPKK01000034.1 GCF_003344635.1 Desertihabitans aurantiacus
TCGGCGCGTCGCAGCCGCACGGCGAGCACCGTCACCGAGGCCACCGCGGCGGTGGCGACAGTGGCCATCCCGGTCGGGACGAGGACGGGGGCCAGGGCGGCCGGACCGGTGACGGGTTCGGCCGGGAGCGGCGCCGTGGGCGGCGCCCAGCCGAGTGCGGCCCCGGTGCAGGCGAGCGTCAGCCCGGCAAGCGCGAGCGCGGTGACCAGCCGATCGACCCGGCTGGCCGGTCCGTCGCGGCTGACCCGCAGCAGCACGACCGTCAGTGGCAGCACCGCCCCGACCAGCCACGTCGAGCCGCTCCACCAGGTGCCGATCTGGGCCCCGGGTGCGCCGGTCAGCTCCCACCCGGTGCCCACCGCGGCGGCGGCGGAGACGGCGGCGACGAGCAGCACCAGCGGGAGGATGCTGGCTCCGGCCGCCCGGCGGGCCAGCACGCCGCCGACCACCGACCAGGCCACCGCGTTCGCGGCGTCCTCGGCGAGGTGGGAGTCGAGGGCGCGGGACGCGGAGACGGCGGCACCGAGGACGAGTGCACCCAGGGCTGCCGCCGCGCACGCGCCGGCGAGGACCGACGCCCCGACGGCGTGGCCTCTCCGGTCTGCGGCGGTGCCCATCACCCCTGAGCGTGGACGCTGGACGGAGCGACCACAAGGCCAGACCGACCGCTCCCGCGTCCGGAGGTGAGGAGCAGCGCGACGAGGGCGACGGCCAGCGGGGCCTGGGTGAGCGCGACCACCGGTCCCAGGCCGGCGGTGGCGAAGGCGAGCACGGCACCGAGGAGCAGCAGCACCGGCATCCAGACCGGCACCGTGCGAGCCACCAGCAGGGCGACGCCGGTGAGCACGACACCGAGTCCGAACACCGGCACCGACCAGTACGACACCGGCAGCCCGGCCAGCCCGGCGTCGAGGTGCAGCAGCGCCGGCATCGCGGCGGCCGCGTCGACCCCCGGCGCGGTGGTGGCCCACGCGGCGTAACCCTGGACGGTGTGGCTGAGCGCGTTGAAGAAGGTGCCGGTGGCGAGCAGGCCCAGCCCGACCAGCAGCAGCCGACGGCCACGGACCCGGGCGAGCGCCGCCAGCGGTGGCACGGTCGCGACCAGCAGGAAGGCCCCGGCCGCGGTCAGCAGCCGGGAGAGGAGGAGCTGCTCGCGGAGCGCGAGCATCGCGGCGAAGGCGCTCTCGACGTCGGGCGCAAGAACCGGGAACAGCGCCTGGCCGGCGACGAAGAGGACGATCCCGGCCGAGCCGGCGAGCACGGCGGGCCGGGAGGACGGTGCGGCTGATGGGACGGCGGGAGAGGGGAGCGCGGATGAGGTCATGCCGGCAGCGTCGCCGCGGCCGTTCCCGGGTCACCAGGGTCGGGCGTCCCGACCGTCGGGGAAGAACCGGACGGACGGTTCGCCCAGGCGAGGGCCCGTTCCGACGGGCAGCAGACGACGGGAGGAGAAGAGGAGGGCGACTGGTCCGAGGTGGCGCCGGCGGTGGAGAAGGGTCTACCGCAATCAGACCGAGCGTTCTAAAATCAGTCCATGCGTTCTAGACTCGAGGGATCGGCGCCCGGCTCCGCGAACGCGCGGACCTTCATCGAGACGGCTCGTCGTCAGCAGCTGGTCGACGCGGCGGTCGCCACCGTGAACGAGCTCGGCTACCACCGCGCCTCGCTGGCCGAGATCGCCAAGCGCGCCCGGATCGCCAAGAGCGCGGTGGTCTACTACTTCTCCGCCAAGGAGGCGCTGCTGCTCGAGCTCGTCGAGACGGTCTTCGCCGCGCTCGACGAGCAGGTGGTGGCAGCGGTCGACGGGGTCTCGGAACCCGCCGCGCGGCTGCAGGCGTACGCCGATGCCTACCTCGCGCACGTCGACGTCCACCGTCAGGCGGTCGCCGCGGCGGTGGAGATCGCGGTGTCGCACCGCACCGCCGAGGGGACGCCCCTCTACCTCGTCGCCGACGACGCGGACACCGCCCTGCTGCGCAGCATCCTGCGTGCCGGGATGGACGAGGGCACCTTCCGGTCGATGCCGATCGAGGTCGCGACGGGCCTGACGGAGAGCGTGCTGGACCACGCGATCACCCTGGTCCAACGCCACCCCGGCGCCGACCTGGGCGAGCTGCGGGCGCAGGTGGTGCCGTACCTGCTCAGGGCACTGCGGGCCCAGGATGACTGAGCCGCTACGGGGCATCGGCTACGACGCCGGTGTGCTCTACGAGAGGGTCTTCGACAGCAACCCGCGCTTCACCGAGCAGGGTGCCCGCCGCGACCTCCGGGCCATCCGGCGAGAGCTCGGCTGCGACGCCGTGCTGGTCATGGCCAGCGATCCCGGACGGCTCCGCGGGGCCGCCGGCATCGCGGCGGAGGAGGGGTTGGAGGTCTGGCTCCAGCCGCGCCCGTTCGACCGACCTGTCGAGGAGCTGCGCGAGGCGGTGCGGGCTGCCGCCACGACCGCCGAGGGGCTCCGCGCGGCGGGCGCCGCGGCCGGGCTGGTGGTGGGCTGCGAGCTCACGCTGTCGACGCCGGGCCTGCTCCCCGGGCCCACCTTCTGGACCAGGGCGATGCTGATGGCGGTGACGTCGCCGTTGCTGCCGATCGCGAACCGGCGGCTCCGGCGCCTGCTCGGCGACCTCGTCGGCGACGCCCGGGAGCGCTTCGCCGGGCCCGTCTCCTACGGCGCGGGTGATTGGGAGCGCCCCGACTGGTCCGTCTTCGACGTCGTCGGCGCCGACCGCTACCGGGACGCACGCAACGCCTGGCGGTTCGAGGACGACACCCGGGCCCTGGTGCAGCACGCGCACCGGCACGGCCGACCCGTGTACGTCTTCGAGTTCGGCTCCTGCACCTACCGGGGCGCCGCGGCCCGCGCCTCCACGGCGGCCGGGGTGCTCCGCGGGCGCGGCGAGCCGACCGTGCCCCGGCACCTGCGCCGCGACGAGCAGGAGCAGGCCGACTACCTCACCGAGCTCCTCGACACCTTCGACCGCTGCGAGGTGGACGGGACCTTCGTCTGGGGCTTCAGCGAGCCGGCCCTCACCACCTCCGACCAGCCCGGACGAGACCTCGACCTCGCCAGCTACGGCGTCGTCTCCGCCCACGCCGACGGCACCTGGACGCCCAAACGCGCCTACCACGCACTCGCCCACCGGTACCGGGGGAGCAGCACATGACCACCTCGTCCCGACCGCCGTCCCACCGGTTCGCCTCCGTCGCGGGGCGGATCGCCCTCACCGTGCTGCCTCTCGGAGCTGCCCTCACGATCCTGGCGGGGCTGCTGCCCGCCCCGCAGGGCCCCTCCGACCCGAGAACGCTGGCGACCAGGATCGTCGCCGGTGTCGTGATCAGTGCCGTCGCCCTCGCCGCGGTCCTGGTGGCGACCCGCAGGGAGGGGAAGCCCCTGGGCGATGCCGGGCTGACGAGCATCCGGGCGGGCTGGCGGCTCGCCGTCTGGGGCGCCCTCGTCTGGGTCGTCCCCGCCGCCGCGACGTTCGTCGTCCTCGCGCTCCTCGGCACGCCGTTGACCGTCACCGTCCCCGCCGCCGAGCTCGCCCGGACCGTGCCGTTGCTGCTCCTGGCGGTGCTGCTCACCGAGGCGCTCCCGGAGGAAGCGGTCTTCCGCGGCCACGTCACCACCACGGTGGCCGCGGTCACCCGGGGCTGGTGGGTCATCATCGCCCAGGCCGTGCTGTTCACGGTGTTCGCCGCGGTCCTCCGCCAGACCTGGCACCCCGCCGACCTCTCCCTCTTCCTCGCGATGGGGATCGGTCTGGGCTACCTCCGCGCGACCACCGGGTCGGTGTGGATGCCCATCGGCTTCCACACCGCGTTCCAGACCGGATCACAGCTCGTCCTCACGCACGAGGCCGTCCACCTCGTCGGTGGCACCGGCGCGGCCGGGCTCGCGCTGGGCGCCATCCCCTTCGCCGCCGCGGCCGTCCTCGTCTCCACCACCGGTGTTCCCCGCCTCGTGGCCCCCGGTGCCCACGCGCCACGGTGAACCCGCCCCGTGGTCCGGGTCGCGCAGCCCGGGGAAGAACCCGCCCGGCGCGGCGGTTCGTCGCTGCAGGACCCGTCGCCTCAGGCGGGTGGTACCGACGAGCAGGAGGAGAGGACGATGACGGACTGGTCCGAGGCAGCGGGGTACTTCACCACCGACGCCGTGGCGCACCTGGCCACCATCGGCAAGGACGGCGGCCCGCGCACGGTGCCGCTGTGGGTCGACCGCCACGGCGAGCGCGACCTGGTGATCTTCACCGAGGAGGGCTCGGTCAAGGACCGCAACATCGCCCGCGACCCGCGGGTGGCGCTGTCGGTCACCGTGCCGGGCAACCCGCTGAGCCACGCGAGCGTCCGCGGCGAGGTGGTCGAGCGCCTCGAGGGCGAGCGCGGTCTGGAGGTCGTCGACCAGATCTCCAAGGCCTACACCGGGGAGCCGTACCCGATGCGCGAGGGCCTGGTGGCCTTCGTCATCCGGCCCACCTCGTGGGTGGCCCACGACTACTCCGAGGAGTGAGCGACGACGGGCCGGCCCTGCACGGAGCCGGCCCGTCGCAGCTGCTCGTGCGGTCTGCGGTCAGCGCGGGTAGACCGCGTCCACCTCGACCTCGACCAGCCACCCGTCCACCGGCAGGTTCTCGATCTCGAGGGCGAACCGCGACGGCCGCGCCTCGTTGACCACCATCGGCTTGACCGTCTTCGTGCCCAGCTGCACGTCCATCGTCTTGCCGGTGGAGAGGTTGGTGTTGGCGAAGAACTGGCGGTAGGCCCGGTTCCAGCCGGCGAAGTCCATCGCCTCCTCGCCGTCGGGGTTCTGCAGGAACACCCGCATCGAGATGACGTCGTCGTAGTCCAGTCCGGCCCGCTCGAGGTTCTCCCCGATCCGCATCAGCACGTTGATGCCCTGGGCCTCGGTGAGCGTGACGCCGGCGGGCAGCTCGCCGCCGGGGAAGACGTCGGTCGGGATGTAGCGCTCCTCGGCGCTCGCCCCGGCGGTGGTGTTCATCGCCCGCGGCCCCAGCCCGGACGACTTGTACCAGTCGGTCATCCGCCCGATCGCGACCCCGTCGGCGATCGAGGGGGTGTCTCCGGTGACGAAGGAGTGCGCCTCGGTGGGGCGCGGCTTGAACAGCCGGCCGTCGGCGGCGGCGGTGGCGGGGACGGCCACGGCCGCGGTGAGCGCGACGGCGAGGGCGATCTTGGTGGGGGTCTTCATGGGTGCCTCCAGGCGGGTCGCGGACGCCGCCGTGGCGTCCGGGCGAGGGAGCCGGACGCAAGAGGCGTCCGGGTGCCCGGGACGCTAGCCACGCCGCGTTTCGCGGCCGTGACGCCAGGTGACGATCCCGGGTCCGTCCACGGCGCTCGAGCAGGCGCGTCCCGGCGGCGTCACACGACGGTTACCGGGACCGCCGAACGGTGACCCAGCCGGAACACCGCGGACCCTGATCGACACAGGGCCTCCCTAGCGTCCGGGCCAGCACTGGCGGCGACCCGGCACGGACGCCCGGGACGTCGACCGCCAGGCGTGCCCCCCGAAAGGTCCCCATGAGCACCGATGAGCTGATCCCCGCCGTCTCCCGCCGCCAGCTGCTCCAGGCGGTCGGCGCCACCACCAGCGCGGGGGTGATGTTCGCCGCGATGGGCGCCCTCGGCCTTGCCCCCACCGCGGCCGCGCAGCCGCGCAACGAGTCCTGGACGCCCCCGCGCAAGGGCGACCTCAGCACCACCGGGCGCAAGGCGAAGAAGGTCGTCGTGGTCGGCGCCGGACCGGCCGGTCTGGCCACCGCCTACGAGCTGCGCAAGGCCGGCTACGCCGTCACCGTCCTCGAGGCCCGGCACCGGGTCGGCGGTCGCACCCTCACCATCCGCGGCGGGGACGCCGAGACCGACACCGACGGTGTGCGCCAGGTCGCCCGCTTCGCCGACGGCGTCTACCTGAACGCCGGCGCCGGCCGGATCGCGCAGTGGATGGTGACGATGGACTACCTGCGCGAGCTGGGCGTCCCGTTCGAGGTGTTCACCAACGCCAACGCCGACGCCTACATCTACAACGAGCGCAGCGGCGCCACCCCGGGCAACCCGGTCCGCTACCGGACGGCCAAGGCCGACGTCTTCGGCTACACGTCGGAGCTGCTCACCTACGCCACCGACTCCGGTGCGCTGGACCAGAAGCTCACCGCCGCCGACAAGGAGAACCTGCGCGCCTTCCTGCGCAGCTGGGGCTCCCTCACCCCGCAGGGCACCTACACCGGTGGCGCCAACCGCGGCTATGAGGTCTACCCCTCGGCCTGGAACGAGCACGGCACCCCGCTGGCCGGCCCCGGCTCGATCTCGGAGGTGCTGGCCTCGAAGGTGGGCTCGTACTTCCCCTTCGAGATCAACTGGGAGCAGTCGATGCTGATGTTCCAGCCCAAGGGCGGCATGGACACCACCTACGACTACTTCGTCAGGGCCATCGGCAAGGAGAACGTCCAGCTCAGCTCCCCGGTCAGCGGGGTGCAGAACACCGCCGACGGCGTCCGGGTCACCTACACCAGCAAGGGCAAGGAGCGCCGGATCGAGGCCGACTTCGCCGTGGTCACCGCCCCGGCGGGGCTGATGCGGAAGTGGGAGACCAACTGGGGCAGCACCGTCGACGCCGCCCTCGGCGAGTTCGCCACCGGCTCGCCGGCGGGCAAGATCGGCCTGCAGTACCGCTCTCGCTGGTGGGAGGAGGACCACCACATCTACGGCGGCATCACCGAGACCGACATGGACCTGGCCCACGTGTGGTACCCGTCCTACGGCTACGGCGAGCGCAAGGGCCTCATCGTCGGCTACTACAACACCGGCACCAACGCCCGCACCTACGGCGACCTCAGCCCGTCCGCGCGAACCCGGCGGGCCGTCGAGCAGGGGGTCAAGATCCACGGCGAGAAGTACCGCACCGAGCTCGACACCTCCTTCTCCATCGCCTGGCACAAGGTGCCCTACATCGAGGGCGCCTGGGCCTACCCCGACACCACCTCCGCCGGCTTCAAGAAGCTGCAGCAGGGGGAGGGGCAGGTCTACTTCGCCGGGGACTGGATGTCGGAGATCTCGGCCTGGCAGCACGGCGCGTTCTGGGCCGCGCGCTACGCCGTGCAGGCGCTGCACACCCGGGTCATGACGTCCTGACCCCCGCCCGCGCGACGAGGTCCGCCGAGGTCTCCCAGACCCGGCGGGCCTCGTCGGCGTCGGTCAGCGTCGGGTAGAGCGCCTGCTCGGTCGGCGGGCCGCTGATGCCGCCGAACCGGCTCGGCCCGTAGAGGGCACCGCCACGAGCCTGCGGGGAGGTGGCGGCGTAGAGGGCCGGCTGGGCGGCGGTCTGCGGGGTGCCGGCGATGCCGAGCCGCGACAGCAGCCGGATCAGCCGCACCTGCGGGGTGTCGCGCGGACGGCCGACCTCGGGCCGGGCCGACAGCAGCCCGGTCGGGGCGACGCCGGGGTGGGAGAGGTTGCTGGTGATGCCCCAGCCCTCCGCCTCGCTGCGCCGGCCCAGCTCCAGTCCGAACATCCCGACCGCGATCTTGGAGGAGCTGTAGGCGCCGAAACCGGAGTAGGTGCGCTCCCAGTCCAGGTCCTCCCAGTGGATGCCGTTCGAGCGGGCCGCCACGCTGATCTGCGTGGTGACCCGGGCCCCGCCGGCGCGCAGCAGCGGCAGCAGCCCGGTGGTCAGCGCGACGTGGCCGAGGTGGTTGGTGCCCAGCTGCAGCTCGTGGCCGTCCACGGTGGTCTGGCGATCCGGCGGGGTCATCACGCCCGCGTTGTTGATGAGCACGTGCACGGGCTCGCCCTCGGCCACCATCGCGCGGGTCAGCGCGGCGACCGAGGCGAGCGAGGACAGGTCGAGCTCGCGCAGCACCAGCCGCGCGTCGGGCTGCTGCTCGCGGATGCGGGCGGCGGCGGCCTCGCCCTTGCGCCGGTTGCGCACGGGCATCACCACCTCGGCGCCGGCAGCCGCCAGCCGGGTGGCGAGGACCAGACCGACGCCGTCGCTGGCGCCGGTGACCACGGCGCGGCGGCCGGACAGGTCGGGGACGGTGAGGTCGAGCCGGGTGCGGGACATGGGGACTCCTTCGTTCGGGACGTCCGTCCGGTGACGGTCGCCCAGGGACGTCGTCCACGCTGCCGTCCCGGCGGGGAGGCATCCAGGGACTGCTGATCCGCGGGTCCTGGGTCCGCGTCCTGCCGGCCGGGTGGGGCGCGGCCTCGGGCGTCCGGCGGAGAGGGGGAGCGACGATCCGTGGTTCGCGGGCCCGCCGTCCGGTAGGAACAGGGGAGAGGAGGTGCCACGTGATGGACCGGAGCGGCCTGGCCGCGTTCCTGCGCCGACGGCGGGAGTCCCTGCAACCGGAGGACGTCGGCCTGCCCCGCGGGCTGCGCCGACGCACCACCGGCCTCCGCCGGGAGGAGGTCGCGGTGCTGTGCCACATGTCGACCGACTACTACGCCCGGATCGAGCAGGAGCGTGGGCCGCAGCCCTCGGAGCAGATGCTGGCCGCGATCGCCCAGGGCCTGCACCTCTCGCTGGCCGAGCGCGACCACCTGTTCCGGCTCGCCGGGCAGCACCCACCGGCCCGCGGCGCCGACAGCGAGCACATCGGCCCCGGGCTGCAACGCATCCTGGACCGGCTGACCGACACCCCGGCCGAGATCGTCACCGAGCTCGGCGAGACGCTGCGCCAGACCCCGCTGGCCGCCGCCCTCACCGGCGACGCGTCCCTGCGCACCGGGCCCGACCGCAGCCTCGGCTACCGCTGGTTCACCGATCCGACCACCCGTGCGCGCTACGCGCCGCAGGACCACGACCACCTGTCCCGGGTCTACGCCGCCGGGCTGCGGGAGCGGGTGACCCATCGCGGGCCGCGTTCGCGGGCGGCCTGGTACGCCGAGCGGCTGCTGGCCGAGAGCGAGGAGTTCCGCCGGCTGTGGGACGTCCACGAGGTCGGGGTGCGCCCGCAGGAGGTCAAACGGTTCGTCCACCCCGAGGTCGGGTTGCTGGAGCTGACCTGCCAGACCCTGGTCGACCCGGAGCAGTCGCACCTGCTGCTGGTCTACACCGCCGTCCCGGGCAGCGAGAGCGCCGAGCGGCTGCAGCTGCTGTCGGTGGTCGGCGCCGCTCCCGTCGGCTGAACGCGCGGCTGCGGCATATGAGCCGCAAGGGTGGATGCACACGGCGTCCTTGCGGACATGGGACGTTCTATGTCAGAGTAGCGCCACTGCTTGTCGGCCACGCCGGCTGAGGATCCGTCCCACCGGTAACGCCCGATCCACCCTCACCACCCTGCAGCTGCGGCACGCCGTCGCGTCCCGGTCCTGCCGTGTCGACCTTCCGACCCTTCGCCAACGGAGGCGAAACGGTCGCTGGGACCTCCGACACCGGCCACGCCCCCGGACGGGTGCCGCTGCCCGCACAGGCGCCAGACGGGTCCGCGCGCTGCCCGCGTGGGCTCGACCACCCCCACACAGATGGAACAAGCATGAGATCACGCATCCACCGCAGCGCCGCGGTCCTCCTCTCCCTGGTCGTCCTGGCCGTCGGGCACACCCTCGGCGACCCTCCGGCCGCCCGGGCCGAGACAGCGGGACCACCGACCGCGGAGTTCCGCACCGAGCCGTTGTGGGTCAGCACCCAGGGTGTTCCCGACGACGACACCTGCTTCCGGCTCCCGGCCGTCACCAGCACGAGCGAGGGCACGTTGCTCGCCTTCGCCGAGCGCCGCAACCTCAGCTGCGCGGACTCGGGGGTCTTCGACGTGGTCATGCGGCGGTCGGTCGACGACGGGCGGAGCTGGAGCGACTCCGAGGTGGTGCTCCGGAACGCCGAGGGGGCGCGCAGCGTCGGCAACGCGACCGTCGTCGCGGACTCCACCGGACCGGTCTTCCTGTTCACGACCTCCCAGCCCACCGCGAGCACGATCCGGCCCCGCACCCCGCAGGTGCAGGTGAGCACCGACGACGGGCGCACGTGGTCGGCCCCGCGGGACCTGTCGGAGGAGGTCAAACCGCCGACCGGGCCCGAGGACTGGTACGCGACGGGTCCCGGCCACGGGATCGAGCTGACCCGTGGGCCGCACGCCGGCCGTCTGCTCGTGCCCGTCACCTACAAGACCGAGAACGACATCCAGGGCGCGCGCATCGTCTACAGTGACGACCACGGCACCACCTGGCGCAGCGGCGCGTCGGTGAAGTACCAACTGCAGGACATCCCCCTGGTCGAGCCGACGATTGCCGAGGACGACGACGGCCACGTCACGATGGTGGCCCGCTCGGGCCCCTACGACGACCCGGAGACCTCGGTGTCCGACCTCGTGCAGGCGGTCAGTGTCGACGGCGGGCTGTCCTTCGTCGGTACCGATCCCGAGGACGCCGACGGCGACGGCTTCGCCGACGACGACGTGGAGGCACCGTTCGCCTTCACCCGCTCCACCGCCCAGGCACCCTCGATCCACGTCTCGCTCCTGCGGCACCGCTACGAGCGTCAGGGCTTCAGCCGCCTGCTGCTGGCCGGGCCGGCGAGACCGAAGATCGACAACAACGCGAAGGGGATGTTCGTCCGCAGCTCCTACGACGACGGGCGGACATGGCAGGCCTGGGACGGGTCGGAGGATCCCGTCGGCGTCGAGATCGACCCCGACCACGCCGGGTACTCCGACATGGTCAGCACCCGCCGCGGGATCGGGGTGCTCTACGAGGCCGGCGAGGTCCGGTTCCGCGACGAGATCCGCTTCACCAGCTTCGAGGAGAGCGCCCTCGGGATGCCGGCCGAACGGCTCGGGTGAGCCCCGCCCGCTCCCGGCCGCCCGCCGCCGTCAGCCCGCGGATGCACCGTCGGCGCGGGGATGGGCCGGGAGCCGGGCCCGGATGCCGGAGAAGTGCTCGCGCATCCGCTGCATGTACAGCATCGGGTCGCCGGCGACCAGCGCGTCGAGCAGCATGCGGTGCCAGTGGGCACTCTCGCTCTGGGAGTAGTCGGGCTGGGGGAGTCGCGGGTCCACCTCGTGGAACGCGCGCCAGAACACCGTGAGGAGGTCGGTGCTGAGCGGGTTGTCCAGGGGTGCGTAGAGGGCGAGGTGGAAGTCGAGGTCCGCCCGCAGGAAGTCGCCGCCGACCGCGCCGACGGCCTCCATCACGCTGACCAGGCGGTCGAGCTCGTCGGTCGGGTGGTCGCGGTAGTAGCCGACGACCTCCTCGGCGAACCCGACCTCCAGGGCCTGCCGGACGTCGAGCAGGTTGCGCACCTCGGCCAGGTCACCCTCGAGAGAGCGGGTCATCCGGAAGGTGAGGCTCTCCCGGAGCGGGTCCAGACCCGGCTGGCCGACATAGGTGCCGAAACCGTGGCGGATGTCGATGAAGCCGAGGGCCTGCAGCGCCTTCATCGCCTCCCGCAGGGCGTTGCGGGAGACCCCGAGCACCTCCATCAGCACGGGCTCGGTGGGCATCGGGTCGCCGGCGGCGAGACCGTGGTCGAGCACGTACTGCTTGATCCGGTCCTGGATGCGGCGCTGGTTGCTCGCCGCGCTCGACCGCGAGGTGCTCTGGGTCGTGCTCATCGCGCCGCCAGCAGCCCGGCTGGATCGGTGACGGCCGCCGGAGCGGCGTACGGCGACGGTTCCAGCCCGGCCCGCCGGAGGACCGCGACGACCGAGGCGACGTCGGCATCGCCCAGCTGGACGGCGGGTGCGGCGGTGCACCGGTGCGCGATCCCGCCCAGGGCCTGAACGGCCGCCTTGAAGGCGCCCAGGGCCCGGGAGCTGCCACCCATCGGCTGCTCGGTGCCGATCGTGACGATGTCGAAGAGCTCGAACAGGCGCTCCTGCTCGGCCCGCGCGGCCAGGAGGTCGCCGGCCCGCGCGGCGTCGTAGAGCCGGACGAAGCCGGCGGGGTCGACGTTGCCCAGCCCGGGCACCACCCCGTCGACGCCGATCAGCAGCGCACAGTCCACGGTGAGCTCCGATCCGGTCAGGATGACGAAGTCGTCCAGGCTGCGGCGCCGACGCTCGAGCACGTGCTGCCGCAACCGCGCGTCGGATCCGGAGGAGTCCTTCAACCCGACGATAGCCCCCTCCTCGGCGAGGGCCATCACGTCGGCGGTGCTGAGTGAGGCGCCGTTGACCCGCGGCGGGTTCTCGTAGGCGTAGACGGCCAGCTGGGGCACCTCACGGTGGATCAGGCGGAAGTGCTGACGGATCTCCGGTGAGGAGGTCGCGGCGTAGAACGGCGCGGTCACCACCACACCGGCGATGGGGAGGTCGGCGACCGCCGCCACGTGGTCGAGCACCCGGGGGGTGGCGGTGTCGGCCACGCCGACCAGGACCGGGATCCGGCCGGCGGCCGCACCCAGGGCTGCCCGGACGGCGAGCGCCCGTTGGGCGTCGGTGAGGAACGGGAACTCCCCGGTGGTGCCGAGCACGAAGACGCCGTGGACGCCGGCGTCGACCAGGCGCTCCACCTGGCTGGCCATCGACGCCTCGTCGACCTGGCCGTCCGGGTCGAGCGGGGTGATGACGGGGACCACGACTCCGCGGACCGGTTCTTGGCTCATCGGGACGACTCCTCGCTCGGCGCCGCGGTCGCTCCGGAGGATCGCGGACATGGGATGTCTTGCGACATGGGACGTACTATGTCAGGGTGCGGGAGTAACGGCAACGACGCCCGATCGAAGGAGATCCCCGTGAGCTTCCGCCTCAGCCGCAGATCCGCCCTCACCGCCGGCGCGCTCGGGCTGGCCGCCGTCAGCGGTCTGACGAGTGGTTGCCAGCAGGAGCAGGACGCCGGTCAGCAGCAGCAGCTGAACGAGCAGGTCGAGCTCCCGACCTACACGAAGCTCGGCTCGGTCCAGCCCGAGCTGCCCGGCGACGACATCCTGCTCGACGGGTTCCTGCGCTACCCGGCCGACCCGACCCGGATCAGTGACGGCCCGCCGGGGGACGGCCAGCCGATCTCGTTCATGAGCAGCATCCCCACCGCCATCCCGCCGGGGCTGGAGCAGAACGCGTACTGGCAGGAGATGAACGCGCGGGTGGGCTCGGAGCTGCAGCTGGCGTTGACCTCCGACGGCTATGCCGACAAGTTCGCCACCACCGTGGCCGGCGGCGACCTGCCCGACGTGGTCTACGTGCCGACCGACGTCGCCCAGCTGCCCCGCCTGATGGAGGCCAAGTTCCACGACCTGACCGAGTTGTTGTCCGGCGACGCGGTGGCGGAGTACCCCGCGCTGGCGAACCTGAGCCCCGACCTGTGGCGTGGCTGCGTGTTCAACGGCCGGATCTGGGGGATCCCCGTCCCACGGGCGATGGCCCGCACGTCGAACCCCCTCTACCGGGCCGACCTGGTCGAGGCCAAGGGCATCACCAATCCGGCACCCACCGACTTCGCCGACTTCCTCGCGCTGTGCCAGGAGCTGACCGACACCCGCTCCAACAAGTGGGCCTGGGACGCGGTGCCGATCCAGTACATCCAGGGCATGCTCGGCATCGCCAACAACTGGAGCGAGCAGGACGGGGCGTTCACCCGGTCCTACGAGCAGGAGGCCTACGCCCAGTCGCTGGAGGCCGGGCGGCAGATGGTCGAAGCCGGCGTCGTCAACCCCGACGGGTTCTCGACCGGCACGACCGCGCGCAAGCAGTGGATCAACGGCGGGACGTGCATCTTCGCCCGGGACTCCTTCGTCGCCTGGAACCAGTTCTACACCGACAACCTCGAGCAGGAGGGTTTCGAGATCCGCATGCTCGACACCCCGGGCTTCGACGGTGGCGAGGGCGTCATCTGGATGGGCTCCGCGCTGAACAACATCACCTCGTTCAACAAGGAGTCCGCCCACGACATCACAACGCTGCTCAAGGTGGCCGACTTCATGGCCGCCCCGTTCGGCACCGCGGAGTACCTGTTCAAGAAGTACGGGGTGGAGGGTCAGCACCACGAGCTGCAGGGCACCGACCCGATCCTCAACAAGCGCGGCTCGGTGGAGAGCGGGCTGGGGCTGCAGTACTTCGCCGACCCGCCGATGGCGCTCTACCTCCCTGGCAGACCCGACGTCGTCGAGGCGCAGTACGCGACTGAGCAGGCGTTCAAGCCGAAGCTCGTCTTCGACGCCAGCTACGGCCTGTACTCCGACACCGCCTCCTCGCAGGGCAAGCAGATCGACGGCGTGCTGAGCGACCTGCAGACCCAGATCCTGCTGGGGGAGGAGCCGGTGAGCGCGTGGGCGGAGGCGGTGGACACCTGGCGCCGCGACGGCGGTGACCAGATCCGCGGCGAGCTCGAGCAGGCCTTCGCCACGGCCCATGGCTGAGGTCCAGACCCGCCCCGCCCCGTCGGAGTCGCAGAGCGATGCGCCCCGCGACTCCTCCCCGCCGCCGCGCAGGCGCCGTCGACCCTGGTACCAGCGGCTGTGGCGCGACCGGATGTACCTGCTGTTCACGCTGCCGGCCCTGCTGATCATCGTGGTCTTCCACTACCTGCCGCTGATCGGCAACGTGATCGCCTTCAAGGACTACCAGCCCTACATCGGGGTGTGGGAGAGCCCCTGGAACGGTCTGGAGAACTTCTCGATCATCTGGGACGGTGACCCGGCGTTCCTGGCGGCCCTGCGCAACACGCTCATCCTGACCGCGTTGCAGTCGGTGTTCGTCTTCCCGGCGCCGATCCTGCTGGCGCTGCTGCTCAACAGCCTGCTGTCGGAGAACATCAAGCGGCTGGTGCAGAGCGTGCTCTACCTGCCGCACTTCCTGTCCTGGGTGATGGTGGTCGCGCTGTTCCAGCAGATCCTCGGCGGCTCGGGCCTGCTGAACAACTTCCTGCGCAGCAACGGCTACGACGCCGTGCGCATCCTCGGCAACCCCGACACGTTCTACGCGCTGCTGACCTCGCAGGTGATCTGGAAGGACACCGGCTGGGCCACCATCCTCTTCCTGGCCGCGCTGTCGCAGATCAACGCCCACCTGTACGAGGCAGCCGCCGTCGACGGTGCTGGTCGGTGGCGTCAGCTGTGGCACGTCACCCTGCCCGGGCTGAAGGGCATCATCATCCTGCTCTTCATCCTCAGACTCGGCGACTCGCTGTCGGTCGGCTTCGAGCAGATCCTGCTGCAGCAGGCCGCCGTCGGGCGCAACGTCAGTGAGGTCCTCGACACCTACGTCTACAACAACGGCGTGCTCGGCGGGAACTGGGGCGTCTCGGCCGCCGTGGGTCTGGTCAAGGGTGTCGTCGGGGTGCTGCTGGTGCTCGGCGCCAACAAGCTCGCTCACCGCTTCGGCGAGGAAGGGGTCTACCGATGAGCGCGACCACCCAACCCGGGGCGGTGTCCCCGCCGCCGGTCCGGGGTCGCACCCGCCGGCTCCGCCACGGCGTCCCGGTCGAGCCTATCGGGCTCCGCCTGCTCAAGGGACTGGCGCTGCTCGTCCTGTGCGCCGTGGTGGTCCTGCCCTTCGTCGGCGTGCTCGCCACGTCACTGGCGGGCAGGGAGCAGATCGCCCAGTCCGGCGGGCTGGTGCTGTGGCCGTCGCAGCCGACGCTCGAGGCCTACCGCTCCATATTCGCCGGCGGTGTCGTCACCCAGGCCCTCCAGGTCAGCCTGGTCGTCACCATCGGTGGCACCCTGCTCAGCCTCGCCGCCACCTGCCTGGTCGCCTACGCGCTGGCCCAGCGCGAGCTCTTCGGCAAGAAGGTCATCCTGATGATCTTCCTCATCTCGATGCTCTTCAGCCCCGGGATGATCCCGACCTACCTGACCGTGCGCCAGGTCGGGCTGCTCGACTCGCTGTGGGCGCTGATCCTGCCCACCATGGTGAGCGCCTTCAACGTCGTGGTGATGCGGGCCTTCTTCATGAACCTGCCGAGCGAGCTGACCGAGAGCGCACAGATCGACGGTGCCAGTGAGTTCCGCGTCTTCACCCGCATCGTCCTGCCGCTCTCGAAGGCGGTGCTGGCGGTGATCGGCCTGTTCTACGCCGTCGGATACTGGAACGCGTTCTTCAACGCCCTGCTCTACATCAACGACGCCACCAAGTGGCCGATGCAGCTGGTGCTGCGCACCTACGTGGTCAACGACGTCCAGATGGGATCAGCCGAGCTCGGCTCCGAGGTCGTCCCACCCCAGCCCGCCATCCAGATGGCCATCCTGGTCATCTCGATCGTGCCGATCCTGATCATCTACCCCTTCCTGCAGAAGCACTTCGCCAAGGGCGTGCTCACCGGCGCCGTCAAGGGCTGAGCCGACACCGGACCCCAGCCAGCCATCCGAGAGCGAGAGGACAACGACCTTGCCCGTCACCACCATGCCCACCGCGCCGACGGCAGAGGACCCCGGGGTCGTCCCGATCCCCGACGCCGGGGTGCTGGTGTTCGACAGGGACACCGAGGGCTTCGAGTGCTTCCGCATCCCGGCCCTCATCCTGGCAGCCGACGGCGACCTGCTCGCCTTCGCCGAGGCACGTCGCCCACTGCCGGGAGGCGGCTGGTGCGATGACCAGGCCTCCACCGACCTGGTGCTCCGCCGTTCCTCCGACCGCGGTCACACCTGGTCGCCGCTGACGACGGTACTGGCCGGCGACCCCTGGGACCGGCCCGGGGTGCGGGCCACTCGGGGCAATCCCTCACCCGTCGTCCTCAGCCGTGGCGAGCACGCCGGGCGGATCGTCCTCGTCTCGACCTACAACCCCGAGGGAGATCCGACGTTGCGCCTGCCGTTCGTCCAGCACAGCGACGACCACGGCCGGACCTGGTCGGAGGCGAGGGACCTCACCGAGCAGCTCAAACCCGACCTGCCGAACCTCGGCTGGTTCGCCACCGGCCCGCAGCACGCGATCGAGATCACCAACGGCCCGCACGCCGGTCGTCTCGTGGTCGGGCTCACCGTGCAGCACGACCAGCGGTACGAGGGTGCCCTGGCCCTCAGCGACGACGGGGGTCTCACCTGGTGGCGCGGAGCTGTGGCCGCCAGGCCGGTCGACGCCGACCACTTCTCCGAGGTGGGGGTGGTCGAACGAGCAGACGGCAGCCTGCTCGCGATCGGCCGTTCACAGAAGGGCGAGCGGGCCTCGTCCATGCCCTACTCGAGGGTGTGCGCCGTCAGCGAGGACGGCGGGGAGACCTTCACCAGTGCCACCTTCCGCTACTTGCTCGACCTGCTGACCACCGCCGACGTCCAGGGTTCGGTGCTGAACCTCGACGCCCAGCGGGGCGCGGCCGGCAACATCCTGCTCTACGCCGCGCCCACCCACCCGCGTACCCGCAAGTACCTGTCGGTCTTCGTCTCGACCGACGGCGGCCGCAGCTGGACGCGACGGGCCGAGGTGACCTCTGACCGATCCGGCTACTCCGATGTGGTGATGGTCGACGACACCCACCTCGGTGTCCTGTACGAGACCGGCTTGGAGAGCGGTGACGCCCGCGACCGGATCCTCTACAAGGAGCTCTGGACCGAACGGCTCGGTGTGTAGGGCCCACGGCAGCGGCCTCCACGGCCGGTCGCCGGCGTGGTCGCGCACGGTCGGCGGGAGGAGCGGCTAGAGTGGTCGACGGTCGTCCGGCCAGTCTCGCCCCGGACGTCCGGTGACGTCGAGCCTCCTGCTCCTCCGCTCCCAGAGCTTCACTCCCGCGCGAACCGTGCGGTGTCGTTCGTACCGTCTGGCGGGACGCAGAATGCGAAACCTGTGACCACTGCCTTCACCAGCCTCGGCCTGCCCGCGTCCCTGGACGCCGTCCTCGCCGGCCGCGGCATCACCATCCCCACCCCGATCCAGGCCGCCACGCTGGCCGACTCGCTGGCCGGACGCGACGTCCTCGGCCGCGGTCCCACCGGGTCGGGCAAGACCTATGCCTTCCTGCTGCCGCTGGTGGCTCGGCTGATGGCCTCCGACACGCGCCGCAAGTCGAAGGCGCCCCGGGCCCTCGTGCTCGCTCCCACCCGCGAGCTGGTCGGCCAGATCCAGGCCGCCCTGCAGCCGCTGGCCGACGTGGCCGGGCTGCGCACGCTGACCGTCTTCGGCGGCGTCGGGCAGAACCCGCAGGTCACCGGCCTGCGCAACGGCGTCGACGTCGTGCTCGCCTGCCCGGGCCGGCTGGAGGACCTCATCTCCCAGCGCGCCTGCAGCCTGGCCGAGGTGGAGATCACCGTCCTCGACGAGGCCGACCACATGGCCGACCTCGGGTTCCTCCCGGCGGTCCGCCGGCTGCTCGACCAGACCCCGCGCGACGCGCAGCGGCTGCTGTTCTCCGCCACGCTCGACGGCGGCGTCGACGTGCTGGTCAAGCGGTTCCTCACCAACCCGGTGACCCACTCCACCGACGGCCCGGCCACCGCGGCCCCGGCGATCAGCCACCACGTGCTGCACCTGCCGCGCGAGCAGCGCCTGCCGGTGCTCACCGACCTCGCCAGCGCCCCCGGACGCACCGTCGTCTTCGCCCGCACCAAGCACGGCGCCAAGGCGCTGGCGCGCCAGCTCAACCGCAGCGGCGTGCCCGCGGTCGAGCTGCACGGCAACCTCAGCCAGAACGCCCGCACCCGCAACATGGACGCCTTCCACTCCGGACGGGCCCAGACGCTGGTGGCCACCGACATCGCCGCCCGCGGCATCCACGTCGACGACGTGGCGCTGGTGGTGCACGCCGACCCGCCGGCCGAGCACAAGGCCTACCTGCACCGCTCCGGACGCACCGCCCGCGCCGGTGCGGAGGGCGTGGTGGTCACCCTGATGACCGACGCCCAGGTGGCCGACGTCCGCGCCCTCACCCGCGCGGCGAAGATCCGCCCGACCACCACCAAGGTGCCCGGCCCGACGCACCCCATCCTGCAGGAGCTGGCGCCGGGGGAGCGGTCCCTGGTGCCGGGCGGGCTGGTGCTGCCGACCCCGGAGGAGCAGCCGGCACAGCCGTCCGGACGCCGCTCCGGTGGCGGCCGGTCCCGCCGCGGTGGCGGAGGCCGGTCCGCGGGGGAGCGCGGCACGTCCGGTCCCGTCCCGGCGGGACGCTCCGGCGGAAGCTCCTCGCAGGGTGGCTCGTCGCAGGGCGGCGGCTCGCGTCGTCGACGTCCCCGCTCCGGCGGCGGCCGTGACGGCGCCAGCCCG
>NZ_QPKK01000340.1 GCF_003344635.1 Desertihabitans aurantiacus
TGCGGATCAGCGGCCCGGGGGCGGCGCCGGAGGAGCTGGAGGTGCCCGCCGGGACCAGCCTCGTCCGGTCGGGCGACGGGCTGGTCGCCGTCGAGGTGCTCAGCGGTGCGGCCGTCGCCGCCGGCACGGTGCTCAGCGGGGACGCCGGACTGGCGAGCGTGCCGCTGCAGCCCACCGGCGCCGGGGCGGGGGCGCTGCTGCCGCGGCCCGACGAGCACCTGTGGTGAGCCCGGCCCGCCGGCGGCGTCACTAGGCTGTGACCATGCCCAGCCGCCGACGCGACCGTCACCAGCGCGGGATCCGCGGCCCGATGGCGCTGCCCAACCGCTTCACCCGCCAGCCGGTCCGGCTGCGCCGCACCCTGCCGCGCGCGGAGGTCTTCGACCGGGCCGTGCACGAGGCCGTCCAGCGGGTCCGGCACAGCTGTCCCGAGGCGGTGGAACGGGTCGAGATCGGCGTCGAGGACGTCCCGCTGCTGGCCAGCGCCTGGAGCGGGGACCAGGTGCCGCTGGCGGCCGCGGTCGAGGCCACCGTGGACGTCCCGGGCCGGGTGGTGCTGTACCGCCGCCCGCTCGAGCTGCGCGCCGAGGACACCCTGCTGCTGCGCGAGCTGGTGCACCAGACGCTGGTGGAGCAGCTGGCCGCGCTGACCGGGCTCAGCGTGCACCAGATCGACCCCGACGCCGACGAGGAGGACTGAGGGCTGGGACGCCTCCGGCGGGTTGATCGCGCCGACCGTCCCCGGGGCGGTACGGTCCCTCCCATGAGGTCGTCCAGGCGCTGCTCGCGCACCGGCTGCTCGGCGTCGGCGGTGGCCACCATGACCTACGTCTACGCCGACTCCACCGCGGTCCTCGGGCCGCTGGCGCTGCGGGCCGAGCCCGGCGCCTACGACCTGTGCGCCCGCCACGCGCAGGGGCTGAGCGTGCCGCTGGGCTGGGAGGTCATCCGGCTGTCGATGGAGGAGCAGCCCGAGCACAGCACCGACGACCTGCTGGCCCTGGCCGACGCCGTCCGCGAGGTCGGGCTGGCCGAGCCGCCCACGCCGGCGCTGCACGGGCCCGCCGAGGTGGTCGAGCTGGCCCGTCGCGGGCACCTCACGGTGCTGGCCGACCCGGACCGCCGACCGGACTGATGCCCGACCGCTCGATCTTCAAGGCCAACGACATCCGGGGCCGTGTCGGCGTGCAGTGGGACGCCGACGACGCCCGGGCGATCGGCCGCGCCTGGACCCAGGTGCTCGGGCTGGCTCCCGGCAGCGCGCTGGTGCTCGGCCGCGACATGCGCACCACCGGGGCCGAGCTGGCCGCCGCGGTCGCCGAGGGCGTCCGTGACGCCGGGGTGGACGTCGTCGACATGGGCCTGGCCAGCACCGACGGCCTCTGGTTCGCCTCCGGCCACCTCGACCTGCCCGGCATCATGCTCACCGCCAGCCACAACCCTCCCGCCGACAACGGGATGAAGTTCTGCCTGGCCGGCGCGCGACCGGTCACCGCGCGGATGCTCACCGAGCTGGCCGAGCGCACCGACGCCCTGCTGGCCGACCCGGCGCCGCCGAGCGGTCCGCGCGGCGGCCTGGAGCAGCGCGACCTGCTCGGCGCCTACGCCGCCCACCTGCACTCCCTGGTCGACCTCTCCGCCCTCGACGGGCAGCGGCTGCTGGTGGTGGCCGACGCCGGCAACGGGATGGCCGGCCACACCCTGCCCGGCGTGCTCGGGGTGCTACCGGTCGAGCTGGTCGGGCTGTACACCGAGCTCGACGGCACCTTCCCCAACCACCAGCCCAACCCGCTGGAGCCGGAGAACCTGCGCGACGCCCAGCGGGCCGTCCGCGAGCACGGGGCCGACCTGGCGCTGGTCTTCGACGGCGACGCCGACCGGTGCTTCATCATCGACGAGCGTGGCGAGGTGGTCCCCCCGTCGGCGGTCACCGCGCTGATCGCGGCCGCCGAGCTGGAGCGCGAGCCCGGTGCCACCATCGTGATCAACACCATCACCAGCCGCAGCGTCGCCGAGGTGGTGGCCGAACGCGGCGGGCGGTGCGTGGTCTCCCCGGTGGGCCACACCTACGTCAAGACGCTGATGGCCGAGCACCACGCGGTCTTCGGCGGCGAGCACTCCGCGCACTACTACTTCCGCGACTTCTGGCGCGCCGACACGGGCATGCTGGCCGCGTTGCACGTGCTCGCGCTGCGGGCCCGCGACGGACGTCCGGTCTCGCAGCTGGTGGCCGACTACGACCGCTACGCCGCCTCCGGCGAGCTCAACTCCACCGTCGCCGACCAGGCCGCCACCATGGACGCCGTCGCCGCCGCCTTCGCCGACCGCGGCCGCGCGGACCGGGTGGACGGGCTGACCATCCGCGCCCAGGACTGGTGGTTCAACCTGCGTCCCAGCAACACCGAACCGCTGCTGCGGCTCAACGTGGAGGCCGCCGATCCCGCGACCATGGCCGGGGTGCGCGACGAGGTGCTGGCGCTGGTGCGGGCGGGCTGAGCGCCCGCTGGCCTCCGGTGCCCGGACGCGCCAGACTGAGGACCCGCCCGCGAGAGGAACGGAGGACCGCGATGGCCGTCGAGCTGCCGCCGGAGCTGCTGGAGATCCTGGCCTGCCCCAACTGCCACGCCGCGCTGGCCGTGGACCACGACGCCGACGAGCTGGTCTGCACCAGCGGCGGGTGCGGCCTGGCCTACCCGGTGCGCGACCAGATCCCGGTGCTGCTGGTCGACGAGGCCCGCAGCCCCGACATCCCGGCGCGCGGCTGACCGTCCGTGGTCGAGTTCGAGGACGCCCGCCTGGAGGACCGCGCCGCACTCGAGCGGGCCGACCCGCTGCTGCGCCGGCTGGCCGGTGCCGGTGCGCGGATCCGGGTCGAGGCCGGCTCGGCCGAGCAGCCGATCGCCACCCTGCGGGCCGAGGTCGCCGACCAGGGACGTCCGCGGGCGGTGATCGCCGTCGGCACCGAGGCCCGGCTGGTGCGCTCGCTGCTGGAGCCGGTGTGCCCGGTGCCGATGATGGCCTGGCCGGGCTCGACCCTGCCCGGCTGGGTCGGCCCCCTCGACCTGGTGGTGGTGCTCGCCGCGCACGGCGGTGAGCAGGCCCTGGTGCGGGCGGCGCACGAGGCCGTCCGCCGCGGCTCCCGGCTGCTGGTCACCGCACCGGCGGGGTCGGCGGTGGTGGACGCGGCCGGCTCGCGGGCGACCGCCGTCCTGCCCACCACCACCTCCGACCCGCTGGCCGCGGTCGCCGTGGTGGCCGCCGCGCTGCACCAGCTGGAGATGGGGCCACCGGTCGACCTGGAGGCGGTGGCCACCGCCCTGGACCGGGTGGCCGAGGAGTGCTCG
>NZ_QPKK01000341.1 GCF_003344635.1 Desertihabitans aurantiacus
AGGTGCCCGGGCTGGCGGCGGCCTGCGGCCCGGAGGCGGTGCTCGCCGAGGGCTACGCGCTGGAGGTCTCCGACGGGCGGGTGGTGGTCACCGCCAGCACCGCCGTCGGCGCCGCGCACGCGCTGCAGACCCTGCGCCAGCTGCTCGACCCCGCCACCTTCCGGCGCGCCGGCCGCGGCCCCGCGGTGGCCGAGCCGGTCAGCGTCCTGGACGCCCCGCGGCACGGCTGGCGCGGGCTGATGCTCGACGTCTCCCGGCACTGGCACGGGGTGCGCTGGACCTACGACCTGATCGACGCGCTGGCCCTGCACAAGCTCAACGTGCTGCACCTGCACCTCACCGACGACCAGGGCTGGCGGCTGCAGGTCGACGCCTTCCCCCGGCTCACCGAGGTGGGCGCCTGGCGGCGGGAGACGCTGGTCGGCTACCGCTTCTCCGACACCTTCGACGGACGTCCGCACGGCGGCTTCTTCACCAAGGCCGACATCGCCGACATCGTCGCCTACGCCGCCGACCGCGGGATCACCGTGGTGCCCGAGATCGACATGCCCGGGCACATGCTGGCCGCGATCGCCTCCTACCCCGAGTGGGGCACCACCGGCGCCCAGCTCGAGGTGCTGACCCGCTGGGCCCGCACCCACAACGTCCTCGACCTGTCCGAGGCCACGGTCGCGGCGATGAAGACGATCCTCGACGAGGTCGTCGAGCTGTTCCCCTCCCCCTACATCCACATCGGGGGCGACGAGAGCCCGCGCACCGAGTGGGTGGAGAGCCCGCGGGTGCAGCAGCTGATCGCCGAGCGGGGGCTGGCTGATGAGGACGAGCTGCAGCACTGGTTCACCCGCCAGCTGGGCGAGCACCTGGCCAGCCGCGGACGCCGGCTGCTCGGCTGGGACGAGATCCTCAACGGCCGGCTCCCTGCCGACGCCACCGTGATGGCCTGGCGCTCGGAGGACGAGGCTCGCGAGGCGCTCGCCCTGGGCCACGACATCGTGGTGGCCAACCAGGAGCACCTCTACCTGGACTACAAGCAGTCCCGCGACGCCCGCGAGCCGCTCGGCCCGCGGATCTTCGCCCACTACCTCACCGACCTGCGCGAGGTCTACGAGTACGAGTGGCTGTCCGACCTGCCGGCCGAGCAGCGGGCCCGCGTGCTGGGGGCGCAGGTGTGCCTGTGGACGGAGTTCATCAGCAGCCGCGAGAAGGCGGAGTACATGATCTTCCCGCGCACCTGCGCCTTCGCCGAGCGGGTCTGGAACGGAGCCGTGGACGACTTCGACACCTTCCTGCCCCGGCTCACCACCCACCTCGCCCGGCTGGAGGCCCGCCAGATCGCCTTCCGCGGGCTCGACGGCCCCACCCAGGGCCAGTCCGACACCTGGTGGGGGGTCGAGGCCGAGGCGCCGCCCCGGCTCTCGCTCTCCTCCGACGACTCCCCCGCCCAGCAGCAGTGACTCCGCACCCCGGCCCCCGACGGGCCACCTCCCCGGAAGGACCGACCGTGACCACACCCCTCGACCAGCTCTTCCCCCGTCCCCGGCAGGCCCGCGTGCTCGCCGGCGACGGGCCCGGACCCGATCCGCGGCTGGAGACCCGCACCGACCCCGCGCTGCCCGCCGAGGGCTTCCGGCTGACCACCGGCGACGGCCGGGTGCTGCTCGAGCACGCCGACGCCCGCGGGCTGCGGTACGCCGGCCAGGCGCTGGCCCAGCTGCGCCGCTCCCGCGACTTCGCCACCACCGCCATGGAGGTCGAGGACGCCCCCGACATCGCCGTCCGCGGGGTGATGCTCGACATCAGCCGCGACCGGGTGCCCACCCGGCGCACCCTGCTGCGGCTGCTCGACGTCCTCGAGCTGGCCCGGGTGAACACCCTGGAGCTCTACACCGAGCACACCTTCGCCCACCCCGGCCACGAGGTGGTCTGGCAGGACGCCTCCCCGCTCACCGCCGCCGACATCGCCTGGCTCGACGACGAGTGCGCGGCCCGGCTGATCGAGCTGGTGCCCAACCAGAACACCCTGGGCCACATGGAGCGCTGGCTGGAGCACCCGGCCTACGCCTCCCGGGCCGAGTGCGTGGACGGGTTCGACATCCACGGCGAGCACCGCGGGCCGAGCACGGTGGCTCCGACCGCCGACAACGCCGACTTCGTCAACGACGTGCTGGCCGGGGTGCTGCCGCACTTCCGCTCCCGGCGGGTCAACATCGGCGCCGACGAGCCGTGGGAGCTGGGGCAGGGCGTCAGCGCCGAGGAGGTGGCCCGGCGCGGCAGCGGACCCGTGTACTTCGACTACGTCCGCCGGGTGGTCGAGCACTGGACGACGCGCGGCTACACGGTGGAGTTCTGGGCCGACGTGTTCGGCGAGCACCCCGAGCTGATGGGCACCACCCCGGCCGGTGCCGTCCCGGTGGTGTGGCAGTACGACGGACCGCAGCTGACCCGCGAGGTGGTCGCGGCCGCCTCGCCGGCGCTGCGCGCGCAGTGGGAGGAGGTCGGCCTCGACGTCGACGCCCTCACCGACGGGTTCCGGGCCCGCGCCGCGGTGCTGAGCCGGGCCGGCGAGCCGTTCTGGGTGGCCCCGGGCACCAGCACCTGGCAGTCCTTCGTCGGCCGGCTGGACAACGCCGTCGACAACCTGGTGGACGCCGCCGAGGTGGCGGTCGAGTCCGGCGCCGGCGGCTACCTCAACACCGTCTGGGGTGACCACGGCCACTTCGACCCGCCCTCGGTCACCTTCGGCCCGCTGCTGCTCGGCGGCGCGCTGAGCTGGGGCCTGGAGGCCAACCGCGACCTCGACCTGGCCGCCGTGCTCGACCAGCACCTGCTGCTCGACCCGACCGGCACCACCGGCCGGGTGCTGGTGGCGGTCGGCCGGGCCGCCACCGCGCTGGGCACGCCGGTGCTCAACACCAGCCAGCTGTTCACCGTGCTGCTGCGCGCCGGCGCGCTGGTGGAGGGCACCTGGCCCTCGGCCGACGGGGTCGAGGCGGCCGACCGGCTGCTCGCCGACGCGCTGGAGGAGCTGGACGGCGCCGACCCGGCTTGCGCCGACGGCGACGTGGTGCTGGCCGAGCTGCGCCAGGCCATCCGCTTCGCCCGCTTCGGCGCCGAGGTGCTGCGGCTCGGTCCCGGCGGGCTGGAGGAGCTGCCGGCACCCCGTGCCGCCGTGCTGCTGCGTCGCCTGGAGGACCTGCTCGCCGAGCACCGGCGCACCTGGCTGCTCCGCTCCCGCCCTGGCGGCCTGGACGACAGCTGCGCCCGTCTCGACCGCCTGCGCCGCCTCCTCACCGTCCGCGCCGCCGCCTGACGCGTCCCCCTCCCGCCCCCCTCCCTCCCT
>NZ_QPKK01000342.1 GCF_003344635.1 Desertihabitans aurantiacus
AGGTAGCCCTTCGACAGGCTCAGGGCGCTGGGAGAGTCGGGTGTCGCCCTTCGACAGGCTCAGGGCGCTGGGAGAGTCGGGTGTCGCCCTTCGACAGGCTCAGGGCGCTGGGAGAGTCGGGTGTCGCCCTTCGACAGGCTCAGGGCGCTGGGGTGGCGCGGCGGACGTCAGCGTCCGGAGTCGGGGACCTCGAGGTCGGAGTGCACGATCTCCTCGATGGAGACGTCGCGGAAGGTCAGCACCTTGGCGTTCTTCACGAAGCGGCCCGGACGGTACATGTCCCAGACCCAGGCATCGGCCATCGAGACCTCGTAGTACACGTCGCCGCCCTCGGTGCGGACCTTGAGGTCGACGGTGTTGCAGAGGTAGAAGCGGCGCTCGGTCTCCACGGCGTAGGTGAACAGCCGCACGACGTCCTTGTACTCGCGGTACAGCTTGAGCTCGGCTTCGCTCTCGAACTGCTCCAGGTCTTCTGCACTCATCTCGCCTGGCACTCTAGCCGACGGCGCGCACGTCGCCGTGCCCTCGCATCGCCCGCACCACGTTGTCGAACCGGCGGCGGTGCTCCGGGCAGGGCCCGTGGCGGTCGAGACGCTCCTGGTGCTCACGGGTGCAGTAGCCCTTGTGGGTGGCGAAGTCGTACTCGGGCCACCGCTGGTGGAGGTCGGCCATGATCCGGTCGCGGGTCACCTTGGCCAGCACGGACGCCGCCGCCACGCAGGCAGCCACCCGGTCGCCCTTCCACACCGCCAGCCCGGGCACGCCGAGCCCGTCCACCCCGAACCCGTCGGTGAGCACGTAGTCGGGGCGCACCGAGAGCCGGTGCAGCGCCCGACGCAGCGCCTGGACGTTGGCGACGTGCATCCCGAGCCGATCGCACTCATCCGCCGGCAGCACCACCACCGACCAGCTCACGGCCTTGGCCACCACCTCGTCGTAGCAGCGCTCCCGCTGCGCCGCGCTGAGCAGCTTGGAGTCCCGCAGGCCCTCGATCTGGCGCGAGGCCCGCTCGGACAGGATGGCCGCGCCGGCGACCAGCGGACCGGCGCAGGCGCCGCGTCCGGCCTCGTCGGCGCCGGCCACCAGGGGGAAGCCGGCTCGCTGCAGGGCGCGCTCGTAGCCGTACAGGCCGCTGCTGCGCCGGATGACGAACTTCGGCCGGGAGCGCTGGGCACCCTCAGGCATCAGCAGCTGACCCCCTCCGGCTCGATCACCGCCTGCTCCGGCGCCGGCTCGGCCGCGTCCGGGATCCGGGCGAAGGTGTCGGGCACGGTCAGCCGCTGGAACCGGTCGAACGGCGCGGCGATGAGGAAGGCCGGCCCGACCACGTTCTGCACCGGGACGAAGGCCTCGGTGCCCAACGGCCCACCGGCGGCGGGGACGTCGGCGAGGTGGCAGCGGGAGTCGCGCGAGTCGTTGCGGTGGTCGCCCATGACGAAGAGGCGGTCCCGTGGCACCACCACGGTGAAGGGCACCTCGGCGGGGGCGACCGGCTCCCCGTCGTCGCCGCGGTAGAGGTAGTCCTCCTCCTCCAGCGGGACGCCGTTGACGCTCAGCCGACCCTGGTCGTCGCAGCAGTGCACGGTGTCGCCGGGCATGCCGATCACGCGCTTGATGAGGTGGTTGGAGCTGGTGTCGGGGAGGATCCCGATGAACTCGAGCACCTGGCCCGCCGGTCCGCGCTCGGCGGCCTCGTACTCCGGGCCGAGCCAGTCGCCCGGGTCGACGAAGACGACGACGTCGCCCCGGCTGAAGTCGGTGACCTTCTGCACCACGACCTTGTCGTCGATCTGCAGCGTGTCCTCCATCGACCCCGACGGGATCACGAAGGGCTGGGCCACGAACGCCCGCAGCAGCGACGAGACCACCACCGCGCCGACCACGACGATGAGGAGCTCCTTCACCACCGACCCGACGCGCCGTCCGACGCCCGTCTTCGGCGGCTCCTCGCCGATCCGTGACTCACTCACCCACGCCACCTCTTCGTCCTGCCTGCGACGGACCCGTCCGGGCACCGCACGATCTCGCCCACGGACCCCGCCCCAACCTAGTCGACGGGGCCGAAGACGACGATCGCACGCACCGGCAGCCGGTGCGTGCGATCGTCGGGGAGAGCTGCGCTCAGGCGCGCTTCTCCTTGATCTTGGCGGCCTTGCCCCGCAGACCGCGCAGGTAGTACAGCTTGGCGCGGCGCACATCGCCCTGGCGGTCGACCTCGATCTTGTCGACGATGGGGCTGTGCACCGGGAAGGTGCGCTCGACGCCGACACCGAAGGAGACCTTGCGGACGACGAACGTCTCCTGCAGCCCGCCGCCGCTGCGGGCGATGACCACGCCGGCGAACACCTGGATCCGGGAGCGGTTGCCCTCGACCACCTTCACGTGCACCTTGACGGAGTCGCCGGCGCGGAAGGTCGGGATGTCGGTCCGGAGGGAGGCCTGGTCGACGGCCTCGATCAGCTTGCTCATGATGGTCCTCGCCGGTGCCACAGGTCACCTGGTCAGTGCAGTCAGTTCGGGTGGTGGCGCCGTCCGGACGGTCCCCCCGTGGCAGGAGCCGGGCATGCGCACCAGCGCAGAAGTCTGCCACAGCGGACCGCGGGGCGGAAATCGGACGGCCGGTGCAACCGGGCTCCGGCACCGCGCGTAGGAAGGTCGTGAGCGTGGCAGCCGAGCAGGGACCACCGGCACGCACCGGCCTCCGGGCCGCAGGGTCGGAACGGGTCGGGAGGAGCGGGATGGACAGCGAGGAGTTCGACGTCCTCTACCGCACCTCCTTCGGCTCGCTGGTGGCCCAGGTCTACGCGATGTGCGGCAACCGGGCCGAGGCCCAGGACTGCGTGCAGGAGGCGTTCATCCGGGCCTGGGACAAACGGCACACTCTGGACCGCGCGTCCTCACCCGAGGGCTGGCTGCGCACCACCGCCTACCGGATCGCGGTCAGCCGCTGGCGCCGCTCCCGGCTGGCCCGCCGGGCCCCGGACCGGGCGCTGCAGGCGGAGCGGCAGGTGGAGCCCCCCGACGTCGAGTCGGTGGCGCTGGCCCGGGCCCTGCAACGGCTGCCGGTCGAGCAGCGGCGGGCCATCGTGCTGCACCACCTGGCCGACCTGCCGGTGGCCGAGGTGGCCAGGGAGGTCGGCGCCCCCGAGGGCACCGTCAAGGCCCGCCTCTCCCGCGGCCGGGCCGCGCTGGCCGACCTGCTGTCGGAGTCTGAGAGGAGCGAGCACCGATGAGCACCGACCCGATCTTCGACCCGCTGCGCCGGGTGGCCGAGCAGACCCCGGCCGGTGACCCCGCCCCGCTGCGCCGGCTGGGCGACCGGCGCCGGGTCCG
>NZ_QPKK01000343.1 GCF_003344635.1 Desertihabitans aurantiacus
CGGACCGGGAGGTGGGGGTGGTCCGGCACGACCTCGGCGCCGGGCCGCCGCGGCTGACCCGCTACGTCGCCCTCCGGGTGCCGGCGGGGACGCCGCACCTCCTGGTGTCGGCCGCCGAGCCGCGGCAGGGGCGTCCCGGCACGGTGCCGTACCGCGAGGTGCTGCCCGCGGACCTCGGGTCCCCCCCGCCGGCCGACGCGGCCCTCGGACGGCTCGACGGCGACCTCCTCGTGCACGGCGACGCCGTCCTGGCCGACCTGGACGAGGTGCTGCCGACGGCTCTCCGCGCCCGGCTGGTCGAGCTCGGGCTGGGCAGCGTCGAGGTCGCCGACGGCTGGGCGGTCGCCACCCGGCTGGCCCCGACCTCGCTGGTCGACGTCGCGGAGTGGGAGGCCGTCGGGGACACCCTGGACGTCCTGGAGGAGCTGGCCAGCCGTCTCGCAGCGGTCTGACCCGGGCCGGATCCGGCCTCCGGAGGGCACCCTCGGAATCCCTGGTCGCGGGGTGGCCCCGACCTACACTGTCGGCGTGTGGTCCCAGCGCCAGTACGTCGACTACGCCCTCCAGCGTCGCGCCACCCTGGAGGCGCTGAAGCGACCCCAGCGCACGCTGACGCGGGCCGACGCCTGCGACGCCGACCCGATGCTCATCCGCGCCGCGATGCACCACGGCGAGCGCAGCGACGTCGACTGCCCCATCTGCGGCTCCTCGGTCCTGGTCAACCTCAGCTACGTCTTCGGTGAGCAGCTGGGCCAGTACTCCGGCCGGATCAAGGCCCGCAAGGAGCTGGAGGAGATGCAGGACGAGTTCGGCGAGTTCAAGGTCTGCGTGGTCGAGGTGTGCACCGGCTGCGGGTGGAACCACATGATCCACTCCTTCGTTCTGGGCGACGGCAAGAAGCGGCGCCCGCCCAGGCGTCAACCGACCGTCGAGGACATCTATGGCTAGGACCCCCACCCGCGGCACCCGATCCCGCAGCAGCACCCGGAAGAGGAAGACCCCCCAGACCCGGGGCCGGCGGATCGCCAGGCGCCTCGGTCTGGGTGTCGTGCTCACCCTGCTGCTCGCGATGATCGCCGGTCTCACCGCGGTGGGCGTCGCCTACGCCAACACCGAGCTGCCCGACCCGAACGCCGAGTTCAGCACCAACACCACCTTCGTCTACTACTACGACGGCACGACGAAGCTCGGCAACCTCGCGGTGCAGAACCGGCAGTCGCTGGACTACGAGGAGATGCCGCAGGTCATCAAGGACGCGGTCGTCGCCGCGGAGAACCGCTCCTTCTGGGAGGACCCGGGCATCTCCATCCCCGGTATGGCCCGGGCCGCCTGGGCGATCGCCACCGGCGGTGAGCTGCAGGGCGGGTCGACCATCACCCAGCAGTACATCAAGATCACCTACCTGACGTCGGACCGCACGCTGACCCGCAAGCTCAAGGAGCTGATGCTGGCGGTGAAGATCAGCCGCGAGCAGTCCAAGGAGGAGATCCTCCAGGGCTACCTCAACGCCATCTACTTCGGCCGTGGCGCCTACGGGGTGCAGGCCGCCAGCCGCTCCTACTTCAACACCGACGCGAAGGACCTCACCGTCCCGCAGGCCGCGGTGCTGGCCAGCGTGCTCAACAACGCGAGCCTCTACGACCCCTCGGTCGACCCCGGCAACGAGGAGCGGCTGCTCGAGCGCTACCGCTACGTGATCGACGGGATGGCCGAGTCCGGCTCGATCACCGCGGCCGAGGCGGCCGAGTACCGCCAGGAGCTGCCGGAGCTGCCCGAGATCCCGGTGAACAACCGCTACGCCGGCCCGAACGGGTTCCTCATGAAGATGGTGGAGCAGGAGCTGGCCGCGGTCGGGTTCACCGAGGCCGAGATCAACGGCGGCGGGCTGCAGGTCACCACCACCTTCGACAAGGCGGCCCAGGACGCGGCGGTCGAGGCGGCCGAGGAGAACACCGAGGAGGCGGCCGAGGCGGCGGGGGAGGACCCGGACGACCTGCACGCCGCGATCGCCTCGGTCGACACCGAGACCGGTGGCGTGCTCGCCCTCTACGGCGGGCCGGACTTCATCGAGGACTCCCGGAACTGGGCCACCACGGCGCGCTCGACGGCGTCCACCTTCAAGACCTTCGCGCTCGTCGCCGGGCTGCAGGACGGCTTCAGCCTCAGCTCGACCTTCCGCGGCAACACCTTCACCCCGCCGGGTGACCCGGTGCCGGTGCGCAACGAGTTCAGCTACCAGTACGGGGCGGTCAACCTCATCCGCGCGACCGCGCAGTCGATCAACACCGCCTTCGTCGACCTCACCGCCCAGCTCACCGACGGCCCGCAGGCGGTGGCCGACGCCGCGGAGGCCGCCGGCGCCCCGCGGGGACCGGGCTGGGACCTCAACAACCGGATCGCCCTCGGCACCGCCGAGGTCAGCCCGCTCGACATGGCCGGCGCCTACAGCACGCTGGCCCGCGGCGGCGTCCAGGTCGGCCACCACGTGGTCAAGGAGGTCCGCGACGCCGACGGCGAGGTGCTCTTCACCGCCGAGACCGAGGGCAAGCGGGTCTTCGAGGAGGACGTCACCCGTGACGCGGTCTACGCCCTGTCCAACGTGGTCGAGCAGGGCACCGGCGCGACCGTGCAGACGCTGGGCCGACCGGTCGCCGGCAAGACCGGCACCGCCGGGATCGAGGACGACATCGTCTCGGCCTGGTTCGTCGCCTTCACACCCCAGGTGTCGACCGCGGTGATGTACGTGGCCGGGGACGAGGGCAACTCCGATCTCGACCCCTACGCACGTCCCGGCGACCAGACCTTCTTCGGTGGCACCTACCCGGCCCGCACCTGGACCGACTTCATGGAGGTCGTGGTCGAGGACATGGACGTGGAGGACTTCCCCGAGCCCGCCTGGAAGCCCGCCGACCGGCAGAGCGAGTACGTGCCGCCGCGGCGCACCGGGGGCTCCGGCTCGGGCGGCGGCTCCGGCTCCGGCGGTGGTTCGGGGTCGGGCAGCGACTCCTCCCGCGACGGCGACTCCGACCGCTCCGACGAGGACTCCGACGACGAGGACTCCCAGGACGGCGACGACGGCGGGTCCGACGACGGCGACGGCTCGGGCTCCGACAGCGACGGCTCGGACGGTGACGGCTCCGACGGCGACGGCTCCGACGGCGACGGCTCGGACGGGGCGGGCTCCGACGGCGGCTCGGACGACGGCGACGGCTCGGGCGGTTCGGGCGGCTCCGACGGCGGCGGCTCGGGCGGCTCCGGCGACGACGACGGCGGATCCGGCTCCGGCGGTTCCGGCAGCGGGTCGGGCGGCTCGGACGACTCGGACGG
>NZ_QPKK01000344.1 GCF_003344635.1 Desertihabitans aurantiacus
GGGGATCACCGGCGGCCGCGCGCCGCTGGGGTGCGGGTCCGGGGCGCGCCGCGGTGGCCGCGGTGCCGGGGTGCGTCGTCTGCGGGCCACCAGCGCACCCTACCCAGGCGGCGCCGCCCCGGCCCGGATCCGCCCGGGCTCAGGCCGGCTGGTCAGCCTCCTCGGCGGTGAGCGGCTTGGCGATGTTCTCCAGCGACTGGCCCTCCGCCTTCACCCCGAGGAAGATCGCGAGCACGCCGGCCGCGGCCATCAGCCCGGCGCCGAGGAAGTATCCCGGCGCGATCCCGGTGATGTCCCCGGCCTCCCCGGCGCTCTCGATCAGCCGGCCGAACAGCAGTGGACCGGAGATGCCGCCGGCGGCCGTGCCGATCGCGTAGAAGAAGGCGATGCACAGCGCCCGGGTCTCCATCGGGAACACCTCGCTGGCGGTCAGGTAGGCCGAGCTCGCCCCAGCCGAGGCGATGAAGAAGGCGACCACGCCGAACACGGTCAACGTGACCGGCGTCAGCCCGCCGAGCATGAACCCGGCCACCGCCAGCACCACGCCGGACGCGATGTAGGTGCCCGAGATCATCGGCACCCGCCCGACCTTGTCGAACAGCGGGCCCAGCGCCAGCGCCCCGATGAAATTGCTCAGCGCGAAGGCGGCGATGTAGAAGCCGGTCTGCTGCACGTCGAAGAAGGTGATCAGCGTGTCGGCGAAGGTGAAGAAGAACGCGTTGTAGAGGAACGCCTGCCCGGTGAACAGCGCCAGGCAGAGCGCCGTCCGCCGCGGGTACAGCTTGAACACGGTGTGCGCGATCGTGGTGAAGGGGATGACCCGGCGCTGCCGGACGGTGATCGTCTCACCCGGCCGCTCCAGCCGCTTGCCGCTCTCGGACTCCACGGTGTGCTCGATGCCGCTGACGATCTCCTCGGCCGCGCCCTCCTTGCCGTGGATGAACAGCCAGCGCGGGCTCTCCGGCACGTACTTGCGGACGAGCAGCACGGCGATGCCGAGGATCGCGCCCAGGCCGAAGGCCAGCCGCCAGCCGATTCCCGCGGGGACGATGTTGGGGTCGGTCAGCGGGATGGTGAGCAGCGCACCACCGGCCGCGCCGAGCCAGTACGAGCCGTTGATCGTGATGTCGATCCGGCCGCGGTAGCGGGCCGGGATCAGCTCGTCGATCGCGGAGTTGACCGCCGCGTACTCCCCGCCGATGCCGGCGCCGGTGACGAAGCGGCAGACGAAGTACCAGGCCGGGTGCGGTGCGAAGGCGGTCAGCACCGTGCCGCCGAGGTAGACCAGCAGCGTGATGATGAACAGCCTCTTGCGCCCGAACCGGTCGGTGAGCTGGCCGAAGACCAGCGCCCCGAGGCAGGACCCGGCGACGTAGATCGCCCCGGCCAGACCGATGTCGGCCGGCGACAGCGCCAGCCCGGTCTCCGGCTCCGACAGCGCCGCCGACAGGTTGCCGACGATCGTCACCTCCAGGCCGTCGAGGATCCAGACGGTGCCCAGCCCGATGACGATCAACCAGTGCCAACGGGCCCAGGGCAGCCGGTCCAGCCGGGCGGGGATGTCGGTGGTGATGCGCCCTGTCTCGAGCGGAGGTGTCATGGCCCACGTTCTACCGGACCCCCGGCTCCGTGTGGGCGAGGGGCGCGACGGTGCGGCGGAAAAGCCGTGGCCGGGTGTGGCGGCCTCCGTCCAGGATGAGCCCGTGAGCACTCCTGGATTCCACCTGGCCCGGGTGCGGGCCGCCGACGACGCGACGCTCGGCCCCGTCCTCGACCAGCTGACCGCGGTCGCCGACGCCTGCGCCCACGACCTCTACGGCCACACCGACCTGGTCGACTCGACCGAGTCGGTGCGCGTCGCCCTGGTGGACGCCACCGACTACGCCAACGTGCACCTCGTGGCGGTGCTCGGCGAGGCCCCGGAGGGGGAGCGGGACGAGCGGGGTCTGCCCTACGCCACCGGTGAGGGGGAGGTGGTCGGCCGCGGTGAGGTGGGTCTGCCGGTCAACGACAACACCACCCTGGCCGAGATGTTCGTCGAGGTGGTGCCCGCGCACCGCCGGCGCGGCATCGGCTCCGCGCTGGCGCAGGCGCTGCTGCAGTACGCCGAGGACGCCGGACGCACCACCGCCACCTCCTGGTCGGGTCACCGCGAGGAGGCCGGGGAGCAGGAGGAGTCGCTGACCGCGCCCACCGGGGTGGGCTCGCTGGCGGTGGCCGACCCCGCGGTGCGCTTCGCCACCGGGCTCGGGTTCGTGCTGGAGCAGACCGAACGGCACTCCCAGCTCGACCTGCCGGTGGAGGCGTCGGTGGCCGACCCGCTGCGGGAGAAGGCGCTGGCCGCCTCCGACGGCTACGAGGTGCTGTCCTGGCAGGGCGCGACCCCGCCCGAGCACCGGGAGCAGATGGCGCGGCTGCACCAGCGGATGAGCGTCGACATCCCCACCGCCGGCCTCGACTTCGAGGAGCAGCGGTGGGACGTCGAGCGCGTCATCCGCTCCGACGAGCGGATGGCCCGCCGCGGCTACGTCGTCTTCACCACGGTGGCCCGTCACATCGCCAGCGGCGAGCTGGTCGCGTTCACCGTCCTGTTCGGGCCGCAGTCCAAGCCGGAGGTGGTCTACCAGGGCGACACCCTGGTGCACGGCGACCACCGTGGCCACCGGCTCGGGCTGCTGGTCAAGCTGGCCAACCTCGATCTGCTGCTCCGCGAGCGCCCCGACAGCCGTCGGATCCACACCTGGAACGCGGGGGAGAACCGCTGGATGCTCGCCATCAACGTGGCGATGGGCTTCCGGCGGGTCGCCACCGAGGGGGCCTGGCAGCTGCGGCTGACCTCGCGGTGACACGCCGGGGACGATGAGAGGCCCTCTCATCTGGCGTTGTTAGCGTCCGGGCCACGTCGTCCGCTGGCGCCTCCGGTGCGTCCGGGCGGATCCCGGACGGAGGTGACCAGGTGGCCAGCCCGCGAGGTGCCCGTGCCGTCCGCCGCCTCGGTGCCCGCGTGCCCGGGCTGGTGCTGCTGGCCCGGCAGGCGCGGGGCTGGGTGAGCGAACCCGGGACGCTGCGGGAGGTCTCGGCCGAGGCCCGGCTGCTGCTGCGCGACCCGCGTCCGCGGACCAGCCTCGCCGACGTGGAGGAGCTGGTCACCGCCGCCGAGCGCGCGCACCGGCTCGGGCTGCACCGGTGGGCGGTGGCTCTGCTGCACCACCCGGCGCTCGTGCCACGCTCACCCCGCCCGGTGGTGCTGGCCCGCCGCCGGCTCGCGGCCGGCCGACCGGTCCACCCGACCGCGGTCCGGCGGGCCTTCGAGCGGCTGGCC
>NZ_QPKK01000345.1 GCF_003344635.1 Desertihabitans aurantiacus
CGGCGGCCGAGCAGCTGGTGGAGGCCTCCACCCTCGCGGCCGACCACCTCGGCGCCTGGGTCCTGGCCCGCCGCGGCTCCGAGGCCGCGGCCGCCGCCACCGCGCTGCAGCCGTTCGAGCCGACTCGGGGCTGCTGGTTCCACCCCGAGCACCCCCGCGGCACGGAGCGACGGACCTTCGAGGGCCACGCGGTACCGTGCTGCCGGCGCTGCGCCGACGCCGTGGACGCGGGCCGGGAGCCGCCGATGCTCGACCTGCCCGGACCGGACGGCGAACCGGTGCACTTCCACCGCTCCGGGGCCGAGCCGTGGGCCTCCACCGGCTACGGCGCGACCGAGCCCGACCTGCCGGCGCGGCTGGGCGCCCTGCGCTGAGCCCGCCCGGCGTGCGTCAGCCGCGGGTCCAGGCGAGCAGCTCCTCGACCGGCCAGGTGTTGATGATCCGCTCCAGCGGGACGCCGGCCGCCTCGGCCCGGGCGCAGCCGTAGGCCTGGAAGTCGAGCTGGCCGGGCGCGTGGGCGTCGGTGTCGATGGAGAACAGGCACCCGGTCTCGACCGCCAGCGCGAGCAGCTCGTCGGGCGGGTCGCAGCGCTCGGGCCGGGAGTTGATCTCGACCGCGACGTCGAACTGCCGGCAGGCCTCGAAGACCACCTCGGCGTCGAAGGTCGACGGCGGACGGGTGCCCCGCTCCCCCTCGATCAGCCGGCCGGTGCAGTGGCCCAGCACGTTGGTGCGCGGGTTGGCGATGGCCGTCACCATCCGGTGGGTCATCGTCTCGGAGTCCGAACGCAGCTTGGAGTGGACGCTGGAGACCACCACGTCGAGCTCGGCGAGCAGGGCGGCGTCCTGGTCGAGGGTGCCGTCCTCGAGGATGTCGACCTCGATGCCCTTGAGCACCCGGAACGGGGCGAGCGCCTCGTTGATCGAGTCGACGACGTCCATCTGCTCGCGCAGCCGGTCGGCGGTCAGTCCGCGGGCCACCCGCAGCCGCGGGGAGTGGTCGGTGATCGCGCAGTACTCGTGCCCGAGCGACTGCGCGATGACCATCATCTCCTCCAGCGGGCTGCCGCCGTCGGACCAGTCGGAGTGGCAGTGCAGGTCACCGCGGACCGCCTCGCGCACGCGTTCCCCGCCGGTGGCCAGCGGCGTCTTCTGCTCGCGCAGCCCGGCGAGGTAGTCCGGCACGCGTCCGGCCAGCGCCTGGGTGACGACCGCCACCGTCTTCGGCCCGAGACCGGGCACCTGTGACCAGGAGCCCTCGCGCTGGCGACGGGCCCGTTCCTCGGCCGGCATCGCCTCCACCGTGGTCGCAGCCCGGCGGTAGGCCTTCACCCGGTGGGTGTCGGCGCGGCTGCGTTCGAGCAGGAAGCCGATCTCGCGCAGGGCCAGCACCGGGTCCATGCTCATTCCTCCCTCGTCGACGACCGGGCCACCGGCGCGGGACGGCCGTCGCCGGCGACCGCCGGGGGTGGCCAGCGCAGCGCCCGCAGCCGGCCCACACCCCACCACAGGTAGCCGGTGCAGAGGAAGGCCGTGGTGAGCACGAGCACCCAGTCGCCGAAGTCCCGCGCGGTCGGGTCGAGGAAAGCGTAGAGGGCCTCTCCCCCGGCGACGTAGCCGACCAGGTAGCCGACCGGGAGCAGCAGCCAGGCCAGCGGCGTCCACCACGGCAGGTGCTGGTTGCGGCCCACCAGCAGCCAGTCCGCGACCACCAGCAGCGGCGTGAGCAGGTGGGTGAGCAGACCGCCGGTCGTCGGGTAGCCGCCGCCGAGCAGGGTGGCGTGCACCAGCAGGGTGATGGTCAGGTAGGTGGTCGCGGCCCCCCGGAGCACACCCCAGCGGGTCTCGGACGCCCCGCGCAGGACGGCCGGGGTGAGCAGCGCGGCGGTGAGCGCGACCGCGGCGCAGAGGTTGGACACCACGGTGAAGTAGCGCAGCGACTCCCAGCCAACGGGCACCACGCTGAGCAGCACCCCGGCCCAGGCGCAGCAGACGACCAGCGCCCGCCACAGCACCACGGCCACCAGCGTGGGGCCGTCGGTGCGCGGTCGGGCCCGTCGGAGCACCGCCATCGCCACCTCGCTTCCGGCCACACCCTGTCACGGCGGCTCTGGGTGGGCCACGATGGGGCCGTGGAGGAGCTGGAGGACCGGGTCCGGGCGACGCTGGCGGTGCACGAGGACGTCCGGGAGGTGCGGATGTTCGGCTACCGCTGCTTCATGGTCGAGGAGAAGCTGCGGGTCGGGGTGGGCGGCGCGGGCGGGCTGCTGGTGCGCACCGGGATGGAGCGCTACGAGGAGGCGCTGGGCTGGCCGGGCGCGCGTCCGGCGATGATGAGGGACCGGCCCATGCACGGCTGGGTCGACGTCGACGCCGCCACGCTGGGCACCGACGAGGCGCTGCGGCGTTGGGTGGGGCTGTCGCTGGAGCAGTAGGGTCGCTGCCCATGGCGAGCGGACGGGCGGGCGACCGGGGCGGGCCCTCGCCGCGGACCCGGACGGCGATCGCCCGACGGCTGTCGGCGGCGTCGGGCCAGATGACCACGGCCGCGGTCGCCGAGATGGAGCTGCGCCACCCCTGGTTCGCCGAGCTGGACGCCGACAAGCGCTCCTGGATCACCCTGGTGGCCCAGGCCGGTATCGACGGGTTCGTGCAGTGGTTCGGCGATCCGGACGGCTCGGCCACCGGCGCCGACATCTTCGGCCACGCCCCACGCGCACTGGCCCGGGCGATCTCGCTGCAGCAGACGGTGGAGCTGGTGCGCACCACCATCGAAGCCGTCGAGGAGCAGCTGCAGCAGGTGATGCCGCGCGGTGACCGGGCGCACCTGCAGGTGGCCATCACCCAGTACAGCCGTGAGGTCGCCTTCGCCGCGGCCGAGGTGTACGCCCGGGCGGCGGAGATGCGTGGGGCCTGGGACGCCCGCCTGGAGGCCCTGGTGGTCGACTCGGTGCTGCGCGGCGACACCGACGAGACGGTGCTGTCCCGCGCCTCGACGCTGGGCTGGCGCTCGACCCAGTCGGTGGTGGTGATGATCGGGCCGGCGGACGAGGACGCGGGCACCTCCGCGCTGGAGGACGTCCGGCGGCTGGCGCGCCAGCGCGGGCTCGACTCGCTGGCGGCTGTCCAGGGTGAGCGGCTGGTGGTGGTGCTCGGCGGGGCGGCGCTCGGCGACCAGGACGCCGCCGTCGCCGCGGCCACGCACCTGGTGGGGCCGTTCGGGCCGGGGCCGATCGTCGTCGGGCCGCCGGTGGAGCACCTGGTGGAGGCGTCCCGCTCGGCCCGGGCCGCCTTGTCGGGTCTGCGCGCCGCGC
>NZ_QPKK01000346.1 GCF_003344635.1 Desertihabitans aurantiacus
GGCGGACGGGGACTCGCTGGGGAGGGGTCAGCGGCGACCGGGGGCCGGGGACACGTCGGCGTCCTGGGCCGGTGCCGGCTCGGCGGCCAGCTCGAGCTCCTCGCGGGCGTGGGCGGCGCCGAGCATCGTCTCGCTCTCGGTGCCGGCGCTGGTGACGGGCTCGGGAGTCGGGCCGGACAGCGTGTCGCGCAGCGGCTGGGCCTTGATGAACAGGGTCGCCAGGAAGGCGATCCCGGCCAGCGGCAGCGCAACCAGGAAGACCGTGTGCATGGCGTCACCGAGACCCATCCGGATGCCGGTGGCGATCGCCGGCGGCAGCTGCTCGAGCACGGTCGGGTCGAGCACCGAACCGGCGCCCACCTGACCGGCCGCACCCTGGGCCTCCGCGGGCAGGTGGCGGGCGATGGCCGGGCCGAGCTGGGAGGTCATCACCGTGCCCAGCACCGCGATCCCGACGGTGGCGCCGGCGCTGCGGAAGAACTGGGTGGCGGCGGTGGCCACCCCCAGGTCACGCTGCTCGACCGCGTTCTGCACCACCAGCGTGTAGGTCTGCATGCAGGCGCCCAGCCCAAGGCCGATGACCACCATGGCGACGATCAGCTGCAGGTTGCTCGACCCGTAGTGCACCCGGACGAGCAGGGCGAAGCCGGCGATGATGACCAGCGTCCCGGCCAGCATGAAGCCCTTGTAGCGCCCGGTGCGGGTGATCAGCAGACCGATGACCATGGACGTCCCGATCATCGCGACGCTCATCGGCATCACGATCAGCCCGGAGTTGGTGGCGTCGGCCCCCAGCACACCCTGGGCGTAGACCGGGATGTAGAAGATGGCACCGAACATCGCCATCGCGACGGCCAGGCTCGCGATCGCGGAGAAGGTGAAGATCGGGTTGGCGAACATCCGCAGCGGCAGGATCGGCTCGGGGTGGCGCAGCTCCAGCGGGATGAACACCGCCAGCGCGACCGCGCCCAGCACGTAGAGCCCGATCACCTGCCACGAGGCCCACGGGTAGCTGGTGCCGCCCCAGGAGGTGGCCAGCAGGATCGCGACCAGGGCGACCGAGAGCAGCACCGCGCCCTTGACGTCGACCTTCGCCTCGCGCCGGGTGTGCGCCAGGTGCAGGTTCTTGACGATGAAGACCAGGGCGGCCAGACCGATCGGCAGCGGGATGAAGAAGAGCCAGCGCCAGCCGAAGCTGTCGGTGATGGCGCCGCCGGCCAGCGGGCCCGCGATCGAGGAGAAGCCGAACACCGCACCCATCAGGCCCTGGTACTTGCCGCGCTGCCGCGGCGGGATGATGTCGCCGATGATGGTCTGCGACAGCGGCATCAGGATGCCCATGCCAGCGCCCTGGACGGCCCGGGCGACGACCAGCCACCAGAAGTTCTGGGCGAGCCCGGACAGCACCGAGCCGACCATGAACACCACCAGGCCGGCGATGTAGAAGGAGCGGCGCCCGTACAGGTCGGACAGCTTGCCGACGATCGGGGTGGTGACGGCGGCGACCAGCATCGCGGCGGTGGCCAGCCAGCTGTAGTGCTCGATGCCGCCGAGCTCGGCGACGATGATCGGCATCGCCGGGGAGACGATGGTCTGGCTGATCGAGGCGACCAGCATGCCGCACATCAGCCCGACGAAGATGGTGCGGATCCCCGCGGACAGCGCGGGCGGCGCCGCCTCCGCGGGAGTTGTGGTGGTGCTCATCGGTTCAGCGCTCCTTCGGTGCGGGGGTCGGGCGCTCGGGGTCGAGCGCGTCGGTCTGCAGCCGGTCGAGCTCGCCGTTGAGCTGGGTCAGCAGGGTGGTGAGGCGTTCCCGGTCGTCGGGCGCCCAGGAGTCGAGGGTCTGGTGCAGCAGCGCGCTGCGGGTGTCCTTGTCGGCGCTCCAGGCCTCCTCGCCGTGCCGGCTGACCCGGACCAGGCTGGCGCGCCGGTCGTCGGGGTCGGCCTCGCGCTCGACCAGCCCGGCCGCCTCGAGGCTCTTGACGTGCCGGCTGGCGGTGGAGGCATCCAGACCGAGCAGCCCGGCCAGGTCCTGGACGCGCAGCGGTCCGTGCTCGCGGATGATGGCAAGGAGCATGAAGGTGTGCGGGTCGAGCCGGAGGTCGGCGACCCGGGAGATGTGCTGCTGCCAGCGGCGCAGCCGTCCGAAGAGGGCCCGGAGCTCGCGTTCGAGGGCGGGGACCTGCTCGTCCCCGGGACCGGACGGGACCTCCGGGCGCGCGTCGTCGACGGCGGTGGAGGATGTATGCATGCTGCATACATTACATCCGGGACTCCGTCGATCCAAACGGTGGTCGCGGGCCCCGCGCCGCCGGGGCCGTCGCGTGGCAGGCTGAGCGCTGTGAGCACCGTCCGGCCGTACGGCCACTGGCCCTCCCCGGTCCGCGCCGAGGACCTCGCCAGCAGCGCGTCGGTGGAGGGGCTGACCTCCACCGGGGACGCGCTCTGGTTCACCCGCACCGATCCCGGCACCGGCCAGCAGCGGCTGCACCGCTGGGACGGCGTCGACGTCGTCGCCCGCACCGGGCTGGACGTGCGCAGCCGGGTGCACGAGTACGGCGGCGGCGCGCTGGCCGGCCCGGCCGAGCCGTCGACCGACGGCACCAGCCCGGCGTCGGTGGTGGTGGTCGACTTCGCCGAGCAGCAGCTGCACCGGGTCGGCGCGGACGGGGACGCCGAGACGCTGACCGCACCGACCGGCGCCCGCACCCGGTGGGGCGACGGCGTCGTGCTCGGCGACGGACGGCTCGTCGCGGCGCGCGAGACCCATGACGGCGACACCGCCGCGGAGGTCCGCAACGAGCTGGTCCTGCTCGACCCGGCCGACGGCACCGCCACCGTCCTGGTCGGCGACGCCGACTTCGTGGCCGCTCCCACCTCCGGCCCGGACGGCTGGCTGGCCTGGCTGACCTGGGGCCACCCCGACATGCCCTGGGACTCCGCCACGCTGTGGGTCGGACGCCTCGACGGCACCACGCTGCAACAGGTGCGCGCGGTCGCCGGCGGCGACGGCGTCTCGGTCTCCGAGCTCGCCTGGTGGGGCCAGGACCTGCTCTTCACCGAGGACTCGACCGGCTTCTGGGAGCTGTGGCACCACCGGCTGGACGGGCCGGCCACCCGGCTCACCGACGAGGGCGCCGACCTCGGACGTCCGCGCTGGACGCTCGGCGGGCGCCGACTCGCCGTCCTCGCCGACCCGGCCGACCCCGACCGCGCCGAGGTGGTGGTGGCCCGCACCCGCGAGGGCGCCATCGACCTGCGGCTGGTCGGGCTGACCCGCGCCGCGGACGGCTCGGTGCGGCCGGCGTCCG
>NZ_QPKK01000347.1 GCF_003344635.1 Desertihabitans aurantiacus
AGGGCGTACCAGCTCTCCTGCACCGCGGCCAGCGCCGTGCCGGCGGCCCGCAGCGCCGCCTCCTGCTCCGCCTCGGCCTCCCGGGCGCGCTGCAGCTGCTGCTCCAGCTCGGCGCGGCGGGCCCGCAGCCGGGCCTCGTCGGCGTCGTCGCCCTGCTGCTCGAGGGTCGCCTGCAGCAGCTCATCAGCCAGCAGTCGGGCCCGGGCGTCACGGACCTCGGCCTGCACGACGGCGGCCTTGCGGGCCACCTCGGCCTGGCGGCCCAGCGGCTTGAGCTGGCGGCGCACCTCGCCCAGCAGGTCCTGCAGACGGTCGAGGTTGCCCTCGCAGCCCTCCAGCTTGCGCAGCGCCTTCTCCTTGCGCTTGCGGTGCTTGAGGACGCCGGCGGCCTCCTCGATGAACCCGCGGCGGCCCTCGGGGGTGGCGCTGAGGATCGAGTCGAGCTGGCCCTGGCCGACGATGACGTGCATCTCCCGACCGATGCCGGAGTCGCTCAGCAGCTCCTGCACGTCGAGCAGCCGGGCGGGGTTGCCGTTGATGGCGTACTCCGAGCCGCCGTTGCGGAACATCGTGCGGGCGATCGTCACCTCGGTGTACTCGATCGGCAGCGCCCCGTCGGAGTTGTCGATGGTCAGCACCACCTCGGCCCGGCCCAGCGGCGGGCGTCCGGACGTCCCGGCGAAGATGACGTCCTCCATCTTGCCGCCGCGCAGCGACTTGGCGCCCTGCTCGCCCATCACCCAGCTCAGGGCGTCCACCACGTTGGACTTGCCCGAGCCGTTGGGGCCGACGACGCAGGTGATACCGGGCTCGAACTGCAGGGTGGTGGCCGAGGCGAAGGACTTGAACCCGCGCAGGGTGAGGCTCTTGAGGTGCATCAGGAGACCTCGACCCGTCCGCCGCCACCTCCGGCGGCCCCGGTGTGGTCGTCGTCGGAGGCGGCGTGGCGGGCCCGGCGGACCGAGGCGAAGGTCCACACCTTGTTGACCACGAACGACATCGGGGTGACCAGCACGATGCCGATCAGCTGGGCCCAGTACAGCGGGGTGCGGAAGCCGCTGGAGGAGTCGAACACCGACACCGGCAGCGCCAGCGGGGAGGTCGGGTTGAGCAGCAGGGTGACGATGAGCAGGTTGACCGCCTGCCCGACCAGGCCGACGGCGAGGAAGGGTCCGTACTCCCGCCACCAGCCCGAGTGCGGTGCGCTCTTGAACGTCCAGGAGCGGTTGAGCTGGAAGTTCCACACGTTGGCCACCAGGAAGGCCAGCGTCGAGTACACGTGGTACCAGCGCACGTTGAAGGGGCTGAACGGCAGGTCGACCACGACGCCGTGCTCGTCGGCGCCGACCTTGTTGCAGACGATCACCACGACCAGGTTGACGAGCACGCCCGAGCCGCCGACCAGGCCGAACCGGATCAGCTGGATCCAGTTGTGGCGGTGGCGGACGAGGAGGTAGTCGGTCAGGCGTCTCACGGTCGGGCCAACCTACCGCGCGCGCACCGGCGCGGGCCGTCCGTGCGGCAGGACGCGGTCAGGACTCCAACCACTTCTGGGCCAGGTGGTCGGCGGTGACCCGCCGGATGGTGCCGGAGCGGGAGCGCAGCACGATCGACTCGGTCCGGATCACCGGGCCGTCCCGGCGGACGCCGGCGACCAGGTTGCCGTCGGTGATGCCGGTGGCGACGAAGAAGGTGTTGTCGCTGGTGACCAGCTGTTCGGCGTCGTAGACGTGGTCGAACTGCAGCCCGGCGTCCAGGCCCCGCTGGCGCTCCTCGTCGTCGCGGGGGGCCAGCACCGTCTGGATGAACCCGCCCAGCGCCCGGATGGCGCAGGCGGTGGCCACCCCCTCCGGGCTGCCACCGACGCCCACGCACAGGTCGAGGGCACCGTTGGAGGAGGCGGCGTCGATGCCGCCGGCCACGTCGCCGTCGAGCATCAGCCGGGTGCCGGCGCCGGCCTCCCGGATGGCCTCGATCAGCCCCTCGTGGCGGGGCCGGTCCAGCACGCCGACCTGCATCTCGGCCACCGGCTTGCCCTTGGCCTCGGCCAGCAGCCGGATGTTCTCCCCGATCGGGCGGCGGATGTCGAGCAGCCCGACGGCCTCCGGCCCGGCGACCAGCTTGTCCATGTAGAAGACGCTGGAGGCGTCCAGCATCGACCCGCGGTCGGCGGCGGCGATCATCGAGATGGCGTTGCGCCGGCCCGCGGCGGTGAGCGAGGTGCCGTCGATCGGGTCGACCGCGATGTCGCAGGCCGGACCCTGCCCGGTGCCCACCTGCTCGCCGTTGAACAGCATCGGGGCGGCGTCCTTCTCGCCCTCCCCGATCACCACCACGCCGGCGAAGTCGACGGTGGCCAGGAAGGAGCGCATCGCGTCCACCGCGGCACCGTCGGCCCCGTTCTTGTCGCCGCGTCCGATGAAGGGGACGGCGCGGATGGCCGCGGCCTCGGTGGCCCGCACCAGCTCCAGCGCGAGGTTGCGGTCGGGCTGGCGGTACAGCAGATCGGTGTCGGGCACGGCCTCGTCCTCCGTCGGGTGCAGCAGGGTTCGGCTCAGCCTAGTGGGGGACGCCGACCGGGCCGGCCCGCCGCGGCGGGGCGGGTGGTGCGGGTCAGGACGCGGCGGCGTCGTCGTCGGGCCGCAGGCCGAGCCGGTGGACGACCTCGCTGACGATGTCCTCGGGACGGGCGCCCACGTCGACCACGATGCCCGCCTCGTCGTCCTGCAGCGGCTCCAGGGTCTCCAGCTGGGACCGCAGCAGCTGCGGCGGCATGTACTCGTGCCGACGGCCGGCGACGCGGGCGGCCAGCAGCTCGGGGTCGGCGTGACCGTGCACCATCACCGCGTCCGGGGCGTGCCGGCGCAGCTGGTCGCGGTAGCGGCGGCGCAGCGCCGAGCAGCCGACGACCACCGGGGCCTGCGAGCCGAGCACCTGCCCGACCCGCTCCAGCCAGGGGTGACGGTCCTCGTCGGTGAGCGGGGTGCCGCTGGCCATCCGCGCCCGGGCCTCGTCGCTGTGCAGCGTGTCGCCGTCGACGAAGCGCCAGCCCAGCCGCTCCGCGAGCAGACGTCCGATGGTGGTCTTGCCCGACCCCTGGACGCCCATCACGACGATGCGACGGACCGGCGGTGCGGCTGGCATGGCACTCCTCGATGAGACGGCGGCACCCGCGGCGGCACGGGTCCGGGAGCGTGATGCTACCGGCGCGGGCCGTCCCCGGGGCCCGCCGACCGGGCCGCGCGGGGCGCCGGTGCTCACCAGCGGGCCGACCGCGGCCGGCGCTGGCAGCGGGGGCAGCGGTAG
>NZ_QPKK01000348.1 GCF_003344635.1 Desertihabitans aurantiacus
CGGGGCAACCGGCGGTCGCCAGCTCGGCGGCGGCGGCGCGCAGCTGCTGCTGCAGCCCGGCCGGTCCTGCCAGCGGGGCCGTGCTCACCGTGCAGCCAGCCGTTCGGCGACCTCGGCCGCCTGCAGCGCGGTGATCACCGGGTCCAGGCCGCCGGCCAGCACCTGGTCGAGGTCGTGGGACTTGAACCCGATGCGGTGGTCGGCGAAGCGGTTCTCGGGGAAGTTGTAGGTGCGGATCCGCTCGGCGCGGTCGACCGTGCGCACCTGCGAGCGACGGGCGGCCGAGGCCTCGCTGGCGGCCTGCTCGGCGGCCAGCGCGGCCAGCCGCGCCCGCAGCATCCGCATCGCCTGCTCGCGGTTCTGCAGCTGGGACCGCTCGTTCTGGCAGGAGACCACGACACCGGTGGGCAGGTGGGTGATCCGCACCGCGGAGTCGGTGGTGTTGACGCCCTGGCCGCCCGGTCCGGAAGAGCGGAACACGTCGATCCGCAGGTCGCCGTCGGCGATCTCGACCTCGGTCTCCTCCACCTCCGGCATCACCAGCACCCCCGCGGCAGAGGTGTGGATCCGGCCCTGCGACTCCGTCACCGGGACGCGTTGCACCCGGTGCACCCCGCCCTCGAACTTGAGCCGGGCGTACGGCATCCGCTCCGGCGCCCCCGCCCCACCCTTCACGGCGACGGTGAGCGTGCGGTACCCGCCGAGGTCGGTCTCCTGGGCGTCGAGCACCTCGGTCTTCCACCCCTGGGTCTCGGCGTAGCGGGTGTACATCCGCAGCAGGTCGCCGGCGAACAGCGCCGACTCCTCCCCGCCCTCGCCGGACTTGATCTCGATCAGGGCGTCGGAGGAGTCGTTGGGGTCACGGGGGGCGAGCAGCAGCACCAGGCGTTCGGTGAGCTGGCCGCGCCGCTGCTCCAGCTGCTCGGCCTCGGTGGCGAAGGTGGCGTCCTCGCTGGCCAGCTCACGCGCGGCGGCGAGGTCGGCGTCCAGCACGTCCAGCTCGGTGAGCGCGGAGACGATCGGGGTCAGCTCGGCGTAGCGCCGTCCGATCCGGCGCACCCGGGCGGCGTCGGCGTGCACGTCGGGCTGGGCGAGCTGGCGCTCCAGCTCGGCGAACTCGGCGCGCAGGCCGTCGGCCGAGGCGAACTCCTCGCTCACCGGGCTCCTCCCCTCCCTGTCCGTCCGCGGAGACGACGACGGCGCCAGGCAGGGCCCGGCGCCGTCGATCTGGCCACGCTCAGCGCACAGGCTGAGCGGGCGCGGTCACTTCTTCTTGGCGTAGCGCTTCTCGAAGCGGGCGACGCGGCCGCCGGTGTCGAGGATCTTCTGCTTGCCGGTGTAGAACGGGTGGCACGCCGAGCAGACCTCGGCACGGATGCTGCCGGACTCGGACGTGCTGCGGGTGGTGAACGTGTTGCCGCAGGTGCAGCTCACCTGGGTCTCCACGTAGGTCGGGTGGATGCCAGCCTTCATCGTGATCTCCTCGTCATCGGGCACCGGGTCCAGCCTGGGGTCAGGGTGGTGAACCGGCACCAGCGGGTCATCATGCCTCAGCGTCGCGCGCCGGGCAACTATTCCTGCTCCGGTCACTCCTCGCCGGGCCGCGCCGGCGTCGTCTTGGAGATGACCATGAGGAACTCGGTGTTGGTCTGCGTCTTGCGCATCCGGTTGAGCAGCATCTCCAGCGCCTGCTGCCCGTCCAGCCCGGAGAGCACGCGCCGCAGCTTCCAGATGATCTGCAGCTCCTCCCGGCTCATCAGCAGCTCCTCGCGGCGGGTGCTCGAGGCGTCCACGTCCACCGCCGGGTAGATCCGCTTGTCGGCGAACTCCCGGCGCAGCCGCAGCTCCATGTTGCCGGTGCCCTTGAACTCCTCGAAGATCACCTCGTCCATCTTCGAGCCGGTCTCGATCAGCGCCGTCGCGAGGATGGTCAGCGAGCCGCCGTCCTCGATGTTGCGGGCCGCACCGAAGAACCGCTTGGGCGGGAACAGCGCCGCGGAGTCCACACCACCGGAGAGGATGCGGCCCGAGGCGGGGGCGGCCAGGTTGTAGGCGCGACCCAGCCGGGTGATGCCGTCGAGCAGCACGACCACGTCGTGACCCAGCTCCACCAACCGCTTCGCCCGCTCGATCGCGAGCTCGGCGACGATGGTGTGGTCGCTGGCCGGACGGTCGAAGGTCGAGGCGATCACCTCGCCGTTGACGGTGCGCTGGAAGTCGGTGACCTCCTCCGGGCGCTCGTCGACCAGCACCACCATCAGGTGGATCTCGGGGTTGTTGGCGGTGATCGCGTTGGCGATGGACTGCATCACCAGCGTCTTGCCGGCCTTCGGCGGGGACACGATCAGCCCGCGCTGGCCCTTGCCGATCGGTGCCACCAGGTCGATGATCCGGTTGGTCATGTTGGTCGCGGTGGTCTCCAGTCGCAGCCGCTCCTGCGGGTACAGCGGGGTGAGCTTGGAGAACTCCGGACGGTTGCGCGCCTGCTCGGGATCGGCGCCGTTGACGGTGTCGAGGCGCACCAGCGGGTTGTACTTGGCCTTGCTGTCGCCCTCCTTCTGCGCCTTGATCGCCCCGGTGATGACGTCGCCCTTGCGCAGGCCGTGCTTGCGAACCATCGCCATCGGCACGTAGGCGTCGTTGGTGCCCGGCAGGTAGCCGGTGCGACGGACGAAGCCGTAGTTGTCGAGGACGTCGAGGATGCCGCTGACGTCGACGAGGACGTCGTCCTCGGTGATCACGGGCTCGGCCTCGAAGCGCTCGCCGCCGCCGCTGCCGCCGCGCCGGCGGTTCTGCCGGTCCCGGTTCCGGCGACGCCGGCCCCGACGGCCGCCGCCCTCCTCGTCGTCGTCACGCCGGTCGTCGCGGCCCTGGCGGTTGTCGCGGTTCTGCCGGTCGTCGCGACCCTGCCGGTCGTCGCGGTTCTGGCGGTCGTCGCGGCGGTCCTCGCGGGCCTGCGGACGCTCCTCGCGCTCCTCGCGGCCGTTGCCGCCGCGCTGCTCCGAGCCGTTCTGCCGGTCCTCCGAGCCGCCGCCGACGCGACCGAAGTCGCGCTCGAGCGAGGCGCCGACCTCGGCGACCAGGTCGGAGTCACCCCCGCTGTCGCGACGGCGTCCACGCCGCTCACGACGCTGGCCCGACTCGGTGTCGGCGCCGTTGCTGGCCGCCTCGAGGGTCGGCTGCGCGGCCGGCGCGGTCTCCTCGGCGCGCTGGGCGCGGGTGCGCTCGGCCCGACCGCCGGAGCGGCCCGAACCGTTCTCCGCCGGCTGCGGCGCC
>NZ_QPKK01000349.1 GCF_003344635.1 Desertihabitans aurantiacus
GCCGACCACGGGCAGCGCCGGCACCTGCTCGGCCGGGCCGACCTCGGGCCCGGAGGTGCGGGTGCCGTCGGCGGCGTAGGTGGCCCGGTAGACCTCGCGGCGGCGGGCGTCGGTCACCACGACGAAGTCGCCGGTGACGGCCCCGGCGCGGACGGCCTGCAGGGCCAGCACGTCGAGGCTGCACACGCCGGTGCACGGGAGGCCGAGCGCGAGCGCGAGCACCTCGGCGCTGGCGATGCCGACCCGCAGACCGGTGAAGGGTCCGGGCCCGACGCCGACGACCACGCGGGTGAGGTCGTCCCAGCCGGCGCCCGCCTCCGCGAGCAGGGCCTGCACGAGCGGGGTGAGCTGCTCGACGTGGGCGCGGGTGTCGTCGTGGCTGCGGCTGGCCAGCACCTCGGTGCCGCGGGCCAGCCCGGCCGCGACGACGCCGGAGGTGTCCAGGCCGAGGGTGAGGCCGTCGGTACGCGCGGTCACCGCTGGCCGCCCTGCGGGTCGAGGGACTGCAGGTCGACGCCGTCCCAGCGGTCCCCGACCGGGGTGATGACGACGGTGCGGCTGTCGGGCCGGGTCCGGTCGGTGGCGTCGGCGTCGGTGGTGCGCTGGATCTCGATCTCCAGCCGGTCGTCCGACAGCTGCTCGGCCCGGCCGCGGCCCCACTCCACCACGGTGACGCTGTGCTCGGCGCTGCTGTCGAGGTCGAGGTCGTCGAGCTCCTCGGGCGAGCCGAGCCGGTAGGCGTCCACGTGCACCAGCCCGGGACGTCCGCCGGTGGGGCGGTGCACCCGGGAGAGCACGAAGGTCGGGGAGATGACGGGGTCACCGACCCCGAGGCCCTCGCCCAGCCCCTGGGTGAGGGTGGTCTTGCCGGCACCGAGCGGGCCGTCGGCCAGCACCACGTCGCCGGGACGCAGCAGCGCCGCCAGCCGGACGCCGAGGGCGTGCATGTCCTCCGCGCGCGGCACCTCGACCCGGACCGGGACGCGACGGGCCAGCACCACGCCGTGGTCGCGCCGCTCCACCACCCGGTAGCCGTGCCGGCGCCACCACTGCTGCAACCCGGGGAACTCGGCGCGGACGAAGAGCCGGACCTCCGTGCTCCCGCGGTCGGAGGCCAGCCGCTGCACGGCCTCGACCATCGCTCCGGCGATGCCGTGCTGCTGCACGTCGGGGTGCACCGAGACCCGCTGCAGGAACGCCGAAGCCCACGGGTCCTCGACCGGGCCGGCCGGGGTGAGCAGGATGACGCCGACCAGCCGGTCCCCCACCCAGGCGGTGACACCGGTGCCCTCGGCCAGCAGCGCGGCGATGTTGCCGGCGGTCTCGCGCACGCCCGGGGCGGGCGGGTCGACCGGGGGCCGGGCCGCGAAGGCGGCCCGCACCACGGCGGCGATCGGCTCGGCGTCCTCGGCGGAGGCCAGCCACAGCTCCCACTCCGGTCCGAGGGCTTCCGAGGCGGGCTGACCGGTGACGGTCAGGGCGGGCTCGGCAGTCATCACCGCGTCATCGTAGTGGCGGGTCTCCGACGGCCCCGGGACGCGGTCGCATCCCGGGAGCCGTCGGGCGACGGACCTCAGGCGCCCTCGTGCGCACGCCCACGGCCGGAGCGGGACCAGCCGCCGCGGGACGGGCCGCGACCGCGCGGGCCGCCCTGCCCACGTCCGCCGGGACGCCGGCTGCTGCGGACCTTGACCGGCGGGGCGATCAGCGCCTCGTAGTCGCGGTCCTCGATCGCCGGACGGGAGGGCTTGCGGGCCCCGGTCGCCCGGTAGACCCGCTCGTCGTCGGCGGAGACGTCGACGGCCATGGTCTTCACCCCGGCCTGCTTGACCAGCCGGGCGACCTCGCGACGCTGGTGCGGCAGCGCCAGCGTGACGACCTGGCCCTCACCACCGGCCCGGGCGGTGCGACCGGCCCGGTGCAGGTAGTCCTTCGGACCCATCGGCGGGTCGACCTGGAGCACCAGCGAGACCTCGTCGACGTGGATGCCGCGGGCGGCGACGTCGGTGGCGACCAGCACCGGCACGCTGCCGGCCTTGAACGCCCCGAGGATGCGGCTGCGCGCGCCCTGGGTGAGCCCGCCGTGCAGCGCCCCGGCCATCACGCCGGCCTCACGCAGCTGGCTGGCGACCCGGTCCGCGCCGCGCTGGGTGCGGACGAAGACCACGGTGCGGCCCTCGCGGTTGGCGACCTCGGCGGTGATGGACTGCTTGTCGGCCGGCTTCACCTGGTAGACGTGGTGGGCCATCGTGCTCACGGTGGCCTGACCGGAGTCGACCTCGTGGGTGACCGGGTCGTCCAGGTACTCCCTGACGACGGTGCCGACGCCGCGGTCGAGGGTGGCGGAGAAGAGCAGCCGCTGCCCGCCCGCGGGGACGGTGTCCAGCACCCGGCGGACGTCGGGCAGGAAGCCGAGGTCGGCCATGTGGTCGGCCTCATCGAGCACGGTGATCTCGACCGCGGTGAGGTCGGCCGCGCCCTGGTCCATCAGGTCGATCAGCCGGCCCGGGGTGGCGACGACGACGTCGACGCCACGGTCGAAGGCCTTGAGCTGCGGGCCGTAGGCCATCCCGCCGGCGACCAGCACCACCGACAGCCCGAGGGTCCCGGCCAGCGGGGAGAGCACGTCGGCGACCTGCATGGCCAGCTCGCGGGTCGGCACCAGCACGACCCCGCGGGTGGTGCCGCGGGCGCCGTCGGCGAGCCGGCTGAGCATCGGCAGACCGAAGCCGAGGGTCTTGCCCGAGCCGGTCTGGCCACGGCCGAGGACGTCCCGCCCTGCGAGCGCGTCGGGGATGGTGGCGGCCTGGATCGGGAACGGGGTGGTGATCTGCTGGGCGGCCAGCAGGTTCACCAGCGGCGCGGGCAGACCGAGGTCGGCGAAGCCGGGGCCCTCGACCACCACGGCGGTGTCGGGGTCGACCTCGGCGGCCGCGGTCGGCGTCCACTCCATCTGGTCGGCGTCGCCGCCCTCGTAACCGGTCAGCTGCTGCCACTCCGGGCGGTCCTCGCGGCGCTCGCGCCGGCCGTCGTCGGCGCGGCTGCGCTCGGCGAAGCGGTGCGGGCGGGACTCGAAGCGGCGGGAGCCGTGCTGGTCGGCGGCGGGCCGGCTGGCGCGACGGTGGTGGTCGTCGCCACCGCGCTCGTCCCGGTCGCGACGGCCGAAGCGGTCGTCACGGTCGCGGCGGTCGAACCGGTCGTCACGGTCGCGGCGCTCGAAGCGGTCGCGACGGTCGTCGCGGTC
>NZ_QPKK01000035.1 GCF_003344635.1 Desertihabitans aurantiacus
GACCACCCAGCCCTTCGAGCTGCGTCCGCCGGCGCTGGCCGCCGCCGCACCGGCCGCGTGCCCGCCGTGGCCGGTACCGACCCGGGTCGCGCCCTGCACCAGCCCCTGGGCCGGCGGGGCGGCGTGCGGGGTGGGGGAGAGCGCCGCCGACCAGGCCGCGCCGTCCCAGTAGCGGAACATGCCGGGCTGACCGCCCGGATCGGGGTACCAACCAGCCGCAGGATTCGCCACGGCGCGAGTCTACGAGCAGGCGGGCCACCTCCCCGACGTCCGGCGGGCAGCAGACGGCCCCGGCACCTCGCGGGTGCCGGGGCCGGTGCGGGAGGTCAGCCGAAGCGGCCGGTGATGTAGTCCTCGGTCGCCTTCTCGGTCGGGTTGGAGAAGATCTTGTCGGTGTAGTCGAACTCGATCAGCCGGCCGGGCTTGCCGGTGCCGGCGATGTTGAAGAACGCGGTCTTGTCCGACACCCGGGAGGCCTGCTGCATGTTGTGGGTGACGATGACGATGGTGAAGTGCTCCTTGAGCTCACCGATGAGGTCCTCCACGGCCAGGGTGGAGATCGGGTCCAGGGCCGAGCAGGGCTCGTCCATGAGGATGACCTCGGGCTGCACCGCGATGGTGCGGGCGATGCACAGCCGCTGCTGCTGACCACCCGACAGACCTGACCCGGGCTTGTCCAGGCGGTCCTTGACCTCGTTCCACAGGTTGGCGCCCTTGAGGGAGCGCTCGACGATCTCGTCGGCCTGCTTGCGACCCATCCGGATGCCGTTGAGCCTGAACCCGGCGAGCACGTTGTCGCGGATCGTCATGGTGGGGAACGGGTTGGGGCGCTGGAAGACCATCCCGACCTTGGAGCGCACCCGCACCGGGTCGACCGCCGAGCCGTAGATGTTCTCCTGGTCCAGCAGCAGCTGGCCCTTCACCGTCGCCCCGGGCAGCACCTCGTGCATCCGGTTCATGGTGCGCAGGAAGGTGGTCTTGCCGCAGCCGGACGGGCCGATGAAGGCGACCACGGTGCGCGGCTCGATCTTGACGTTGACGCCCTCGACCGCGAGGAAGTCGCCGTAGTAGACGTTGAGGTCGATCGCTTCGATGCTCTTGGACATGGTTCCTTCGATTCTCCGTGTGGGCGTGCGGATCAGCGTCCGGTCTTCTTGGGGGCGAACGCCCTGGCGATCATCCGGGATGCCAGGTTGAGCACCATGACGATGACGATCAGCACCAGGGCCGCACCCCAGGCCCGCTCCAGCGACGGGCCGGGAGCGGCCGGAGCGGTCGGGTTCTGCAGCTGGCGGTAGATGAACACCGGCAGGGTCATCATCCAGTCGCTGAAGAGGTTGGCGTTCAGTCGGGTGGCCACACCGGCGGTGACCAGGATAGGCGCCGTCTCGCCGATCACGCGGGCGATGGCCAGCGTGACACCGGAGGCGATGCCGGAGATGGCGGTCGGGATGACGACCTTGAGGATCGTCAGCGACTTCCGCACCCCGAGGGCGTAGGAGGCCTCCCGCAGCTCGTTGGGCACCACCCGCAGCATCTCGGTGGTCGAGCGCACCACCACCGGGATCATCAGCACCGACAGGGCGCAGGCGGCGGTGAAGCCCATCAGGTTGTCCTGCGGGCCGACGAGGGTGAGCAGCAGCGCCGCGCCGAACAGACCGGCCACGATCGAGGGGATGCCGGTCATCACGTCGACGAAGAAGACGATGGCGCGGGAGAGCCAGCCGTCACGGCCGTACTCGACCAGGTAGATCGAGGTGAGCAGCCCGATCGGCACCGAGATGACGGTGGCGGCCAGGGTGACCAGCAGCGAGCCGACGACGGCGTGCAGGATGCCGCCCTTGATGTCGGTGCCGGCCTCCACCGCCTGCTGGTCGGTGAGCGAGGTGGCGTACTGCATGGTGTTGGTGAAGAAGCCGGGGTCGACCACGCCGGGGAGGCCCTGGGTGAGGACCTCCACCACGATCGACACCAGCGGCAGCAGCGCGAGTGCGAAGGCCGAGTAGACCAGGACGGTCCAGAGCCGGTCGACGCCGGCCTGGTGGCCCTCGACGGCCCGGGTGGCGACGAACATGCTGGGCACGAACAGCAGCCAGGCGATGACGATCCAGCCGGGCAGGTTGAACCCGATCAGCAGCATCACCAGAGCGGACACGACGAGCGCGCCGCCGCCGACGGCCAGCGGGGTCCACCGCGGCAGCTGGCCGGCGGTGAGGGAGCTCTTGGAGGGGACGATCTCGTCGACGGAGGTGGTGGTCATCAGTTGGCTCCCGAGAATTCCTTGTAGCGCGAGACGATGGCCCGGGCCAGCATGTTGACGACCAGGGTGATGACGAAGAGCACCAGACCGGCGGCGATCAGCTCGCTCTGACGCAGCCCGAACGCCTCGGGGAAGTTCAGCGCGATCTCGGCCGGGATGGTGGAGTTGCCGGCGTTGAGCAGGTTGGCGGTCAGCGGGCCCTGCGAGAGCACCAGCGTGACCGCCATCGTCTCCCCGAGCGCGCGGCCCAGGCCGAGCATGATGGCGGAGATGACGCCGGCGCGGGCGAACGGGAACACCGCCGCCTTGATCATCTCCCAGCGGGTGGCGCCGAGGGCCAGCGCGGCCTCCTCGTGCAGCTTCGGGGTCTGCAGGAACAGCTCGCGGCTCAGCGAGGTGACGATCGGCAGGATCATCACCGCCAGCACCAGGCTCGCCGTCAGCAGCGTGCGTCCGGCCGCGGAGTAGGTGGGCCCGAAGATCGGGATGAAGGAGGCGTTCTCGGCCAGCCAGGCGTACATCGGCACCAGCAGCGGACCGAAGAAGGTGGCGCCCCACAGGCCGTAGACCACCGACGGGATGGCGGCCAGCAGGTCGATCATGTAGCCCAGCGGCTGCGAGAGCCGCTTGGGAGCGTAGTGGGAGATGAACAGCGCGATCCCGATCGCCACCGGGGTGGCCACCACGATGGCGATGCCGGAGGCGATCAGCGTGCCCACCACCAGGGGCCAGACGTAGCCCCAGAAGGAGGTCTCCCGTCCCAGCTCCTCGGGCGAGGCCAGGATCGCCGGCACGGCGTCGCGCAGGAGGAACGCCGCGACCCCGGCGAGGACGACGAGGATGAGGATGCCGGCGCCCAGGCAGATGCCCGCGAAGACCTTGTCCCCCATCCGGCCCGCGGCGTTGTCGCGGGACCGCGGCGCGGGCGGCTGCGTCTCGACTTGGGTTTCGGTTGACTGCGCCACCATGCTCCCTCGGGTCTGGGTGCTCACCACGCGCTCCTTCACATCATGCACGGTTCGCGCGGCGCCCCGCTGGAGCGGGGCGCCGCGACGAAGGGGTGGGGGTCGCCGGCGCCGCAGCGGCACCAGCGACCCCCGGGACCGTCACTGGACGGTGATCGCCTCGATGGCGGCGGTGGCCTCCTCGGTGAGGGCGGGCGACAGCGGGGCGCTGCCGGCGGCCTCGGCCGACGCGGCCTGGCCGTCCTCCGACACCACGTAGGTGCCGAACGCCTTGACCTGGTCGGCGGTCTCCTGGTCGGCGTAGGCCGAGCAGTAGATGTGGTACGACACCAGCACGATCGGGTAGGTGCCGGCCTCGGTGCTGGTGCGGTCCAGCTCCACGGCCATGTCGTTCGGGGCGCCCCCGCCGACCTTCTCGCTGGCCTCGACGGCGGCCGCAGCGGCCTCGGCCGAGTAGGGGACGTACTCCTCGCCGACCTGGACGGCGACCGAACCGAGGTCACCGATGGCCGAGGCGTCGGCGTAGGTGATCGCACCCTCGGTCTGGGTGACCAGGTTGACCACGCCGGAGGTGCCCTGGGCGTTCTCGGCGGCGATGTCGGCCGGCCAGTCCTCGACCACGTCGTAGGTCCAGGCCTCGGGGGCGGCGGCGGTCAGGTAGTCGGTGAAGTTCTCGGTCGTGCCGGAGGAGTCGGCCCGGTGCACCACGGTGATGCCGGTGCTGGGCAGCTCGACGCCCTCGTTCTGCTCGGCGATGGCCGGGTCGTTCCAGGTGGTGATCTCACCGGTGAAGACGCGCGCGATGGTGTCGGCGTCCATGTTCACGGGCTCGGTCAGCGACGGCAGATTGTAGGCCACGGCGACCGGGGAGATGTAGGCCGGGACGTGGAAGGCGCCGTCGGGGCCGCAGATCTGCTGGGACTGGGTGTACTCCTCGGAGTCCATCGCGGCGTCGGAGCCGGCGAAGGTGTACTGGCCGGCGAGGAAGCCCTCACGACCGGAGCCGGAGCCGACCGGGTTGTACTGGACCTGCAGCTCGGGCTGCACCGTGGTGACGCCCTGGGTCCAGGACGTCATCGCGGCCTCCTGGGACGAGGCGCCGCCACCGGTCAGGGTGCCGGAGACCTGGGCCGGGGCGGACGCGCTGCCGCCGGCGCTCTCCCCACCCTCGGGGGCCGGGGCGGGCTCCGGGGCGTCGGAGCTGCACGCGGCGAGGCCGATGGTCGCAGAGGTGAGCAGGGCGATCAGGGCGCCTGCGCGTGAAGTCTTCACGAAATGCCTTCCATTGCTGGGCTACAGAGCTCAGGACAGGGAGCCATCTCCCGGGTCCGGAGGTGACGCTAGGAGCGGCGCGTGACTGGTTGCGTCATCGAACATGAACACCAGATGAACGACTGTCGGGATCCGCGCACCATGTCGTGACCACCCCGTGATGTGGCCCCCCCGGGCGCCCCGGCGAACGGGGCGTGGAGCCGCTCAGCTGGACGGTCGGTGGTGCTCGCGGGCGACCGCCTCACCGGCGGCGTCGACGTGCAGCACGAGCAGCTCGGCGGTGCGCAGCTCGGTGTCGGGCACGCCGAGGGCCGCCAGCATGTGCGGGATCACCGGCCGGTGCCCGCACAGCAGCAGGTTCTCCCCGGCCGCGGCGGTCCGCTGCACGACCTCCTCGACCACCCGCTGGACCGACTCGGCGCGCTCCGCACCCTCCTCCTCGCTCAGCCGGCTGGACCGCTCGAACGGCACCCCGCGCGCGGTGACGTAGGGCAGCACCGTGCTGACGCAGCGGGTGGAGGAGGAGCTGAGCACCCGCTGCAGGCCGAAGGCGCCCAGCAGACCCATCAGGTCGACCGCCTGCTGGCGTCCGCGGTCGGTGAGCGGGCGGAGCGCGTCGGCCAGCGACCAGTCCGAGCGCGCCATCGCCTTGGCATGGCGCACCAGCGCCACCACCCGGGTCGGCGGCAGCGCGAGCGCCTGCTCGACCAGCGCCACGTCGGCGGCGTGGGTGAGCCGGCGACGGGCTTCCTCCAGCGGCCACCAGGCGATCTGGTCGACCTCCTCGTCGGGCAGGCGCTCCTGCTGGGCCACCGCGGTGGCGCGCCACCAGTGCACCTCCTTGGTGCCGGCCGCCACCGGGTAGACCTGACGGTCGAGCGGGCAGTCGAGCACGACCTGCAGCCCGGTCTCCTCGAACAGCTCGCGCACCGCCGTCTCCGGCAGCGTCTCGACCCCGCCGGAGGGGCCGGCGTCGGCGTCCTGCTTGCCCTTGGGCAGCGACCAGTCGGCGTAGCGGGGCCGGTGCACCACGGCCACCTCCGGGCTCGCGGCGGTGCGTCGCAGCACCACCGCGCCCGCGGCGAGGACCCGGCGGTCCGCCGGTTCGGCGTCTCGCCTCGCGGTCACGGGTGCCGTCCCGCGTCGGCCGCTCTCACTTGGCGCGGCGCTTGCTCTTCGCACCGATCAGGTGCTGCTGCATGTCGACCAGCGGCGAGCCGTCGGCGGCGGTGGTGTGGGCCGTCCAGAGCCCGTCGGCGTCCAGGTGCCAGGCGACGGTGTCCTCGGCGAAGGCCTGGGCGAAGAGCGCCTCGATCTCGGCGACGTGGGCCTTGTTGGAGATCGAGGTGAGCACCTCGACCCGCCGGTCGAGGTTGCGGTGCATCAGGTCGGCCGAGCCGATCCCCACCACCGGACGCCCGCCACCGGTGAAGGCGAACAGCCGGCTGTGCTCGAGGAAGCGGCCGAGGATGCTGCGCACCCGGACGTTGTCGCTCAGCCCCGGCACCTGCGGGCGGAGGGTGCAGATGCCGCGCACCCACAGGTCGACCGGGACGCCCTGCTGGGAGGCGACGTAGAGGGCGTCCAGGACGTCCTCGTCGACCGCGGAGTTGACCTTGATCCGGATGCCGGCGGGCCGGCCGGCGCGGTGGTGGTCGATCTCGCCCCGGATCAGGTCGATCAGCCCGGTGCGGATGCCGTGCGGGGCGACCAGCAGCCGGCGGTAGCGGGTCTCCTGGGTCATCCCGGACAGGTGGTTGAACAGCCGGGCCACGTCCTCGGTGACCACCGGGTTGGACGTCAGCAGACCCATGTCCTCGTACAGCCGGGCGGTCTTGGGGTTGTAGTTGCCGGTGCCGATGTGGGCGTAACGGCGCAGCCCGTCCGGCTCCTCGCGGACCACCATCGACAGCTTGCAGTGCGTCTTCAGCCCCATCACGCCGTAGACGACGTGGACGCCGGCCTCCTCCAGGGTGCGCGCCCAGCGGATGTTGGCCTGCTCGTCGAAGCGGGCCTTGATCTCCACCAGCGCCAGCACCTGCTTACCGGCCTGGGCGGCCTCGACCAGGGCGTCGATGATCGGGGAGTCCCCGCTGGTGCGGTACAGCGTCTGCTTGATCGCCAGCACGTGCGGGTCGGCGGCGGCCTGCTCGACGAACCGCTGGACGCTGGTGGCGAAGGAGTCGTAGGGGTGGTGCAGGAGCACGTCGCGCTGCTTGAGGGCGGCGAACATGTCGGCGGGGCGCGCGGTCTCCACCTCGGCCAGGTGCGGGTGGGTGGAGGGCAGGAAGGCCGGGTACTTGAGGTCCTCGCGGTCGATGTCGGCCAGCGTGAACAGCCCGCGCAGGTCGAGCGGGGCCGGCACGGTGAAGATCTCGCGCTCGGAGATGTCGAGCTCGGAGGCGAGCAGCTCGAGGATCGCGGGGTCGGTGTCCTCCTGCACCTCCAGCCGCACCGGCGGGCGTCCGACCTTGCGGCGCAGCAGCTCCTTCTCCAGCGCGAACAGCAGGTTCTCCGCGTCGTCCTCCTCGACCTCGAGGTCCTCGTTGCGGGTGACCCGGAAGGTGGTCCACTCCAGCACCTGCATGCCGCCGAAGATCTGGTCGAGGTGGCGCGCGATGACGTCCTCGATGGCCACGAACCGGGTGCCGCCGAGGTCGAGGAAGCGCGGCAGGATCGTCGGCACCTTGACCCGGGCGAACTGCCTCGCGCCGGTGTGCGGGTTCTTCAGCAGCACCGCGAGGTTGACGCTGAGGCCCGAGATGTAGGGGAAGGGGTGGCTGGGGTCGACCGCGAGCGGGGTGAGCACGGGGAAGATCCGCTCGGCGAAGAGCCGGCGCATGGCGGCCTTCTCCGGATCGGTGAGGTCGCTCCAGGGCAGGATCTGGATGCCCTCGGCCGCCATCGCCGGGCGCACCTCGTCCTGGAAGATCCGGGCCTGCTCGGCGACCAGCTCGGCGGTGCGGGTGAGGATCGCGTCGTGCAGCTCGCGCGGCAGCAGCCCGCTCCGCCCGGCGACCGCGACACCGGCGGCGATCCGGCGCTTCAGCCCGGCCACCCGCACCATGTAGTACTCGTCGAGGTTGGAGCTGAAGATCGCCAGGAACCGGGCGCGTTCCAGCAGCGGGATCCGCTGCTCGTCGTCGGCGAGCTCCAGCACCCGCTGGTTGAACGCCAGCCAGGACAGCTCCCGGTCGGCGAACCGGTCCGCCGGCAGCGCGGCCAGGGCCGCGGCGAACTCCTCGTCGTCCATCCCGCCCGGCTCGACCGGCGGTTCGGGGAGGAGGGTGTCGGAGACCGTGGCCGGACGGTCCGGCGCGGCGTCGTCCCGGGTGGGTGCGGGCGCCTGCGGGCCCGGGGCCTGGGGAGCGGCCGGCTGGGGGGCCGGGTCGGTGCCGGGGGTGGCGGGCGGAGCAGGTGCGGCCTGGTCGGTGCTCATGGACGTCTCCTGGTCTGCGGGGTGACCGGCGACGTACAGGACGTCGCGGTGCACGGTGACAAAACTAGCCGAGTGGTACATCCGGACGACCCGCTGCTGGTCGGCCTCGACGTAGAGCACGACCCGGGTGCAGCCCTGCTCGGCGAGGTGGCGCAGGCCGGTGGTGAGCAGGGCCCGGCCGAGCCCGCTCCCGGCAGCATCGGGGTCGACGCCGATGACGTAGACCTCGCCCAGCTCGCCCTCGGCCTTCATCCAGTGGTAGCCGACGAGCTGGCCGTCCCGCTCGGCGACGAGGAAGTCCTGCGGGCGGAACCACGGCTCGGCCATCCGGGCGGCGAGGTCGTCGGCGGTGATCCGGCCCTGCTCGGGGTGGTGGGCGAAGGCGCGGGCGTTGACGGCCAGCCAGCCGGCCTCGTCCTCCCCGGGGCGGAAGCTGCGCAGGGTGACGCCGGCGGGCACCTCCGGCTCGTCGGTGACGGGGGAGGTGAGCAGGTCGCGGCCCATCATCAGCAGCTCCCGGGACGACTCCAGACCCTCCCGCAGCGCCAGCTCGGCCGCCGCGGGCAGCCGTCCGAACGCCCAGAAGCCGAGCGTGCCGCCGTTGCCGCGGCTGGTGTGGGCGTCGCGGACGGCCGACAGCAGCCGGGTGCCGCCGCCGCGCCGGCGGTGCTCGGGGTGCACGCAGAGCTGGGCGGTGCTCGGGTGCTCGCCGTCGGTGGCCGGGTCGATCCACTCCGCCTGCGCGTAGCCGAGCACCTGCCCGTGGTCGTCGCGGAGCAGCCAGTGCTGCAGGCCGTCCCCGCTGCGCCGGCCCAGCGCCAGCACCGCCGCCTCGTTGAGCGGGGACGTCCGGTCGGCCACCTGGCAGCTGTGCCGCAGGGCCTGCACCGCGGAGCGGGCGGAGTCGTCGAGGGCGGGGACGGGCTGGACGTGCATGGGGCCACCGTAGGGGGTCCGGGCGACACCCTGCGTGACCCCACGGCGGACGCCCGGTCGGGCCGCTGCCACCCCCGGCACACACCTTCGTGCAGCCGCACCCACACTGCAGCACGTGTGCCGTCCGAGGAACGTGTGTGCGGCCACCCACGGAGGGGAGCGGCACACACCTTCGTGCCAGCGCACCCACGCTGCAGCATGGGTGCCGTCTGGCGAAGGGGTGTGCCGTGCTCCCCTCCGTGGGCGGCCGTCGGGCCGGGGTGGTCGCGCAGTTATGCACAGATCTCGCTGCGGAAGGGACCATCGGCTGCCGCCATGACCTGAGATGGCTGCATGAGCGACGTGCGGCTCACCCGCGACCTGGTGCGGAGTGGCTGGTCCCATGACGAGCTGAGGCGCGCCACCCGCGGCGGCCCGGCCCGCCGCGTGCGCCGGGGCGCCTACGTCCTGGGTGCGGAGGGCGACGACCTGCCGGACGTCGAGACGCGCCACCGCGAGCTGCTGGACGCGACCATGCGGCTGAAGCCGTCCGGCCCGGTGATCAGCCACCACTCGGCGGCCCTGCTGCACGAGATCCCGCTCTACCGGGCGGACCTCACGAAGGTGGCGTTGACGCGGGCCCGACGCAGCGGTGGTCGCATCGCCGGACCGGTGCACCTCCGGACGGCGGGACTCCCCGAGCACCACCTGACGATGCTCGGCGGCCGGCAGGTGACCAGCCCCGCGCGCACCGTGGTGGACCTGGCCCGCGTCGGCAGCCTCTACCAGGCGGTGGCCGCGGGCGACCACGCGCTTCACCACGAGCTGGCAACTGCAGCGGAGCTGGCCGAGGTCCTGGAAGTGTGCCGGACGTGGCCGGGCATCGGCAGGGCGCGTCGGGCGGTGACCGAGATGGACGGTCGCAGCGAGAGCGTCGGAGAGTCGATCAGCCGACTGGTGCTGGCAGCCCTGGGGGTCCCGGCCCAGGAGCTGCAGCTCGAGATCGTCGACGTCAACGGCGAGGTCCGCCGTGTCGACTTCGCCTGGCCCGCGCACCGCGTGGTCGGTGAGTTCGACGGCAAGGTCAAGTACGGCCGTCTGCTCGAGCCAGGTCAGAGCCCCGGGGACGCGGTGTTCGCGGAGAAGCTGCGCGAGGACGCCATCCGTCCCCTGCGGTGGAAGGTGGTCCGGTGGACCTGGAGCGAGCTCTTCGACCAGCGGAGCCTGCGGCGCCGGCTCGAGCTCGCCTTCGCGCCGGAGTGAGCGCCCGGGCAGGCGGCTTCACACACCTTCGCGGGACGGCACCCATGCTGCAACCTGTGTGCGGTGGCGCGAAGGTGTGTGCCGGGTTACTGTGACGGCAGCGGCACACACGTTCGCCGGCCCGCACACCAGCTGCAGCATGGGTGGCGCCTGGCGAAGGTGTGTGAAGCTGCTCGGGCGGGGGCGAGGTCTGGGGTCAGGGCTTGACGACGAAGCGGTAGCCGACGTTGCGCACGGTGCCGATGATCGACTCGTGCTCGGGGCCGAGCTTGGCCCGCAGCCGTCGGATGTGGACGTCCACGGTGCGGGTGCCGCCGTAGTAGTCGTAGCCCCACACGTCGGAGAGCAGCTGCTCACGGCTGAACACCCGGCCCGGGTGCTGCACCAGGTACTTCAGCAGCTCGAACTCGGTGTAGGTGAGGTCGAGCTGGCGGCCGTTGAGCCGGGCGGAGTAGCCGGCCTCGTCGATCACCACCCCGCCGGAGGAGATGACGTCGCGCTCGCCCTGGACCGGGGTGGTGGCCAGCCGGAGCCGGGCCTCGATCTCGGCCGGACCGGCGGTGTCCAGGACCAGGTCGTCGAAACCCCAGTCGCTGGACATCGCGGTCAACCCGCCCTCGGTCACCACGACCAGCAGTGGCAGGTCCTTGCCGGTGGTCTGGATCACCCGGCACAGGGCCCGGCAGGCGGCGAGGTCGGTGCGGGCGTCCAGCAGCAGCGCGTCCACCCGCGGCCCCTCGAGCAGGGAGGACGCCTCGGCGGGCACCACCTGCACCTTGTGGTTCAGCAGCGACAGCGAGGGGAGGACGTCCTCGGCGGCGGTGGCGCGCTTGCTCAGCAGCAGCAGTGTCGCCATGCCTGCCTCTCGGTGTGTCCGTGCCCCCAGTGGTCCGTCCCCCATCGCCTGGCCGCTTGAGGGCAGGGAGAGACTAACAGCCATGCACCGTGTCACCCTGCGCTACTGGGCCGGGGCCCGTGCCGCCGCCGGCGTGGAGACCGAGCAGGTGGAGGCGTCCTCGCTGGCCGACGCGCTGGCGGCCGCCAAGGCCGCCCGCGCCGACGACCCGGGGTTCGCCCGCGTGGTCGACGTGTGCAGCCTGCTGTCCTCCGGCCGGGCGGTGCACCGCTCCCGGCTGGACGCTCCCCTCGAGGCCGACACCGAGGTGGAGCTGCTGCCGCCCTTCGCCGGCGGCTGAACCGCACGCACGCCGCGAGGGAGGGGCGAGATGGGCTACGTCGAGCTGAACGGGCACCCCAGCTGGGTCACCAGCACGGGGGCGGGTGAGCTGGTGCTGCTGCTGCACGGCGGCTTCGGCGACGGCGAGGAGTTCGGGGGCAACCTGGCGGCCCTGGCCGACCGCTTCCGGGTGGTGATGGCCGACCGCCGCGGCCACGGCCGGACCGCCGACCACGACGGACCGCTCAGCCAGCACGCGATGGCCGACGACACCGTGGCCCTGCTCGAGCAGCTGGACGCCGGTCCGGCCCGGCTGGTCGGGTTCAGCGACGGCGCGGTGGTCGCGCTGCTGACCGCGCTGCGGCGTCCCGACCTGGTCGAGCGGCTGGTCCTGCTCAGCGGCGTCTTCGAGGCCGGCGGCTGGCTGGTCACCCCGACCCACGAGGACGCCGAGGACGTCCCGGAGGTGCTGGTCGAGCGCTACGCCGAGGTCTCTCCGGACGGGCGGGACCACTTCGTGGTCATCGCGCACAAGCTGGCCGACATGGCCGAGGAGGACCTCGCCATCACCTCCGAGCACCTCGCCGGGCTCGACCGGCGGGTGCTCGTGGTCGCGGCCGACGACGACATCGTCCACCCCGAGCACACGCTCGCGCTGTACCGGGCGCTGCCGCGGGCCGAGCTGGCGGTCGTGCCGGGGACGTCCCACGGTCTGCTGCACGACAAGCCCGAGCTGGTCACCCGGCTGGTGCGGGAGTTCCTCGAGCAGGACGCCCGTCCCACCCTGATCCCGATCCGGCGCGCCGCGGGCTGACCCGCACCGCCCGGGTCAGCCGGTGGTGGTGGCGAAGGTGGTGCCGAGGGTGGCGGCCGAGCTGCCGCCGACCCACAGGTCGAAGGTCGAGGCGTCCAGCACGTGCTCGCGGACGGCGGCGTTCCAGTAGCGCCGCTCCGCACGCCCGACCTCGAAGCGCACCGTCCGCGACTCCCCGGCCGCCAGGTGCACCCGCTGGAACCCCTTGAGCTCGCGGACCGGCCGGGCGGCGGTGCCGGAGCGCTGGTGCAGGTAGAGCTGGACGACCTCGTCGGCGTCGTGCTCGCCGACGTTGGTCACGGTGACCGAGGCGGTGAGGGTGTCGTCCACCCCGACGGCGTCCCGGTCGAGGGTGAGGTCGCTGTACTCGAACCGGCCGTAGGACAGCCCGAACCCGAAGGGGAACAGCGGGGTGCTCTCCTCGTCCCAGTAGCGGCGGCCCTGGTTCTGGGGCTCGTGGGAGGTGGTGTGGGCGTAGGTGATCGGCACCTGCCCGACCGTGCGCGGCCAGGTGAACGGCAGCCGGCCGGCCGGGCTGACGTCGCCGAGCAGCAGGTTCGCCACCGCGGTGCCGCCGGCCGTGCCGGGGTACCAGACGTCGAGGATGGCGGGGACGTGCTCGACCGCCCAGCGCAGGTCGAGCGGACGTCCGTTGAGCAGGACCAGCACCACCGGCGTCCCGGTCGCCACCACCGCCTCCAGCAGCTGCTGCTGGCGGCCGGGCAGCTCCAGCGACGACCGCGAGGCCGCCTCCCCGATCATCTGCTGCCACTCCCCGAGCACCAGCACGGCCAGGTCGCTGTCGCGGGCCAGCTCGACCGCCCGCCGCAGCTCGGCCTCGTCGTCGAAGTCGGTGGGGTCGGGCGGCGTGTTGCCGGGGAACATGTCGAACATCGAGGGGAACAGCCGCTGGGCCGGCCGGACGCCCGGGGCGTGGCGGACGTCCGCGCCGGTCAGCCGGGTCCGCAGGCCGTCCAGCACGGTGACGGTCTCATCGAGGTCGAAGTCGAACACCCAGGGCCCGAGGGTGTCGCGGCGGGAGTCGGCCAGCGGGCCGAGCACCGCGACCGAGCCGAGCCGGTCGGCGTCCAGGGGGAGCAGGCCGCCCTCGTTGCGCAGCAGCACCGCCGAGCGCTCGGCCGCCACGCGCGCCACCTCCCGGTGCTCGGGGTCGGTGAGCACCTGCGCGGCCCGCTGCTCGTCGACGTAGGGGTCGTCCAGCAGACCGAGCCGGAGCTTGGCGGTGAGCACCCGCCGCACGCAGGCGTCCAGGGCGGCCTCCTCGACCGCCCCGGCCTCGACCGCCGCGGGCAGCGAGGCGTAGGCCGGGTCGGTGATGGCCATCTCCAGGTCGAGCCCCACCTCGACCGCACGCACGGCGGCGTCGGTGGCGTCGGTGGCGAAGCCGTGGGTGGTGAGGTTGCGCACCGCGTTGGCGTCGCTGACCAGGAACCCCTCGAAACCCCAGTGCCCGCGCAGCACCTCGGTGAGCAGCCAGCGGTTGGCGGTGGCCGGGATGCCGTTGAGCGGCATGTAGGCCGTCATGACGTTGCCCGCGCCGGCCTCGACCGCGGCCCGGAACGGCGGCAGGTAGACGTTCCACAGCTGGGCGTCGGAGAGGTCGACCTCGTCGTAGTCGCGCCCGCCGAGGGCCGCGCCGTAGCCGGCGAAGTGCTTCGGCCCGGCGATGATCCGCTCCGGGGTGCCCAGCCCGCCGCCCTGGAAGCCGCGCACCTGCGCGGCCGCGACGGCCGCCCCGAGGTAGGGGTCCTCGCCGGCGCCCTCGACGATCCGGCCCCAGCGGGGGTCGCGGGCGATGTCGACCATCGGCGCGAAGGTCCAGTGGATGCCGACCGCCCGCGCCTCGCGGGCTGCGACCGCCTGCCCGCGCTCGATGGTGCCGGGGTCCCAGGTGGCGGCGAGCGCGATCGGCACCGGCAGCACCGTCCGCAGGCCGTGGATGACGTCGAAGCCGAAGAGCACCGGCAGCCCGTGCCGGCTGCCCTCGACCGCGAGCCGCTGCAGCCGGTTGGTCTCGGCGGGGTCGGTGACGAACAGCAGCGAGCCCGCGCCACCGCGTCCGAGGGCCTCCTCGACCTCGCCGGCCCGCTGCGGCCCGCCGTCGCCGACCGAGGGGCCGAAGGAGAAGTACTGGGTCAGCTGGCCGGCCTTCTCCGCCGGCGTCATCGCCGCCAGCAGCTCCTCCACCCGGGTGTCGACGGAGGTGTTCGGGACGTCGCTCACGAGAGATCCTTCCGGTCGGGGTCTCATTGTGCGCACACCGACCCGGACGGCTCGGCGGGCCCCGGGGGTCGGGCCGGCTCAGCCCTCCGGCGGTGCGGCGGTGCTGCCTCGCACCACGAGGTCGGTCGCGAGGTCGACGCGGCGCAGCCGTCCGCCGTGGGAGGTGCCGGTGTCGACCAGCATCCGGGTGGCGGTGGCAGCCATCTCGTGCAGCGGCTGGTTGACGGTGGTCAGCGGCGGGTCCACCCAGGCCGAGAGCGGCAGGTTGTCGTAGCCGACCAGCGAGAGGTCCTCCGGCACCCGCAGCCCGAGCTCGCGGGCGGCGCGGAGCACACCGAGGGCCTGCATGTCGGAGCCGGCGAAGATGGCGGTGGGCCGGTCGGGACGCTCCAGCAGCTCCCGGCCCTGCCGGTAGCCGCCCTCGACGACGAAGTTGCCGTGACGGACCAGTGCCGGGTCGACACCCAGCCGCAGCTCCTCGTGCGCACTGCGGAAGCCGTCGATCCGCGCCCGGGAGCACAGCACGTCCTCCGGTCCGCTGACCACGGCCACCCGGCGGTGCCCGAGGCCGAGCAGGTGGCGGGTCGCCGACAGCCCGCCATGCCAGTTGTTGGACCCCACCGTCGCGACGTCGGCCGGCGTCTCGCCGTCGGTGTCGACGACGACGAAGGGGATGGAACGGCTCTCCAGCTGGTGGCGCTGCACCGGGTCGAGCCGTGACATCACCAGGATGACGCCGACCGGGCGGCGGGCCAGCACCCGGTCCAGCCAGTCCTGCTCGGGATGGTGGCTGCCGCCCAGTGTGGAGAGGACCACGCCCACCCCGGCCTCGGCTGCTGCGCGCTCCACCCCCTGGATGATCTCCAGCGCCCAGACCGAGCCCAGCTCGTGGATCACCAGGTCGACCAGCGGCGGCGCCCCGGTGGGGGTGACGGCCCGGCGGCGCTTGTAGCCGTGGCGCCGCAGCGCCTCCTCGACACGTTCCCGGGTGGCGGCGGACACGTCGGGACGCCCGTTCAGCACCTTCGACACGGTGGGGACGGAGACACCCAGCTCGTCGGCGATGAACGCGATGGTGGGACGCGCACTGCGGGAGGGGGTCGTGGTCACCGGGGCACCTCTCTGTCGCCGTTGCGCAAGTATCGAGACGTTAGCACCTCGACCCGGCACCTGGGGGTGCAGCGCGCTCTCGAACCCGCCTGCTGGCGCCCCGCTGATCACGTCCACGTACGGACCCGCACTCCTCGTTCCGTATACCGACACGCGGCTCGAAAGTTGCGGGAAGCCGCGACGGACAAGGAGTCGGATGGTGCACCCCGGTGCTCGACGGCAGCCGCGCCCCGCGCCGGGGTGCACCGACGAGGGCGTCGCCGAGCACCCGTACCGGGTCGCCACCCACCGGCACCGCCGACGTCCGGCCCCGACGCCGTCGAGGTGGCTGCGCACGCCTCTCGTACGCACCGGCCCACCGGGTGCCGATCACCGCCGGGCAGCCGCTGCACCCGGTGCCCACCGACGTGGTGGTGCTCCGCGAGACAGCTGGAGCCCCGCCGCCGTCAGAGACCCCCGGGCCCGTCGTGGGCGGGCGGCGTCAGTCGGCGTCCAGCACCAGGGTGACCGGGCCGTCGTTGACCAGCCGGACCTCCATCTGCGCGCCGAACACACCGGTCTCGACGTGCGCCCCGAGGGCGCGCAGCGCGGCCACGAAGGCCTCGAACAGCGGCTCGCTGACCGGTCCGGGGGCGGCGGCGCTCCAGGAGGGACGTCGGCCCTTGCGGGTGTCGGCGTAGAGGGTGAACTGGCTGACCACCAGCAGTGGAGCACCCTCCTGCTCGCAGGAGCGCTCCTCGGGCAGGATGCGCAGCCGCCAGATCTTGTCCGCCAGCCGGGCGGCGACCTCGGCGGTGTCGGTGTGGGTGACGCCGAGCAGCACCAGCAGGCCGGGGCCGCCGATCGCGCCGACCACCTCCCCGGCCACCGTCACGTCGGCCGAGGCCACCCGCTGCAGCACCGCTCGCACAACGCGCAGGCTACCGGCGCCGCCGTCCTGGCAAGGTCTTGTGCAACGACGTAATGTTCATTACATGATGACGAACGAGCAGGAAGCACGGGTGCGGGGCTGGTTCGCCGGCCGCCTGCCCGAGGCGTGGCGCGGAGCCACCATCACGGTGGACCGCGAGGAGATCACCGTCGAGGTGCCGCTGCCCGACGTGGAGCTGGCCGACGCCAGCGAGGTCGAGCGGGACGAGGCCCGGGCGGGCCGGATCAGCGCGTGGCGGGAGGAGACCCGCGAGCAGCGGATCGAGATCGCCCGCGAGGCCGAGCACCGCTACGAGCGCAAGGTGGCCTGGGCGGTGCGGATGGGGGAGCGCACCGAGCGGTTCACCCACCTGGCGGTCCCGGTGATGACCCGGCTGCGCCAGCCGCAGCGGCTGGTGCTCGACACCCTGGTCGAGGCCGGCGTGGCCCGCTCGCGGTCGGAGGCACTGGCCTGGTGCGTCCGGCTGGTCGCCCAGCACCAGGACGAGTGGCTGAGCGAGCTGCGCTCGGCGATGACCGCGGTGGCCGACGTGCGGGACCGCGGCCCGGCGGCCTGACCGTGGGCGGCAGACTGCCGGCGTGCACCGCAGCCTGACCGTCGCGCTCACCGTCCGCGCGCTCGAGCCCGAGGACCTGCCCGACCTGCACTGGTCGGGCGGGTCCGCCCACCTGCGGGCACTCGCGGAGGCGTGGCAGCGCACGCTCGAGGGTGAGGTCGGGCTGCTCTGCCTGCAGGCCTCCAACGGCCGGCTGGTGGCGGTCGGTGCGGTCGACCTCGTCAAGGAGCCGGACACCGGCGAGCTCTGGATGCTCTCGGTGCACGAGGCCTGGCAGTCCCTCGGCGTGGGCACGCTGCTGGTCGAGGCGCTCGAGGACGTCGCCCGCCGCGCCGGACGGACGGCCGTCCAGCTCACCGTCGAGGACGACAACCCGCGGGCCCGGGCGCTCTACGAGCGACTCGGCTACACCGCGGTGGGACGCCGGGCGGAGTCCTGGCCGCTCGACGACGGCAGCACCTACCGCACGATGACCACGGTGCTGCGCCGCCCGCTGTGACGCCGGGGCGACTCCGGTGACTTGACCTTGACACCGTGACAAGGTCTTCCCTGGGAGCAGGAGGTGGTCGAGATGACCCAGCAGGAGGAGGGCCGCGCCGCGCGGGTACGGGCGGCGCTGGAGCTGCCGGACGCCACGGCGCGGCTGCAGGCGGCGATGGCCGCGGGGACGCGTCCGGAGCCCGCGGACGTGGAGGTGCTGGTCGAGCGGTCCGCGGTCGAGCCGGACTTCTTCGTCCGCGACATGCTCACCTGGGCGCTGACGCGGCACCCGGCGGAGGCCACCGTCGACCGGCTCCTGGTCGAGCTCGGCTCGGTGTTCCCGCAGGCCCGCAGCCAGGCCCTGCACACGCTGTCCAAGATCGGTGACCGTCGGGCCTACCCCGCGATCACCCTCGACCTGCTGCACGACACCGAGGACGAGGTGGCGCGGACGGCCTGGCGGGCCGCGGCTGCGCTGGTGCCGGAGGGGCAGGAGGCGGCGCTGGCCGAGGTGCTCATCAGCCAGCTCGGCCGCGGTGACCGGCTGGTGCACCGCAGCCTGAGCCGCGCGCTGGCCGCTCTCGGCGAGGCGTCCGCGCCCGTTCTGGAGCGGGCCGCCGCCGACCCCGATCCCGACGTCCGCGCGCACGCGCTGGCCACCCAGCAGCTGGTCCGCGACCCCGACGTCGACTTCGACGACGCGGTCGCCGAGGCCCAGCGGGTGGTCGCGCTGCGCGGGGCTCCGCTGCAGGACGACTGAGGCCGGTGCTGATCGGGGAGGTGGCCGAGCGCTCCGGGATCAGCGCCCGGATGCTGCGCCACTACGACCGGATCGGGCTCGTCTCACCGAGCGGGCGCTCCAGCGCGGGCTACCGCCGCTACGCCGAGGACGATGTCCGCCGGCTCTTCCAGGTCGAGGCGCTGCGGGCGCTCGGGCTGACCCTGGACGAGGTCGGGGAGGTGCTGGCCGACCTGTCCTTCGACCCCGCCGCGGTGGTCGACCAGCTGCTCGCCCGCACCCGTGAGCGGCTGGCCCGCGAGCAGGAGCTGCTGCGTCGGCTCGAGCGGGTCCGCAGCAGCGACCCGACCGCCTGGTCCGACGTGCTGCGCACCATCGCGCTGCTCCGCGGGCTGGACGCCGCCAGCCCGTCGGCGCGGCAGCGCTCGGTGCTGTCGCTGGCCGGGGACGACCGCCACGGCGACGTCCTCGTCGAGGCGGCCCTGGCCGAGGACGACCCGGTCGTCGCCGGCGCCCTGCACTGGGCGCTGGGGCAGGCCGGGGAGAGCGTGGTGCCGGCGCTCGCCGAGGCGCTCGGCTCGCCCGAGACCGCC
>NZ_QPKK01000350.1 GCF_003344635.1 Desertihabitans aurantiacus
CGGCGGGCCGGCTGGCGCGACGGTGGTGGTCGTCGCCACCGCGCTCGTCCCGGTCGCGACGGCCGAAGCGGTCGTCACGGTCGCGGCGGTCGAACCGGTCGTCACGGTCGCGGCGCTCGAAGCGGTCGCGACGGTCGTCGCGGTCACGACGCTCGGACCGGTCGTCCCGGTCACGACGCTCGAAGCGGTCGTCGCGATCCCGGCGCTCGAACCGGTCGTCGCGGCGGTCGCCACGGTCGAAGCGGTCCGTCCGGCCGCGGTCGCCGGAGTCGCGCCGCTCGGATCGCTCGGGACGGCGCTCGTCGCGGTCGTCGCGGTAGGGACGGCGCTCCTGGCGGTCGTCGCGGTAGGGACGACGCTCCTCGCGGTCGTCACGGCGACCGGCGCCGGCCCGGTCGGTGGACCGGCGGTCGTCCCAACGGTCGACGGACCGCGGCGCGCGGCCTGGGCCGGTGGCCTCGACCTCGCTGCGGGGACGTCCGCCACCGCGCCGCGGGCCGTGGCCGCGGGTGGCACGCTCTGCGGCGGTCCACCGCTTCTTCTTGGTGCCGTCGGCCTTGGTGTTCTTGGGGCCCTTGGTGGGGCTTGAGCTGGACTTGCTGGGCATGCCTGACTTCCATCCGGGCCGTTCGGCCCCTCGTGGGCACGTCGCACACCGACGCAAAGGGCGGGCATCGCCTGACATCGTTGCGGGGTGGTCGACGGACCTCTAGCGCCCACGATGTCTGAGCCAGTCGGTGTGAATCTCCGACGGCGGCATCCGGCGCCTCACGTCCCGTACTGCGCTGCGCAGCCGGGGACGCCAACTGTACCAGCCCGGGAGCGAGAATCCGAACCAGCGGGTGACCGGGATGGCACCATGGCACCAGCACCGTGCCGGCCAGGCGGGTCACCGAGGCGTCACCAGCCGTTGGTCGACCCGACGGCCGGGCGGGGGAAGCCTGTCACCGGTCGAGGATGGAGTCGTGGGCGTGCGCGTAGCGATCGTGACCGAAAGCTTCCTGCCCTCCGTCAACGGCGTCACCCACTCGGTGATGCGGGTCCTCGAGCACCTCCGCGACCGTGGCGACGACGCCGTGGTGGTCGCCCCCTCGAGCAACGGCCAGGTGCCGCGGACCTATGCGGGCTTCCCGGTGGTGCCCGCCCCCTCGGCGAACCTCCCCGGCTACCCGGACCTGCCCTTCGGCTTCCCGACCAGCCTGCGGCTGGAGGAGGTCTTCGAGGACTTCCGCCCCGACGTCGTGCACGTGGCCGCGCCGATCAGCATGGGCCACAAGGCCATCATGGTGGCCAACCGGATGGACCTGCCGAGCGTGGCGATCTACCAGACCGAGTACGCCTCCTTCGCCTCCCGCTACTGGATGCACCGCGCCCAGCCGGTGATCTGGTGGCGGGTCCGCGCCAGCCACTCGCTGGCCACGATGACCCTCGCGCCCTCGTCCTACACCCGCCAGGTGCTGGTCAACCGCGGCATCCCGCGGGTGGGGCTGTGGGGCCGTGGGGTCGACACCACCCGCTTCCACCCGGCGAAGCGGGACGACGCCTGGCGTCGCACGGTCGCCCCGGGCGGTGAGCGGATCATCGGCTACGTCGGCCGGCTGGCCGCGGAGAAGCAGGTCGAGGACCTCGCGGTGCTCGCCGACCTGCCGAACACCCGGCTGGTGGTGGTCGGCCACGGCCCGACCCGCGAGGAGCTGGAGCAGCGTCTGCCCACCGCGCACTTCACCGGCCAGCTGACCGGGGAGCACCTGCCGCGGGTGCTGGCCAGCATGGACGTCTTCGTGCACCCGGGCGAGCTGGAGACCTTCTGCCAGTCCATCCAGGAGGCGCTGGCCAGCGGCGTCCCCGCCGTCGCGCCGGCCAAGGGCGGGCCGATCGACCTGATCGACCCCAGCCACACCGGCTGGCTCTACCCACCGGGTGACCTCGCGACGCTGCGCAGCCAGGTGCAGGACCTGGTGGGTGACGACCGCAAGCGGCACGCCTTCAGCCGCGCCGCCCGCGCCGCCGTCCGTGGCCGCACCTGGGACGAGGTCTGCGCCCGGCTGGTCGAGCACTACCAGGCCGCCATCCGCGCCCACGGGGTCCAGCGCGTCGGCTGAGCTGGCGCGCCGGTCTAGCCCGCGTTGCGGGTGACCCGGACCAGCAGGGCGTCGATCACCTCGTCGACCTGGACGTGGTGCTCGATCAGCGCCATGTGGCCGGAGTTCTCGAGCACCAGGGCATCCGCTCCCGGCAGGAGCTCGATGATGACCTGGGTGTGCTCGATCGGGGTGATGGCGTCGTCCTCGCCGCCGACCACGGCGGTCTCCACGCCGGCCAGCACCGGGAACGAGCCGGTCTCGTCGAGGTCGCGGAAGGCCGGGTAGAAGTCACCGACCACCTCCAGCGGGATGTCGCCGAGCATCTCGCTGACGAACTCCACGTACTGGGCGGGCACCTCGCTGCCGAAGGCGAGCTGCTTGGTCGCCACGAACCCGAGGTCGGAGCCGGCGCGGCGGCTGCGGGTGACCAGGTCGGGGACGCGGTTGAGCAGCGCCAGCGCCGGCTCCACCACCCGGGAGAAGGTCCTGCCGGGGATGCCGCGGATCGGCGAGTGCTCGGCCATGTCGGCCGGTGAGGTCGAGATCAGCACGACGCCGCCGACCAGATCGCCGAAGAGCTCGGGGTGGCGGCGGGCCAGGTTCATGATGGTCATGCCGCCCATCGAGTGCCCGACCAGGACGACCGGTCCGGTCACCCCGGTCTGCTGCAGCACCGCGAGCAGGTCGTCGCCCAGCTGGTCGATCCGGCAGGTCTCGGGGGCGGCGCGGGGCGAGCGTCCGTGGCTGCGCTGGTCGTAGAGCACCAGCCGGGCCCGTCCGCGCAGGTGCTTGCGCTGGAAGTGGAAGCAGTCGAGGGAGAGGGCGTAGCCGTGCACCATCACCACCGTCAGCTCCGGGTGCACCGGCCCGCTGCCGGGGGCGGGCTGGTGGTCGTCGAGCTCGTCGATCTCGGTGTGCAGGTCGAGCCCGTCGGAGGTCCGCACCGGTGGACCGCCGGACCGCAGGGAGAAGAAGGCCTCCCGCGGTGTCCGGTCGTTGCGGAACCGGCTGCCGACGACCCGACGCTCCAGCTCGAGCCCGGCGGCGATCCCGCCGGCACCGAGGGCTGCGAGCCCGGCGACCATGCCGACCGCCCGCGCCACCGCCCCGCCGTCGCGTCCGCGGGTGGCCCGCGCCACCGCCCCG
>NZ_QPKK01000351.1 GCF_003344635.1 Desertihabitans aurantiacus
CGGCTGGTCGGGCAGGGCGGCGTCCAGCGCGGCGATCTCGGCCTCGCTCGGCCGCCGCGTGACCTCCGGTCGGGGGGCGACCCCGCGTCCGGGCCGGGCCCGGAAGACCGAGCCGATCTCGTGCACGGCGAGGTCGGGGGTGCCCCGGCTGGCGTTGCGCGCGACCGCGTGCAGCAGCGCCGGCAGCAGCGTGGTGCGCAGGTGCGGGGCGGTGTCGGCCAGCGGGTTGGCCAGCGTCACCACGCTGCGCCGGTCGTCGTCGGCCGGCAGCAGGAGCCGGTCGAGGTCGGCCTCGGAGAGGAACGGCAGGTTGAGCACCTCGACGTGGCCGGTGGCGGCCAGCGCCTGGTTGACCGCGCGCCGGGCCCGCTGCTCCACGGTCAGCCCGCGCCCGGCCGGCGGGACGGGCAGCACCGGCGGGATGGTGTCCACGCCGACCTTCCGTCCGACCTCCTCGGCCCAGTCGTAGGGGTCGCGCAGGTCGGAGCGCCAGCTCGGCGGCGTGAGCACCAGGGCGTCGCCGTCCAGCTCGGCCGCCGTGCCGCCGGCGCGGAGCAGGGTGAGCACCCGCTCGGTCGGCACCTCGATCCCGAGGACGCGGGAGGGCAGGTCGGCGGGGATCCGCTGCTCGGGCACCGCCGGCGCCGAGCCGAGCACGGTCTCCGACTGCTCCAGCCGGCCCCCGCCGAGGCGGACCAGCAGGGCGGCGGCGAGCCGGGCCGCGGCGTATCCGGCCTGCGGGTCGACGCCGCGCTCGAAGCGTCGGGACGCCTCGCTGCCCAGCTTGTGCCGCCGGGAGGTGCGGGCCACCGTGACCGGGTCGAAGCAGGCGGCCTCGAGCACGATGGTGCTGGTGTCGTCGGCCAGCTCGGTGTCCGCGCCGCCCATCACCCCGGCCAGCCCGATCGCCCCCGAGTCGTCGGCGATGACCAGGTCCTCGGCGCTGAGCGTGCGCTCGACACCGTCCAGGGTGGTCAGCCGCTCCCCCTCGGTGGCCTGGCGCACCACCACGGCAGCGCGCAACCGGCGGGCGTCGTAGCCGTGCAGCGGCTGCCCGGTGGCGAGCATGACGTAGTTGGTGACGTCCACGCCGAGGGAGATCGGGCGCATCCCGGCCAGCTGCAGCCGGCGCTGCATCCAGCGCGGGCTCGGCCGGGTGGCGTCGAAGCCGGTGACGGTGAGCGCGACGAAGCTGCTGCAGGCCCCGCTCTCGATCCGCACCGGGTGGCCCTCGGTGACCTGGCTCGGCAGCGGCCGGTCGACCGGGTCGGTGAAGTCGACCGAGTAGGCGTCCGCGGCCTCGCGGGCCAGCCCGCGGATGGAGAAGCAGTAGCCGAGGTTGGGCGTGACGGCGATGTCGAGCACCACGTCGCGCAGGTGCAGCAGCGCCAGCGCGTCCTGGCCGGGGGTCAGCGGTGTGCCGTCGTCGTCGGTGCCGTCGAGCACGATGATGCCGCTGCTGTCCCCGGGCAGGCCCAGCTCGGCCGCGGAGCAGATCATCCCGTCCGAGACGTGGCCGTAGGTCTTGCGGGCGCTGATCCGGAAGTCGCCGGGCAGCACCGCCCCGGACAGCGCCACCACCACGAGGTCGCCGACGCCGAAGTTGTGCGCCCCGCAGACGATGCCGCGTCCGCGCTCGCCCTCGGGGTTGTGCTCGCCGACGTCGACCAGGCACCAGTTGATGGTCTTGCCGTTCTTCTGCGGCTCCGGCGTCTGCTCCAGCACGCGTCCGACCACCAGCGGGCCGCTGACGTCGGCACCGGCGGACTCGACGGTCTCCACCTCCAGGCCGTAGCCGACCAGCCGGTCGGCCAGCTCGCGGGGGTCGAGGTCGGCGGGCAGGGCCGCGTGCTCACGCAGCCAGCTCAGCGGCGCCCTCATCGGGCCGTCCCCACCAGCGAGCGGCTGAACCGCACGTCACCCTCGACCATGTCGCGCAGGTCGGCGGCGTTGTTGCGGAACATCAGCGTGCGGTCGATGCCCATCCCGAAGGCGAACCCGGAGTAGACGTCGGTGTCGACACCGCAGGCGGTGAGCACCCGCGGGTTGACCACCCCGCAGCCGCCCCACTCGATCCAGCCCTCGCTGGAGCAGGTGCGGCAGGGCGCGTCGGGGTTGCCGACGGAGGTGCCGTGGCAGACGAAGCACTCCAGGTCGATCTCGGCCGACGGCTCGGTGAAGGGGAAGTAGCTGGGTCGCATCCGGGTGCGGACGTCGCCGAACATGGCGCGGGCGAAGTGGTCGAGGGTGCCGCGCAGGTGCGCCAGGGTGATGCCCTTGTCGACCACCAGGCCCTCGATCTGGTGGAACACCGGCAGGTGCGTGGCGTCCAGCTCGTCAGCGCGGTAGACCTTGCCCGGGCAGACCACGTACACCGGCGGCTCGCGGTCGAGCAGGGTGCGGATCTGCACCGGCGAGGTGTGGGTGCGCATCAGCGTCTGGTGGTCCAGCGGCTCGACGAAGAGGGTGTCGGCCATCGAGCGGGCCGGGTGGTCGGGGGCGAGGTTGAGGGCGTCGAAGTTCAGCCACTCCGCCTCGAGCTCGGGGCCCTCGGCGACCTCCCAGCCCATGCCGACGAAGACATCGCACATCTGGTCCATCAGCCCGGTGATCGGGTGCACCGCACCGACCGGGAGGCTGGCCACCGGCAGCGTGACGTCGACGGCCTCCGCGGCCAGCCGGGCCTCCAGCTCGGCGGCGACGACCTCGTCCTCGCGGGCGGCCAGCGCCTGGGAGACCCGTCCGCGGGCCTGCCCGATCCGCTGCCCGGCCTCCTTGCGCTCCGAGCCCGGCAGCCGGCCGATGGCGCGGTTGGCCAGGGCCAGCGGCGAACGCTCGCCGGTGTGGTCGATCCGGGCCTGCTTCAGCTCGGCGGTGGTGCCGGCCTGCTCGAAGGCGGCGAGGGCCGCGGCGACCGCGGCCTCCACCTGCTCGGGTGCGAGCGGGTTGTCGCCGGGCACGTCCTGCCCGGTCGCCTCCGGGGTGGGGGCCTGTGACACCTGGTCTCCTCGTCTGGTCCGGACGGCGTCCGACCGGTCGGGCCGGCGCCCGGGCCAGTCTAGGGAGTCGCCCCGGTGGTGTCGCGCCGGTTCCGCGGCCCAGCTCAGCCCAGCAGCTGCCGCGCCCGGCCGAGCTCGGTGACGAGGCCGGCGATGGCCTCCCCACCCTCGGGCGGGCCGGCCGGGGCGGTGCCGACGACGGCCACCCGGTGCGCGCCGGCCTCG
>NZ_QPKK01000352.1 GCF_003344635.1 Desertihabitans aurantiacus
CGCGGCGGCCGCGCCGCTGCTCGCCCCGGGGTCGCGGCTGCTGGCGCTCGGCGGCAGCTGCACGGTGGCGGTCGGGATGTGCGCGGCGGCGCGCCGGGCCGGCCACCGTCCCCGGCTGGTCTACGTCGACCGCCACCTCGACCTCAACACCCCGGCCAGCACGACCGAGGGCTCGCTCAGCTGGATGGGCGTGGCGCACTGCCTGGACGTGCCTGGCGCCGCGCCCGAGCTTGCGCACCTGGACGGCGCCGCGCCCCTGCTGCGCCCGGCCGACCTGGTGCACCTCGGCGTCCAGCTGAGCGAGACCACCGCCGGTGAGCGCGAGCAGCGCGACGCCCTCGGCCTGCGGGTGGTCGACCAGGACGAGCTCGTCCGGCATCCCGACGAGGCGGCGTCCGCCGCGCTGGCGGTCCTGTCCGAGGGGCCGTTCCTCGTCCACCTCGACGTCGACGTGCTCGACTTCCTCGACGCCCCACTGGCCGAGAACGTCAACGGGCGCAACAGCGGACCCACGCTGACCCAGCTCGAGGTGGCGCTGGCGCGGCTGTGGCAGCACCCCGACTGCCTGGGGCTGTCGGTCGGCCAGCTGGTGCCCGCCCACGCCGCTGCCGACCCGCCTGCGCTCGACCGCTTCGTCGCCACCCTGGTCGGCGCCGCCACGGCGGACGCCGGTCGGGTACAAAGGGGGCCATGAGCTCCCTCGGCACCCCCGACCCGCACCCCGGCTGGCTGTCGGAGGAGGACCTGACCCACGTCCGGCACCGGCTCCCGCTGCTCTACGTCGAGGCCATCCCGGTGCGTCAGGACGAGGACGGCAGCGTCACCGAGGTCGGCCTGCTGCTGCGGGCCGACGCCGGCGGGGCCTTCAAGCGGACCATCGTCTCGGGCCGGGTGCTCTACGCCGAGACCGTGCGCAGCGCCCTGCTCCGCCACCTGGAGAAGGACCTCGGGCCGATGGCGCTCCCCCGGCTGCCCGCCTCGCCCACCCCGTTCACGGTGGCGGAGTACTTCCCGCTGCCCGGGCTCGGCCGCTTCTCCGACGAGCGCCAGCACGCCGTCTCGCTGGTCTTCGTGGTGCCGGTCACCGGGCACTGCGAACCCCGCCAGGACGCCCTCGAGCTCACCTGGTTCTCCCCGCGGGAGGCGGTCGGGGACGGCGTCACGCACGAGCTCGAGGGCGGTCGCGGTGCGCTCATCCGGGCCGCGATGGCCCACGTCGGCGCCCTGGACTGAGATGTTCGCAGGATTCACCCAGACCATGGTCGACGCCGGCGACACCGCGCTGTTCGCGCGCTCCGCGGGCAGCGGCCCACCGGTGCTCCTCCTGCACGGGCACCCGCGCACCTCCGCGACCTGGCACCGGGTGGCTCCCCGGCTGGTCGGGGCCGGCTTCACCGTCGTGTGCATGGACCTCCCCGGGTACGGCCGCTCGGGCAAGCCGACACCGGCTCCCGACCACGCGCCGCACTCCAAGCGGGCCGGCGCGCGCCGGCTGGTCACCGCCATGGGTGAGCTCGGCCACGACCGGTTCAGCGTGGTCGGTCACGACCGCGGCAGCTACTTCGCGCTCCGGATGGCCCTGGACCACCCGGAGCGCGTGGCACAGGCCGTGTTGATGGACTGCCTGCCCATCAGCGAGCACCTCGACCGGACCGACGCCCGCTTCGCGACCGCCTGGTGGCACTGGTTCTTCTTCGCCCAGCCCGAGCTCCCCGAGCGGGTGATCACGGCCGATCCCGACGGCTGGTACCACGGGGACCCCGAGACCATGGGTGCGGAGAACCACGCCGAGTGGCGTGCTGCCGTCCGCGACCCCGAGGTGGTGCGCGGCATGCTGGAGGACTACCGGGCGGGGCTCGGCATCGATGCCGCCCACGAGCGCGCCGACCGTGCCGCGGGCCGGCGGGTCGAGCAGCCCCTGCTGGTGCTGTGGTCCACCCGCGACGACCTCGAAGAGCTCTACGGGGATCCGCTCGCGATCTGGCGGGCCTGGGCCGACGACGTCACCGGCCACGGCATCGACTCCGGTCACCACATGGCCGAGGAGGCACCCGAGGAGCTCGCGCGGGCACTCATCGCGTTCCTGGGCAGGACGCCGCGCTGATCCTGCGACGGGTCCGGCCGGCGCACCGCGTGGGCCTCCGTCAGTCGCGCTTGCCGAACTGGCTGCGGTAGAGCTCCGGCGGCAGCGCCACGGAGGCGAACGACTGCTCGCCGTGGGCGGCGAGCTCGGCCAGCGCGGCGTCACGGTCGCCGGCCTCCACGCTCTCCAGCAGCGTGCGGTGCCGGGCGGCGTGGTGCTCCAGGTCCTCGTAGTAGGCCTCGCGCACCACCAGGTTGCGGGACATGCACAGCAGCTGCTGGCGCTGGATGGACTCGTAGGCCTCCGACAGCCGGCGGTGCTCGGCGATCCCCACCAGCGCCAGGTGGAAGCGGTAGCCGGCCTGCACCAGACCACCGCGGTCCTCGCGGCGGGCGCAGTCCTCCATCTCCTCCACCGCCTGGCGGGGCGCCTCCAGCACCTTCGGGTCACGGACCGGCACCCCGAGCTCGAAGGCCAGCCGCTCCAGCGCCGAGCGCAGGGTGAGGATCTCCCGGACGTCCTCGGCCGTGAGGGTGGCCACCCGGCTGCCGCGTCGGGGCTGGGTGACGATGAACCCCTCGTTCTCCAGCACCCGCATCGCCTCGCGCAGCGGCGGACGGCTGATCCCCAGCCGCTCGGTGAGCCGTTCCTCCTGCAGCCGCTCACCGGGGGCGTACTCGCCGGCCAGGATCGCCTTGCGCAGCGAGTCGGTCGCCAGCTGCACCAGGCTCGGTGCGTGCAGCCCACCGCTCTCCACGGGTGATGTCATCTCACGTCTCCTCCCGGTACACGCCCCAGCTGCCGGGACCTCTCCCGCATTGTGGGCCCGCCGAACTCCTCGTCCCAAGCCCTTGACAGCATGTCGCTTATTGTAGACAGTAGTCGCAGACTGTAGACAGTAGTCATCTGATCGCTGGTTGGAACCGTCAAGGAGGACGTCGGTGGGACCCGTACACGCCGTGGTCGGGCTGGGCAACCTCGGGGCGGCCGTGGCCGAGCGCCTGGGCCGCACCGGGCACGAGCCGCTGGTGCTCGACCGCGACCCGGCCCGCGCCGAGGCCCTCGCCGAGCACGGCTGCCGGCCGGCCGACGACCTGGCCGCGGTGGCCGCCGAGGCC
>NZ_QPKK01000353.1 GCF_003344635.1 Desertihabitans aurantiacus
CCTGGCCGGCCCCGCTCGACCCCGACGCGTTGGCGCGCCGCCGTGAGGCCGCCCGCGCCGTGGCCGCGGCGCGGGAGCGGTTCCGGCGCACCGGCAGCTACGAGCCCGAGACCGCGCCGGAGCTGCTGCTCGACCAGGAGGAGCAGCTGGCGGTCTGGGACGCCGACCTGGAGCGGCTGGTGACCGAGGTCGGGGAGGGACGCCGACGCCGCCGCGAGGTGCGGTTGCCGACCTCGCTGACCGCCACCGAGCTGCTGCGGGCCCGGGCCGACCCGCAGGAGTTCGCGGCGGCGCTGGTCCGGCCGATGCCGCGGCCGCCCTCGCCCGGGGCGGGGCTCGGCACCCGGTTCCACCGCTGGGTCGAGCAGTTCCTCGGTGCGACCGCGCTGGTCGACCTGGACGAGGTGCCGGGCAGCGTGGACGAGGGGCTGGCCGGTGAGCAGGAGCTGGAGGAGCTGTGCCGGGCCTTCGCGGCCGGCCAGTTCGCCGAGCGGCGGCCCACCCACCTGGAGCTGCCCTTCACCACCCGGCTGGCCGGGCACCTGGTGCGCGGACGGATCGACGCCGTCTACTGCGACGGGGCGCACGACACCGCCGGTGCGGGAGCGGACGGGGAAGAGCCGTGCTGCCTGGTGGTGGACTGGAAGACCAGCCGGCACCACCTGGCCGACCCGGGCCAGCTCGCGGTCTACCGGGCGGCCTGGGCCGAGCTGGCCGGCGTCCCGCCGGAGCGGGTGCGGGCCGCCTTCTACTGGGTGCGCGAGGACCGGTTGGAGGTGGTGGACCCGCTGCCCGAGATCACCGCTCCCGCAGGGTGAGCGGGGTGGTCGGCGCCGAGTGGGACGGACGCGGTCGCGGCACTACCCTTGCGCCGGTGAGAAGCTGGGCCGCAGGCAGCGCGCTGGACCGCCAACCCCTCCACCGGCAGAGCCCGGAGTGGCTGGCCCGGCTGTGGGAGCAGGAGAACGCCCGTCTGCTCAAGGTGACCGAGACCGGGGAGTTCTACACCTGCGACAGCGGGCACCGGCTGCGGCTGCCGAGGCCGTTCGTCGCCTTCGACCCGCAGCGGCACTACCTGCTGGGCACGGTCGCCGAGGTGCCGGTGTTCACCGTGCTGTCCCTGCCCGAGGGTGAGACCGGCAGCCTCCGCTCGGTCGGCCACCAGCTGGACGAGCAGGAGCGCGAGCTCGCCACGGTCGCGGTCTCGCTCATCAACTGGCACCGCCAGGCCGCCCACTGCCCGATCTGCGGGGCGCCGACCACGGTGCTCCACGGCGGCTCCTCGCGCCGCTGCACCCGGTGCGGGGAGCAGCTGTTCCCGCGCACCGACCCCGCGGTGATCGTCGCCGTCGTCGACCCCGAGGACCGGCTGCTGCTGGCCCGGCAGGCGTCCTGGCCGGAGGACCGCGCCTCGATCCTCGCCGGGTTCGTCGAGGCGGGGGAGTCGCTGGAGCAGGCGGTGCACCGCGAGATCCTCGAGGAGGCCGACGTCGAGCTGACCGACCTGCGGTACTGGGGCAGCCAGCCCTGGCCGGTGCCGCGTTCGCTGATGCTCGGCTTCACCGCCCGCTCCGCCTCCAGCGAGGTCACCGTCGACGGCGACGAGCTCGTCACCGGACGGTTCTGGAGTCGCCAGGAGGTGCAGCAGGCGGTGGTCGACGGGTCGCTGGTGCTGCCGATGAGCTCCTCGATCGCCTCCCGGATGATCCGGGCGTGGTTGGACGGGCGGCTGCTCGGGGACGGGTGACCGCTCAGGGCCGCACCGGGGTGGCCCGGCAGTCGTGCCGCGCCAGGGCCTGCTGCCGGCGGCGTCCGGGCGGGCTGCAGAGCAGGGCGGCCAGGACGACCACCGCCGCCCCGAGCAGGGTCCAGCCGTAGCCCACCTGGGCGATCGCCAGACCGGCGAGCACCGGACCGAGCAGGGTGCCGACGGTCAGCGCGCTGTTGACGGCGGCCAGTCCGGCGGCGGGGTGGTCGGCGAAGACCCGGGAGCTCCAGATGCCGTGGGCGGCGATGACGGCGTTGTAGCAGGTGCCGAAGAGCACGGCGGCCGCGAGCGCGACGGGCAGCTGCCCGGTGCCGACGGCGAGCAGGGCCAGCGAGGCCGCGAGCGCGACGCAGGCGGTGAGGTACCCCACCCGCAGTCCCGTCCGGGACAGCACCACCCCGCTGAGCGAGGCCACCACCCCGGCGACGCCGCAGACGGCGTAGACCACCCGCGCCGCCGTCGGGTCCAGGCCGGCGTCGCGCAGGGCGTCCACGCTGAACGACCACCAGACCGCGCTGCCGGTGCCGACCAGCACCGCCGAGAGCAGCAGCGGCCCCGAGCGCGGGCAGAGGAACCAGGTCCAGCTGAGCTGGGGGCGGCGGAGCGGGGCCCGGCTGCGACCGGGGGCGAGCAGCACCGCGGCGAGGCCGACCACCACCGCGAGCCCGACGAACACCAGCCAGGCCGTCCGCCAGTGGGCACCGGCCAGGATCGCGACCGGTCCGGCCAGCGCGACCCCCCAGCCGGTACCGGAGCTGATCGCCGACCAGGCGACGTCGCGGCGCTCCTCCCGCACGTCGCGGGCGACCAGGTCGGCGTAGGGCGGGAAGGCGAACCCGGCGGCCGCCCCGGCGACCAGCACCCCCAGCGCGAGCAGCGGCGTGGTGGTGGCGACGGCGACCAGGGCCATCCCGACCGCGGCCGTGCCGGCGGCGAGCCCGACGGCCACCCGCGGCCCGAACCGTCCGCTCACGCCGACCACGGCGAGGTTGGCGAGGAGATAGGAGGCGTAGGAGGCCGAGGAGATGAGCCCGGCCGCCCCGGGGCTGAGCGAGAGCTCGGCGCGCATCTCGGGCAGCAGCAGCCCGTAGCCGTAGCGGGCCAGGCCGAAGGTGACCGCGACCATGGCCGCGCCCGGCAGCACGGTGCGGCCGAGCGGCCGGCCGCGCTGCGCGGTCGGTTGCGCCGTCGTCTCAGCCACGGGCCACCTCCTCCGGCGTGGTGTGGGCGAGCGGGCACCCGACGCCGCCGGAGGCGCAGGCGTCCCGGTCGCAGAGCCGGCAGAGCCGCAGGGCGGGCAGGTGCTCCTCGGTCAGCCCGCCGACGAGGAGGCCGAGCAGCCGCTCGAGCTCGGCGCGGTCGGCGGGGGACAGGTCGCGGACGACGTCGGCCAGCGCC
>NZ_QPKK01000354.1 GCF_003344635.1 Desertihabitans aurantiacus
GTCGACGTCGAGGAGCTCACCGGGCCGGGCCGCATCACCACCGGGGCCGGCGCCGTCCGCCTCGGCCGGGTGACCGGCTCGCTCAGCGCCCGCACCGGGGCCGGCGACGTCGAGGTCGACCGGCTGGAGGCGCCGCTGCAGGCCCACACCGCCGCCGGCTCGCTCACCGTCCGCGCCACCACCGCCTCGGTGGAGGCGCGCACCGCGGTCGGGACGATCACCGTCGGCGTGGCCGAGGAGATCCCGACCCTGGTCGACCTGCACTCGGGGCTGGGTCGGGTGCGGGTCGAGCTGCCGCCCACCGAGCCGCCGGCGGCCGGCGACCGGTGGCTGCGGGTGCATGCCCGCAGCGCGATGGGCGACATCCTGCTCCACCGCGCCTGACCCCACGCCGGCCGGCGGCTCAGCCGCCCTCGCCGCCCAGCAGCCGGCCGGCACGCCCCGACCCGAGCAGCCGGAGCAGCTCCGACACCCCCGGGTGGGTCTCCGCCAGCGCCTCGGCGGCGGAGAGGTACTCCTCCGACGTGGCCACCCGCTGGAGCGCCGCCTCGAGCTGGTCGGCCGGCGCGGCGCTGGAGCCGGTCCGACGGGTGCTGAGCAGCTCACCGCCGGCCTGCACCGCCGCCACCGCGGCCAGGGCCACCGAGACGTCCATCCGCCCCGCCTCGACGGCGTCCACCGCGTCGTTCATCGCCTGCAACCGGGCGGCGGCCAGCGGGTTGGCGATCTTCACCCGGTGGGCGTTGATGAGCTGGGACAGCATCGGCGCCGAGATGCCGAGCGCACGGGCCAGCTCGGCCTGGTTCAGACCCAGGACCTGCCCGCACCGTCGCAGCACCTCACTGAGCGGTGCCCCGTACAGGGCCGTCTGGGCCACCCGCACCTCGTCGCTCATCCCCCACCTCCCTTCTCTGGGGGATCCTGGCAGCGTGCCGCCGGGCCGGACAACCGCGAGCGGGACGACCCGCACCCGGTCCCTGGCGGGGTTGACACCCGGCCCCGGCTCCCGGCATCCTCCCACCCATGATTTGCATTCGCAAACATCTGCTGCGGTCCGGTGCCACCGTGCTCACGGCCTCGCTGCTCCTCTCGCTCGTGGCCGTCGGCCCTCAGGCGGCCGCTGACGAGCAGACCTCGAGCGGCCGGATGATGCTGGTCCTGGACGCCTCCGGGTCGATGGCGGAGGAGGCCGCCGGCGGGACGACCAAGATCGAGGCCGCCCGGGAGAGCCTCCGCGCCGTCACCGATGCGCTGCCGGAGGACCAGCCGGTCGGGCTGCGGGTGTTCGGCGCGGAGGTCTTCTCCGCCGACGACCCGGGCGCCTGCACCGACTCCCAGCAGGTGGTCGCCCCCGGCACCGGCAACCGGGACGAGCTCCGGGAGGCGGTCGAGGCCTACGAGCCCTACGGCGAGACCCCGACCGGGTTCGCCCTGCAGGAGGCCGGCAAGGACCTGGGCGGGGAGGGCCAGCGCACGATCATCCTGGTCTCCGACGGCGAGCCGACCTGCGAGCCGGACCCGTGCGAGGTGGCCGGGCAGCTGTCCCAGGACGGCATCGACCTGCGGATCGACGTGGTCGGTCTCAACGTGTCCGGCGAGGCGCGGAAGTCGCTGCAGTGCATCGCCGAGCAGGGCAACGGCACCTACTACGACGCCGACGACGCCGACAGCCTGACCGACAGCCTGACCCGGGTCTCCGAACGCTCCTCCCGCCCGTTCGACCTCACCGGGGAGCCGGTCGAGGGCGCGGCCAGCCCGGAGCAGGGCCCGCAGCTCGGCTCCGGCATCTACCTCGACACGATCCCCAGCACCGGCGAGCTGTGGTACCGGGTGCCGCGCACCGTCCCCGGCTCCACCCTCCACGTCGGCGCCGCCTTCCAGTACGTCAGCTCCAACAACAACGTCTACCTGAAGGTCTTCGACGACCCGACCGGTGCGGCGTGCGCGAGCGTGCAGGTCCACCGGATGCTGTCCTGGGGCCGGCCCCTGGTGAACCAGGCAGCCTCCACCTGGTCCGACGACCCGGAGGACGGCTGCAACACGGCCGACACCGTGTACGTCCAGCTCGAGTCCTCCGACGAGGACATCGCCGGCCGCCCGCTGCAGCTGGTGGTCTACGAGGAGCCCCCGCTGGCCGACCCGTCCCAGCGCGACCTGCCGCCGCGCCCGGACGACCCGGCGTGGACGACGCTCGAACCCGCCGACGACCCGGTCGACCGCGTCGTGCCCGGCACCAGTATGGCCAGCGCCCCGGTGGTGGAGGACGGCAGCTACGCCCTCGACATCAACACCGAGGAGACGCAGGTGCTGGCCGTCCCGCTCGACTGGGGTCAGGACCTGCAGGTCCAGCTGGACGCCGTCTGGCCCGAGGACGCCTGGCAGGTCGAGATCCGGGTGATCAGCCCGATGCGTGGCCGCGGCAACGTCGACTTCTTCGCCGAGGAGCCCGGTGACTGGACCACGACCGCGCTGCCCAACCTGCGAGCCGGTGAGCCGGTGCGGCTCGGCGCGCAGACCCTGACCACCGCCTTCCGCCACCGCAGCGGCGGCGCGGAGGAGGCCGGGGCGGCCCTGCCGGGGCTGCGCTACGTCGAGGTCTCCTTCCGCGGCGACCGCGAGGACGTCGCGGTCAACCTGCCCTACACCCTCACGCTGCAGACCAACGGCACCGCCGGCGAGGGTGCCCCGACCTACGCCGAGGGGGCCGGGCTGGTCCCGCCCTCGGCCGACTTCGCCATCACGGCCGGCAACCGTCCCGACCAGGCCGGTGCCGGGGAGGGGGCTGACGCCTCGCCGTCGCCCGCGCCGAGCAGCGAGCCGGACGGGGAGCCCTCGACCCCGGCGGCCGCACCCGTGGAGGACGACCCGGCGTCGGCCGGTCCGCCGGTCCTCGCGCTCGCCCTCGGTGGTGCCGGGCTGGCCCTGCTGGTGGCGGCGGTGGTGCTGCTGGTGGTCCGGCTCCGCCGCTGACGTGCCGGCGCGGCCGCGGCGGTCAGAGCAGGAGGACGGCGGCGACGACCAGCACGACCCCGAGCCCGGCGAGCACGACCGGGAGCAGCAGCCCGCGACTACCACCGTCCCGGCTGACGACCCGGGTCGGCCCGACCGCCGCCGGCCGGCGCTCGGACGGGACGGCCACCGACTCGTCCGGGCC
>NZ_QPKK01000355.1 GCF_003344635.1 Desertihabitans aurantiacus
GCGGACGGGTCGGACGCCTCGGCGGCGGCGGTCGCCTCGGCCGCGGGGGCCTCGGTGGCGGCCACGACCTCGGGGTCGGGGGTGGCGACGTCGGCGACATCGGTCGGGGCCTCGGCCGCGCCGGCCTCGGCACCGCCCAGCAGCTCACGCTCCCAGTCGGGCATCGGCTCGGCCTCGGCCTCGGCACCGGTCTGGCCGCCGGAGGAACGGGCCACCAGGCCCTCGGCGACGGCGTCGGCGAGCACCCGGGTCAGCAGCGCGACCGAGCGGATGGCGTCGTCGTTGCCGGGGATGGCGTAGTCGACCTCGTCGGGGTCGCAGTTGGTGTCGAGGATGCCGATGACCGGGATCTTCAGCTTGCGGGCCTCGTCGACGGCCAGGTGCTCCTTCTTGGTGTCGACGATCCACACCGCCTGCGGGGTGCGGGCCATGTCGCGGATGCCGCTGAGGGTCTTGGACAGCTTGTCCTTCTCCCGGCGCAGGATCAGCAGCTCCTTCTTGGTCAGCCCCGAGGCGGCGACGTCGTCGAAGTCGAGCTGCTCGAGCTCCTTGAGCCGGCCGATCCGCTTGCTGACCGTGCCGAAGTTGGTGAGCATGCCGCCCAGCCAGCGCTGGTTGACGTAGGGCATGCCGACCCGGCTGGCCTGCTCGGCGATGGCCTCCTGGGCCTGCTTCTTGGTGCCGACGAAGAGCACGGTGCCGCCCTTGGCGACGGTGTCCTTGACGAAGGCGAAGGCGCGGTCGATGTAGGTCAGCGACTGCTGCAGGTCGATGATGTAGATGCCGTTGCGCTCGGTGAAGATGAAGCGCTTCATCTTGGGGTTCCAGCGACGGGTCTGGTGCCCGAAGTGGACGCCGCTCTCGAGCAGCTGGCGGGTGGTGACGACGGCCATGGCCGATCCTCCTCGTTGGCGCGCGTGGCGCACCGTACGGTCTGTCCGGTGCCGAACCGTTCGACACCGCCTGATGCAGACCCGGCCCCGACCCTCGAGAGGGACCGTGGGGGCTGGGGCCGCCCGCACCCTCGGGTGCGCTGCGGCGTCTCTGCATGCGAAGTCAACCCAGGTGGCTGGGTTGCTGCGGGCAGTCTACGTCGGCTCCCCCGTCCCCGCCACCCGGTCGCCGTCGCCCGCCGCTGTCCACAGGACGGAGCTCCTCCCGCGAGCCGTCCACAGGCGCCTCCGTCGGCCGGCGGGTCGCGGCCAGGGCGCCCATGGTCGGTCCATGCGTCGAACCGTGTCCCGACCCGGCTGGTGGCGGGCCCTGGCCCTGCTCCTCCTGCTGGGCGTCCTGTCCGCGGCCGCCCTCCCGGCCCGTGCTGAGCCGCGGTGGCCCGACCCGGCCGGCTGGCCGCTCGCCGGGGCACCCGTCGTGGTCCGGCCCTTCGACCTGCCGGCCGAGCGCTGGGGTGCGGGTCACCGTGGGGTCGACCTCGCCGGCACCGAGGGTGAGCCGGTGCGGGCCGCGGCCGCGGGGACGGTGGCGTTCGCGGGCATGGTGGCCGGGCGCCCGGTGCTCTCGATCGACCACGGCGGGCTGCGCACCACCTACGAGCCGGTCCGCGCCACCGTCACGGTCGGTGCCCGGGTGCGGGCGGGCGACCCGGTCGGGGTGCTGCTCGCCGGGCACTGCCCTCCCGGCGCCTGCCTGCACTGGGGGCTCCGGCAGGGCGAGGAGTACCTCGACCCCACGCTGCTGCCCACCACGGTGGACGCCGACACCGCGTTGCGGCTGCTGCCGGCGCGCAGCGTGGGCGAGGCCGAGCGGGCGGCTGAGGAGCGCCGGGCCATGCCCTCCGGTCGGCCCGGACCGCCCGGGATGCCCGGCCGGCACGGGTTCGTCGCCCCGTCCGACGGCCCCCTCACCTCACCCTTCGGGCCCCGGCTGCACCCGGTGCTCGGCGTCCGCAAGCTGCACGACGGCACCGACTACGGCGCCCCCTGCGGGGCCCCGATCCGTGCCGCGCAGGACGGCACGGTGGTGCAGCGCGACGTCAACGCCGGCTACGGCAACCGGCTGGTGGTCGACCACGGCGACCTCGGCGGGCACCGCTTCCGCACCTCCTACAACCACGCGATGGACTGGTCCGTCGCGGTGGGTGAGCGGGTGCGCCGGGGGCAGGTGGTCGGCCGGGTGGGCACCACCGGCTACTCCACCGGCTGCCACCTGCACCTGATGATGTGGGTGGACGGTGGACTGGTCGACCCGGCGTCATGGCTGTGAGCCGGCGCCCGCCGACCGCCTGGGACGCGTCAGGCGGAGACGGCGGGCAGGTGCTGGTCGGCCCAGCGCCGACCGGGCTCGGGGTCGACGCCGAACCGCGCGGCGTAGGCCTCGTGGATCTCGCGCCAGTGCCGGTGGGCGTCCTCGTCGCTGAGGTGGCCGCCGGCGAGGTGCGGCTCGAGCCGCGACAGGTAGGTCTGCCAGCCGGTGGCGGTCTGGGCGGCCGGCAGGTCGTCGATGACGTGGACGAAGACCAGCCGGCAGCCGGTCCCGTCGGGGTGCAGCTCGAAGCTCTGCGGCTGCCCGGCCATCACCCAGGCCAGCCGGTGCGGCGGACGGACCTCGGTGATCTCGAGGGTGGCCCCGCCGAGGTCGATGGACTCACCCTTGGCCGGCCCCCAGTCGGCGGCACCGGGGAAGAAGCACCGCAGCTCCTCCGGGGTGCTCACCGCCTGCCACACGCGCTGGACGGGGTAGGCCAGCGCCAGCTCGAAGCGCAGCGTCGGGCGTCCCTCGGTCGTCTCCAGGGTGCCGTAGGCCAGGTCGTCGGTCATCGTTCGTCCCTCCGGTCGTCGGTGTCCTCACCATAGGCAAGCAGTCACTTGCCTGTCAATGGTTCGTGCGACGTGGGGCACGAGGAGGGTCACTACTGCAGCAGGCCACGGACGACCGCGTCGACCGTGCGCACGGCTGCCGCCCGCCGCTCCTCCGCCGGCACCCCGCGCAGCGGACCCTGCAGCGCCAGCAGGGCGAAGCCGTGCACGGCCGACCAGCACGGCCACTCCGCACCCGCCCGGCGGTCCGGGTCGAGCAGACCGGCGGCGACGAGGTCGTCGAGCGCCTCGACCAGCCGCCGCAGCGGCGGCGGCAGCGCGCCGGCGGCC
>NZ_QPKK01000356.1 GCF_003344635.1 Desertihabitans aurantiacus
GGTCGGGCTGGCGCTGCGCCGGCTCGGCCCGGGACGGGCCATCGCCGTCGGGCTGGCGGTCGCCGCCTGCGGGTTGGCCCTGGTCGCGGCGGCCGAGCGCAGCGACAGCCTGCCCGCGCTGCTGGCCGCGCTCGTCCCCGTCGGGCTCGGGGTGGGGCTGGCCATGACGCTGACCACCGACGCCGTCGTGTCGGCCGTCCCGCCGCACCGGGCCGGCGCGGCCGCGGCGATCTCCGAGACCGCCTACGAGCTGGGGGTGGCGCTGGGGATCGCGGTGCTCGGCTCGGTGGTGACGCTGGTCTACCGGCGCTCCCTGGAGCTGCCGGCGCTGCCGGCCGAGGTGCACGACCGGGTGCGGGACTCGCTGGCGTCGGCCCTCAGCGTGCTGGAGCCGGGGTCGGCTGCGGCCGTCGCGGCGGCGGAGGCCTTCACCACCGCCATGCAGGTGACGTCCCTGGTCGCCGCCGCGGTGACGGCCGTGGCCGCACTGGTGGCGTGGCGGACGGTGCCCTCCCCGCGCCCGGGTGGCACCCTGACGGGGCAGCAGTCGCTCAGCAGGGAGGTGTGAGGTGGGACGTCGGGCCGGACGGTCACCGGAGGCGACCCGCCGCCTGCTGCTGGACGCCGCCGCCGACCTCGTGCGCACCCGCGGGCTGGGGGCGTCCCTGGACGAGATGGCCCGCGCGGCCGGGGTCTCCAAGGGCGGGTTGATCTACCACTTCGCGAGCAAGGACGAGCTGGTGCTGGCCCTGGCCCAGGACCTGCTGGACGAGTTCCGCGAGGCGGTGCGCACGAGCCTCGACCCCGCCGACACCGGCCCCGGGCGGCTGACCCGCGCCTACGTCCGCGCCTGCCTGGACCCGGCCGCCGACGAGCGCACCGCCCGCGAGCTCATCATCCTCACCGCCCAGCTGATGACCAGCGCGGAGGTGGCCGAGCTGGCCCGCCGCGACGAGGAGCGCTGGGCGGCCGAGCTCGCCGAGGACGGGCTGCCGCCCGACGTGGTGACACTGGTCCGCGCCGCCGCCGACGGGGCGAGCAGTGCGCCGCTGTGGGGCGGTCCGGCCGCCCCGGCCTTCCAGCGGCTGCGCGAGCAGCTGCTCGCGCTGACCAGGGAGCCCGGCCGCTGGGTCGGGTGAGCCGCGCCGTCGCACGCCAACCGCGACGGTGGAGCCGGCTCAGGTGGTGACCGGCTCCGGGCTGCCGCTCGGGTCGGGGGTGTAGATCACCACCCAGTGGTCGCGTTCGGCGTCGTGCAGCACCTCGCCCCGGAACACCGTCCACCCGCCCTGCGGGTCACGCAGCCGCTTCACCATCGACCGCTCCCCGCCGACCTCCCCGCGGCTCCAGTGCTCGCGGAAGTCGGCGCTGGTGGCGCTCAGCTCGCGCTGCAGGGCCCGCAGGTAGTCGTCCTCGGGGTAGCGGGCCAGGGCCGAGCGCAGCTCCGCGGTCGCGAAGCGGGCGTAGGCGGCGCCGTCCTCGCCGAGCATCCGCCCGGTCGGGGGCGTGAACGCCTGGTGGACCAGGTTGCGGCTGAACCGGCCCGGCGGCGGGAGCGGGCCGAGCAGCTCCTCGGCGGCGGTGTTGCGGGCCAGCAGGTCGAGGCGGCCGTCGTGGACGGTCACCGCGAGTGCCCGGTCGAGGGTCTGCAGCATCAGGGACAGCCCCGGTCGGACCTCGGTCTGCGGCGCGGCCGGCACCGGCGGCGGCTCCCCGGCGAGCCGGAACAGGTGGTCGCGCTCGGCAGGCAGGAGACGCAGCGCCTGCGCGAGGGCGGCGAGGACCTCCCGGGACGGGTGCGGGGCCCGGCCCTGCTCCAGCCGGGTGTAGTACTCCACCGAGATGGCGGCCGCGTCGGCGAGCTCCTGGCGGCGCAGCCCCGGGACGCGGCGCGTCGACCTCCGCCCGCGGGGGACCTGCTCGGTGACCGGGACCAGCGCCCGTCGCGATCGCAGGTAGGCGGCGAAGTCGGGCCCGGCGCGCGGCATGGCCCCATTCTGCTGCACCGCCCGCACCGGGTGGCCCTGCCGGTACCAGGCGCGACGGGGCCTCCCGGCCGTCCGCCTGGCGACGCACAGTCGAGGTCAGGGCGACCGGCGCGGGGCCGGCGCCAGGAGCAGGAGGACCAGCAGATGACGATCGACCGGATCGCCCTCGTCACGGGCGCCAACCAGGGCATCGGCCGGCAGGTCGCCGCCGAGCTCGCCGCCGACCACCGCACGGTGTTCATCGGCTCGCGGGACCTGGCGCGGGGCGAGCAGGCGGCCGCCGAGATCGGCCACGGCGCCGTCGCGGTCCAGCTGGACGTGACCGATCCGGCATCGGTGGCCGCGGCCGCCGCGCACATCGCCGACCGGGCCGGCCGGCTCGACCTGCTGGTCAACAACGCCGGCACCAGCACGACCCGACAGGTCGACCTCGCGGAGTTCCGGCGCACGTCGAGGCCGAGCACCGCCCCGCTGGACGACCTGCGGGCGGTGTGGGAGGTCAACGTGCTGGGGGTGGTGTCGGTCTACCAGGCGGTGCTCCCGCTGCTGCGCCGCTCGGCGGACGCCCGCGTCGTCAACGTCACCAGCGCGCTCGGCTCGCTCGCGCTCTGCCTCGACCCGTCCTCGCCCACCCGTGAGGCCTACGACGTGGTCTACGCCGCGTCGAAGACCGCCCTCAACGCGGTGACGCTGTCGATGATGGTCGAGCTGCAGGGGACCGGCACGAAGGTCAACCTGGTCTCGCCCGGCTTCGCCCGGACCGCCCTGACGAACTTCGAGGGCACCGAGTCGGTCGAGGAGGCCGCGCGGGAGGTGGTGCGCGTCAGCCGGCTCGGTCCGGACGGGCCCAGCGGGACGTTCACCACCTGGGAGGGCGTCGACGTCCCCTGGTGAGCGCCATCGGGACGGACCCGCTTCGAGAGCGGGGCGGTCGAGCCGGAGCGAAGCTCTGAGCCGCCTTCGGGAGTCGAACCCGAGACCTACCCATGACGACGGCGTCCTCGCCCCGACTGAGGATCTGAGCCGCCTTCGGGAGTCGAACCCGAGACCTACCCATGACGACGGCGTCCTCGCCCCGACTGAGGATCTGAGC
>NZ_QPKK01000357.1 GCF_003344635.1 Desertihabitans aurantiacus
CCGACCGCCGAGCTGCCGGCGGCCTCTGCCCTGGCACCGCGACGCGGGGCACGCGCCCTCGACCCCGAGGCCGCCGCCCACCGGCGCGACGAGGCCGCCCGGCGCGGACGCGCCCCGGACGAGGGCTGGGTGCTGGCCCTCGACGACGGCCGCGAGGTGCGGGTCAAGGGTCTGGTGCTGATCGGGCGCAACCCGCGACCGCGTCCCGGTGAGGAGGCGGCCGAGCTGGTGACCGTCGACCAGGCCGACCGGACGGTCTCCAAGACCCACCTCGCCGTCGGCGTCGACGCTCGCGGCCTGTACGTCGTCGACCGCGGCTCGACCAACGGCTCGTCGGTCGCGGCGCCCTACGGCGACTACGAGAGCTGCCCGCCCGGCGAGCCGGTGCGCGTGGGGGAGGGGCACTCGGTCTCCTTCGGCGAGAACAGCCTCGAGGTCCGCCGCACCAAGCACTGACGCGCCCTCCTCCGGGGGGCCTCCCCGACCCGACCCCGAGCCGACCCGGGCACCCCGCTCGGCCGCGTCGACGCCGGAGGGCCGGCCGCTACGCTCAGGCCCATGGCCGACGCCGAGACCACTGCTCCCGCCTCCGGCCGGGACGCCAACCGGGGCCTGCGGATCCTGCTCGGTGCGGCCGCGGTCGTCATCGTCTGCGCCGGGCTGCGGGTGGCCGCCGACATCGTCGCCCCCACCTTCCTGGCGCTGACCCTCGTCATCACCGTGCACCCGCTGCACCGCTGGCTGGTGGTGCGCCGGGTGCCGCGGGCGCTGGCGGCGGTGGTCTGCGGGATCGTCCTCTACGTGACGGTGATCGGACTGACCACCGCGATGGGGTTGTCGATCGCCCAGCTGATCTCGGCCATGCCGACCTACCAGTCGCAGTTCGTCGACCTCTACAACGACGGCCTGGAGCAGCTCGGCCGGATCGGGCTCGGCTCCACCCAGCTGCAGCAGCAGCTCGACAACTTCGACGTCTCCTCGCTGTTCACCACCCTGCAGGGCTTCCTCGGCAGCCTGCTCAACGCCACCTCGCTGTTCGTCTTCCTGCTGGTGGTGCTGCTGTTCCTCATGTTCGACTCCGCCGACATCCCCCGCCGGCTCCTGCTCGCCTCGCGGGCCAACCCGCAGTTCGTCGCCGCGCTCGACAGCTTCGCCATCGGCGTCCGGCGCTACTGGGTGGTCACGGCCGTGTTCGGGCTGATCGTCGCGGTGCTCGACGTCGTCGCCCTGGCCATCCTCGGCATCCCGCTGGCGCTGCTGTGGGGTCTGGTCTCCTTCATCACCAACTTCATCCCCAACATCGGCTTCGTCATCGGCCTGGTGCCGCCGGCCCTGCTCGGGCTGCTCGAGGGCGGCTGGCCGATGATGCTGTGGGTGATCGCCATCTACTCGGTGCTCAACTTCACCGTGCAGACCGTGATCCAGCCCCGCTTCACCGGGGACGCCGTCGGCGTCACGACCGCGATGTCGTTCCTCTCCCTGACCTTCTGGGCCTTCGTCTTCGGCCCGCTCGGGGCGCTGCTGGCGCTGCCGGCGACGCTGTTCGTCAAGACGATGCTGGTCGACGGCGACCCCAAGCGGCAGTGGCTCAACACGCTGATCGCCGCCAACCCCCGCTAGACCGTAGGGTGCGGCCATGCTGCTCTCCGACCGCGACATCCGTGCGCGCATCGCCGCCGGCCGGATCGCCCTGGACCCGTGGACACCGCAGATGGTGCAGCCCTCCAGCGTGGACGTCCGGCTGGACCGCTACTTCCGCATCTTCGAGAACCACCGCTACCCCCACATCGACCCGTCGGAGGACCAGCCGGAGCTGACCCGGATGGTCGAGCCCAAGGGGGAGGAGCCGTTCATCCTCCACCCCGGTGAGTTCGTGCTGGGCAGCACCCTGGAGACGGTGACCCTGCCCGACGACGTGGCCGCCCGGCTCGAGGGCAAGTCCTCGCTGGGACGCCTGGGGCTGCTCACCCACTCCACCGCCGGGTTCATCGACCCCGGGTTCTCCGGGCACGTCACGCTGGAGCTGTCCAACGTCGCCACGCTGCCGATCAAGCTGTGGCCGGGGATGAAGATCGGCCAGCTCTGCTTCTTCGCCCTGTCCTCCCCGGCCGAGCAGCCCTACGGCTCCACCGGCTACGGCTCGCGCTACCAGAACCAGCGCGGCCCGACCCCGTCCCGCTCCCACCTGAACTTCCACCGCACGGTGATCTGACCCGGCGGCCGGGACCACGACCGTGGGCGAGGTGTTCGCCGGCCGCTACGTCTTCGTCGACCTGCTCGACGAGGGCGGGATGGGCTCGGTCTGGCGCGTGTGGGACCGGCGCGACCGGTGCTACCGCGCCGCCAAGCTGCTGGAACGCTCCGACGGCGCTGCGCTGCTGCGGTTCGTCCGGGAGACCGCGACGCGGGTCGACCACCCGCACGTGGTGGCCCCGACCGGCTGGTCGGCCGAGGACGACCGGGTGCTGTTCACCATGCCGCTGGTCGACGGCGGCTCGGTGGCGCTGCTGCTCGCCGACTACGGTGCGCTGCCCCCGCTGTGGGTGCGCGAGCTCACCGACCAGCTGCTGCAGGCGCTGGTGGCCGTGCACGCCGCTGGTCTGGTGCACCGTGACGTCAAACCGGCCAACCTGCTGCTGCGGGCGACCGGACGGGGCCGCCCGCACCTGCTGCTGTCCGACTTCGGCATCGCGGCGGGGATCGACCAGCCGCGGATGACCGCCCGGACCGACCGGCTGCTGACTCCCGGCTACGCCGCCCCGGAGGCGTGGGACGGAGCGGACCCCGATCCGCGCCAGGACCTCTACTCGGCGGGCGTCGTGCTGCGCGAGCTGCTCAGCGGCGGCCGCGGCAGGTTGCCCGACCCGCGTCCCGGGTCGCTGGCCGAGGTCGCCGAACGGCTGTGCGCCGAGCAGCCGGCTGCGCGCCACCGGACGGCGGCCGAGGCCCTGCTCGCCGTCCGGGCCGTCGACGTCCCCCGCGGCGAGGAGGAGGTCGAGGTGTTCCGCCACCTCCCGGAGCTGCCCGCCGGCTGGGACGCCGACGGTCCGGTGGTCGCCGCCGCTCCGTCTCCCGGTCTG
>NZ_QPKK01000358.1 GCF_003344635.1 Desertihabitans aurantiacus
CGTCGGCGTTGCCGATGATGTTGACCGCCTCCAACCCTGCTGAGCGCAGGTAGTTGTTGAGCAGCCCGGCCCCGCCGAGCATCTGCTGGAAGATCGCCACCACGATCACCCAGGACAAGAAGTGGGGCAGGTACAGCACCGACTGCACCAGCTGCTTGATCCGGTCCGAGACCAGGCTGTTGAGCAGCAACGCCAGCACGATCGGGGCCGGGAAGACGAACACCGTCTGCAACACGGTGATGATCAACGTGTTCTGCAACGCGTTGAGGAACTGCGGGTCCCCGTTGAACAAGATCGCGAAGTTGTCCAACCCGACCCACAAGCTCTGCTCCACCCCCAGATAGGGCTGGTAGTCCTGGAACGCGATCACGTTCCCCGCCAGCGCCACGTACTGGAACACGAAGATCACCGCCATCCCCGGCAACGCCAGCAGCAGCACCGCCCGGTCACGCCACACCCGCCGCCACCACGGCAGCCGGCGGCGGGAACGCGTCAGCGGCACCGGCGACCGTCCGGGATCCGGAGCGGGTGGCCGTACCACCTCGATCGCCGCCATACCTGCCCGCCTCTCTGCGAGTGTCTTTTAAACCGGTTTAAACGGAGCGTACGTAACCGCTTGCTGCGTGTCAACGCTGTGGGTGCGGATGTGTGGTGGAGCTGCTGCGGCACCCGGGTCAGCCGGATGTGTCGACAGGGTTCCCGGGTGGCGGCGGGCCGACGGCAGGCGGTGTCGAACGGGTTGCCGAGACCGTGTGACCGACGTGGACGCCCGTGCCTCCCGGCCGACCGGGACGTGTCCCCGGTGCCGCCGGCACCGGCGGGCGGTCACGTTCCAGGGTGCGTCGGCGGTCGAGCCCGCCCCGCGGTCGGCTGGCTAGCGGCCGAGCTCGGGACGCCGCGGCGGGTCGAGCAGGATGCCCTGCTTGCGCAGTCGGCGGCGGTCGAACCAGTTGGCGTGCCGGACCACCAGCGAGCCCCACCCCATGGCGCCGTGCAGCACCAGCAGCGGCGCTCCGCGGGAGGGCTGCGCGGCGACCTTGCTCTTCGCCGAGCCCCAGCCCGCGCTCAGCCGGTCGAGGTTGGCCGACCAGTCCTGCGGGACGACGATGGTGATGCTGCCGGCGTTGCCGATCACCTCGATGTCGATGACGTCGCTGCGGGCGGTCGCCTGCAGGCAGTCCAGCCGCACCGAGCCGACGGCACCGTTGACCCGCACGAACGGCGGGATCTCCCAGCGGCCCTCGCGGGTCACGCTGGACCAGCCGGCGTCCAGCACCAGACGGTCCTCCACCGAGGAGCCGGGTGCCCTGAGCAGCCGCGGGTCGCTCGTCCGCGGGCTGGTCAGCGCCGCGGACGGCGGGTCGATCGGGAGGTCGGCGACCAGGGCGTCCAGGTCGGCGTAGGTGCGGGCCTGCAGCGCGGCATCCAGCCGCTCCTGCATCTCCTCCATGGTGAGCCGGCCCTCGGCCATGGCGTCCTGCAGCGCCGAGGCGACCGCGTCACGCTCGCGGTCCCCGATCCGCAGCTCCGGTCTCCGCTCCGACATGGCCGTAGCGTAGCCGCGTCGGGGCCTCGTCCGCCGGGCGCGTTCCCGGCCGCTCCTACACTCGACGCATGTCCTCGACCGTGGCCCCGCCCAGCCGGATCGGCTCGCTGGTGGCGCCCGCCGTCCCACCGCTGGTGCTCACCGTGCTGATGTGGCTGAGCGAGCTGGTCGACACCCTGCTCGGCGGCTTCCTCGACCAGTTCGGCATCCAGCCGCGCGAGACCGAGGGGCTCATCGGCGTCCTCGCCGCGCCGCTGCTGCACGCCGGACTGGGCCACCTGATCGCCAACACCACCGCCTTCGTGGTGCTCGGGGTGCTGACCGCCCTCATCACCGGGCGCTTCTGGGCCGCCACCGTGGGCATCACCGTGGTGGCCGGGCTGGCGGTCTGGCTGGTCGGCGGGGACGGGACGGTCCACCTCGGGGCCAGCCTGCTGGTCTACGGCTACGCCGCGTTCCTCTTCGCCTGGGGCATCTTCGTCCGGCGGGCGCTGGCGATCGCCGTCTCGCTGTTCGTCGCCCTGGCCTACGGCGGGATCGTCTGGGGTGTGCTGCCCACCGGCTCGGGGATCAGCTGGGAGGGCCACCTCTTCGGCGCGCTGGCCGGGGTGCTGCTGGCCTACCTGCTCTCCCGCCGCGAGCGCCGGCAGCTCCCCCGCGGCTAGCCGACCGGCTCAGCCGGCGGCACCCGAGCCGAGCTCGACCACCAGCACACCCGCGGCGATGAGCACGATGCCGACCGCCATCGTGGGCGTCAGCGGCTCGTCGAAGACGACCCGGGCCAGCACCGCGGTCAGCGCCACCCCGGTCGCGGTCCAGATGCCGTAGGCGACGCCGAGCGGCATCCCGTGCTGCAGGGCGAGGCTGAGGCAGCCGAAGGCGAGCACGTAGCCCAGCACCACCGGGACGGCCCACCACCGCTTCCGCAGCCCCTCAGACGCCCGCAGCGACATCGTCGCGCCGACCTCGAGCAGGATCGCCACCGCGAGGAAGAGCCAGCTCACCGCGCCGCCTCCTCCCGCCGGGCCCGCTGCGAGCCCATCTCCACGGTCAGCACCCCGGCCACGATCAGCGCCATCCCCAGCCCCATCAGCGCGGTCAGCGGCTCGGCGAAGAGGACGGCCGACAGCAGCGCGGTCAGCGTGACACCGCCCGCGCCCCAGACGCCGTAGGCGACGCCGATCGGCATGCCCAGGCGCAGGCACACCGACAGCAGGGTGAAGGCGGTGAGGTAGCCGGCGACCACGAGCACGTACCACGCCGGGTGGTCCAGGGCCGCCTTCAGGGCGAGCGCCGCCGCCACCTCGCTGACGATCGCCGCTCCCAACGCACCCCACACCCGCATCCGCCGCGCCCTCCCCTCGTCCGCCCGCATCCGGGGAGGCTAGCCGAGCGCCGGCGACGCGGGCACGGCGAAGACGCCGAGGGGCGGGCGCGGACCCCGGGGTCCGCACCCGCCCCTCGGCGGTCGAGCTGGTCCTCAGCGGATCTTGGTGACCTGCACCACCGACGGACGCGGACCGCGC
>NZ_QPKK01000359.1 GCF_003344635.1 Desertihabitans aurantiacus
GGTCGCGCTCGGCGCCGGCCGGCAGCCGGGTGGTCAGCGCCAGCGCCTGCCGCAGCAACCGCTCCGCGTGCTCCAGGGCCGTCTGGGCGGCGGCCCGCCGCGAGGCCTGCAGCAGCGCCGGGAGCGCGGCCGCCGGACCGGCGACCTCGGCACCGAGCAGCAGGTGGTGGGCGAGCTCGTCGACGCTGGTGTGGTGGCGACCGGTGGCCAGCTCGATGCCGACGGCCGCGTGCCACCGGGCGCGCGCCACCGGCCGCAGCTGCGCGTAGAGGGCCTCGTGGACCAGGCCGTGGGTGAAGCAGACCCGCGGCGCGGGCAGCAGCTGCTCGGTGACGAACCCGGTCTCCACGGCCTCGGCCAGGGCCGCGTCCAGGTCGGTGGCGGACAGGCCGCTGACCTGCTCCAGCACGGTGAACCCGGCCTCCCGGCCCACGACCGCGGACACCTCGAGGAGACGTCGGGTGCGGGGGCTCAGGGCGGCGAGCCGGTCCCGCAGCACCGCCACCACCGTGGTCGGGACGTCCCCGGCCGGGTCGGTCGGGGCGGCGGCGGGACGCTCGTCGAGCAGACGGGCCAGCTCGACCAGGAAGAAGGGGTTTCCCTCAGCCCTGGCGGCGACCGCGTCGACGCGGTCGGCGTCCACCGGCTGCCGCAGCCGCCGGGTGAGCAGCATCTTGGCGTGGTCGGGCGGCAAGCCGGTCAGCCGGATCTGGTGGGAGTCCGGGCCGACCAGCCGCCCCAGCAGTCCGGTGAGGGCCGGGGAGGCGGACGGCCCGGGCGCGCGCAGGGTGCACAGGAGCACCAGGGACGAGCCTGCCGCCGCCTCGACGACCGCGCCCAGCAGCTCCAGCGACAGCGGGTCGGCCTCCTGCAGGTCCTCGAGGACGACCAGCAGCCGCCGGCGGGCCCGGTCGGCGAGCAGCTCGGCGAGATCCCCGTGCAGGGCGGCTCGGGAGGCCGGCAGCGAGGCCGCCGGCAGGGCCGCCGGGTCGGGAGCCGCGCCGGCGAGGACGTCCGAGCCGGGGTGACCGGACAGCTCCGGCAGCGCGCGCAGCACCGGCGTCCACAGCCGGTAGGAGTGGTTCGTGCCGGCCGGATCCCGCCCCCGGCCCCACACGGTCGACCAACCCCTGCGCCGGGCCCGCGCCGCCACGTCCCGGCACAGCGTGGTCTTGCCGATCCCCGCCTCGCCGGTCACCAGCCACACCGACCCCCGGCCGTCCTCGGCTGCGGCCAGAGCCGCGTCCAGACGTCCCAGCGGGACGTCCCGGCCGATGCTGAGGTCGGTCGGGTCGTCGGTCACGCCCGCGGCGGTGCCGGTCGTGCCGGACGACCGCACCGGAGCCGGCTCCAGAGAGGCGTCCTGCTGCAGCAGGCGCACGTGCAGACGGCGCAGCCGGGGGCCCGGCTCGATCCCGAGCTCGGCGCCCAGCCGCCGTCGGAAGCGGTCGTAGGCCGCCACCGCCTCCGCCTGCCGACCGCACCGGGAGAGCGCCAGCAGGTGCAGCGCCTGGGAGCGTTCGCGGAGCGGGTGCTCGGTGAGCAGGTCGATCGTCTGCAGCAGGGCCGTCTCGGCGTCGCCGGTCCTGAGCAGGGCGTCGACGTGGCGCTCCCGGGTGCTGAGGACCTGCTCGACCAGCCGGTGGACCTCCGCCGCCCCGCTCGGCGGCAGCTGGTCGACGACGTCGGACAGCGGTTCGCCGCGGACCAGGCCGAGGGCGCGACGCGACAGCGCCACCGCGGCGTGGGGGTCGGCGTCCAGCTGCTCCTCGGCCGCCGCCGACAGCCTGTCGAAGAGCTCGGTGTCCACCGCCAGGTGGGGAGCATCGAGGACGTAGCCCGGCGGCCGGCGGCGGATCCGCAGGACGTCGGCCACGGCGGCCGACGGGTCGACACCGTCACCCAGGACCCGGCGCAGCCGCGACACGTAGGCCTGCAGGGTGGCGGTGGCGGTGTCGGGCGGGTCGTCGCCCCACAACCACTCCAGCAGCCGGGTGACCGACACCGTCCGACCCGGCTCCAGGGCCAGTCGGGCGAAGAGCGCACGGGCCTTCGGGGAGGGGAAGGCGACGGGTCGACCCGCCACCACCGCCTGCACGGGTCCGAGCAGCCGGACGAGCGGCTGGCGGTCGGCGTCCGGCCCGGTCGGGGCCGCACGCGGACGCCGACCGGCACCGCTGACCACCGCGTCCCTGGCGCCTCCGACTGGCACAGCGAAGTCTTGCACGGCGGCCCCGGCTGGGGTGTGGTTCGGAGCGGGGAGCGCCGACGGGGTCTGCAAGCATCCTGCAAGCCGGTCCGGTCAGAGTTCCCCCAGGTCGGCCACGGACGGGGGGACGTGGTCGCCGGAGCGGAAGGAACTGATGAGCGAGGACACCACGACCGGGGACCCGGCGGTCCCCCGCCGGCCCGGAGAGCACGACGACAGTCCGTCGAGCGGCTGGCCGCCGTCCGCGACGTCCCGCACCGTCGACATCGGCGGACCCGTGCACTACCTGGACTTCGCCGGTCCGGCCGACGGACCGGTCCTGGTCTGCGTCCACGGCCTCGGCGGCTCGGCGCTGAACTGGGGGCTGGTGGCGCCGCTGCTCAGCCACCGCGGCCGCGTCCGTGCCGTCGACCTGGTCGGCCACGGCGCGAGCCGCAGCCGGGCGCGGGGGGACGCGATCGAGGACGACCTGCGGGTGCTGGAGACCTTCCTCACGCAGGTGTGCCGACGACCGGTGGTGCTGGTGGGTCACTCCCTCGGCGGAGTGCTCGCCCTGCTGCTGACCGCACGCCGGCCCGACCTGGTCGAACGGCTGGTCCTGCTCAGCCCGCCGGTGCCCCGGCTCGACCGCGGGGCGCTGGACGTCCCCCTCGCGCTGCGGCTGCTGGCGCTGCGCCTGCCGGGCGTCGGCGCCCTGGTGGCACGCGGCCTGCGCCGGCTGCCCCCGGAGCAGGTGGTGGACCAGCAGCTGCGCGACGCCACCGCGCACTCCGCCCGGATCGCGCCGGAGGCGGTCGCGGCAGCGGTCGCCGAGACCCGGCGGCGTATGCGGGGCGCCGACTGG
>NZ_QPKK01000036.1 GCF_003344635.1 Desertihabitans aurantiacus
CCCGCAGCACCGCTCCCGCGGGCTGAGCCGGGTGCTGCTCGCCGCCGCGCGGGAGCGCTGCGCCCGGGCCGGGGTGGTCGACCTGCTGGCGCCGGTGCGTCCGGCCGCGAAGGCCGCCGAGCCGACCACGCCGTTCGCCGAGTACGTGCACCGGCAGCGTCCCGACGGGCTGCCGGCCGACCCCTGGATCCGGGTGCACGCGCGGGCCGGCGGGGTGCTGGCCGGGGTGGCGCCGCTGTCGATGACGATCCCCGGCACGCTGGCGCAGTGGCGGGCCTGGACCGGGTTGGCCCTCGACACCGACGGCCCGCAGGTCGTCCCCGGCGCTCTGGTGCCGGTGCACGTCGACACCGCCCAGGACCACGCCGTCTACGTCGAGCCCAACGTCTGGGTGCACCACCGCCTCGGCTGAGGTGCGTCCGGTCCGCCCGGCGTGCGCTGCGGCCCGTGGTGTCGGCCTTGGGTAACCTTCCCGACATGTCGCTGACAGCCGTGGAGTACGAGGAGCGGCGGGTCCGGCTCGATCGCGACCTCTCCCGCAACGCCGTCCGCCGCCTGCTCACCGACCACGCCGAGTACGGCGGCTGGGAGCTCGCCCGGCTGCGCCGCTACCGCGACGGCACCCGTGAGGCGTGGATGCGGCGCAAGATCATCCGGATGCGCCGGGTGGCCTGAGCTCCCGGGCACTCCTGCCGGTCCGGTGAGGCGTGAGGGTGCAGCAGCACCGTGGTCCAGCCGCCCTCGCGCTGGTCGAACCGGTCGTGCGAGACGGCCCGCCGGCTGGTCCGCGGCACGGGGTCGACCGCTCAGCGGGCGGACGGACCGGGCGGGCCCGGGCCGTCGAGGTCGCGGGCCGGCAGCGGCCCGCCGCTGACGTCGTCCAGCGCGCGGGCGATCTCCTCGGGCAGGTCCAGCGGCTCGGTGCTGAGGCACGCCTTGAGCTGGGAGACCGTGCGGGCGCCGAGCAGCGGAGCGGTCACCGAGGGGGCGTCGCGCACCCACAGCAGGGCCACCTGCAGCGGGGTGAGGTCGAGGCCCTCCGCAGCGCGCGCCACCGCCTCCACCACCGCGCGCGAGCGCGGCTCCAGGTAGGGCTCGACGAACCAGGCGAAGTGCTCCGAGGCGGCGCGGGAGTCCCGCGGGGTGCCGGTGCGGTACTTGCCGGTGAGCACCCCGCGGCCCAGCGGGGACCAGGGGAAGAAGCCCATCTCGAAGGCCCGGACGGCCGGCAGCACCTCGATCTCGGCGCGCCGGGCGAGCAGGGAGTACTCCACCTGGGTGCTGACCACCGGGCACCGCCCGGGCACCGCCCGCTGCCAGGTGGCGGCCTGCGCGGTCTGCCAGCCGACGTAGTTGGAGACGCCGACGTAGCCGACCCGGCCCGAGCTGACGGCCATGTCGAGGGCCGCCAGGGTCTCCTCGATCGGGGCCTCGCCCCAGGCGTGTACCTGCCACAGGTCCACGTGGTCGACGCGGAGCCGGCGCAGCGAGGCGTCCAGGTCGCGCAGCAGCGCCCGCCGGGAGGTGTCGACGACCCGTTCGCCGTCGCGGACGCCGAACCCGGCCTTGGTGGCGAGGACCAGGTCGTCGCGGTCGACCACCCGGCCGAGCATGTCGCCGATCATGGTCTCGGCGTCGCCGTTGCCGTAGGCGCCGGCGGTGTCGAGCAGCGAGCCGCCGGCCTCGACGAAGGTGGTGAGCAGCTGCTCGGCCGTCGCCGCGGAGACGTCTCGGCCCCAGGTCAGGGTGCCCAGCCCGAGCCGGGACACCCGGAGGCCGGAGGCCCCTACCGATCGTTGCCGCATGGGCCCGCACCCTAACGGGGCCGGACGACTGGACGCGTTAGGTTGGCCGTCATGCGGCTGGGACTGAACCTGGGATACCTGGTGGCCGGCGACGACCCGGCCGGCCAGCTGCGGCTGACCCGCCACGCCGAGGAGCTCGGGTTCGCCGTGGTGTGGGCCGCGGAGGCCTACGGCTCGGACTCGCCCACGGTGCTGGCCTGGCTGGCCGGGCAGACCTCGCGGATCGAGCTCGGGTCGGCGGTGATGCAGATCCCGGGCCGCACCCCGGCGATGACGGCGATGACCGCCGCCAGCCTGGACGTCCTCAGCGGCGGCCGGTTCCGGCTCGGGCTCGGGGTGTCGGGCCCTCAGGTCTCCGAGGGCTGGCACGGGGTGCGGTTCGCCGCCCCGCTGGAACGCACCCGGGAGTACCTGGACGTGGTCGGCGCGGCGCTGCGCGGGGAGACGGTGCGCTACGACGGGCGCCACCACCACCTGCCGCTGCCCGACGGGCCGGGCAAGGCGCTGCGGCTGACCGTCCGGCCCACCCGGCCGGTACCGGTCTACCTGGCCGCGGTCGGCCCGCGGAACCTGCGGCTGGCCGGGGAGCGCGCCGACGGCTGGCTGGCCGTCTTCTACTCGGCCGACCACGCCGGGGAGCAGCTCGCCGCGATCGCCGCCGGCCGGGCGGAGCGGGGGCTCGGTCTGGAGGGGTTCGACGTGGTGCCGACCGTGCCGCTCGTGGTCGGCCCCGACGTCGCCGCCTGCGCCGACCCGGTGCGGGCGCACGCCGCCCTGTACGTCGGCGGCATGGGCAGCCGGGAGCAGAACTTCTACAACGCGCTCGCGGCGCGGATGGGGTACGCCGAGGAGGCGAGGCGCGTGCAGGAGCTGTTCCTGGACCGTCGCCACCGCGAGGCCGCCGCGGCCGTGCCGACCGAGTTCATCGACCGCACCTCGCTGCTCGGCGACCGGCCCCGGCTCACCACCCGGCTGCGCGAGCTGCGCGACAGCGGCGTCACCACCTGCACGGTGACGCCGTTCGCGGGCTCGGTGGAGGCCAAGTGCGAGGCGCTCACCGAGCTGGCCGCCGCGCACGCCGACCTCGGGCCGGCCTAGCCCGTCGGCAGCGGCTCCAGGACGCCGGTGAGCAGCAGCACCGCCACTCCCGCCGCCAGTGCGATCCGGTAGATGACGAACGGCAGGAAGGTGTGGGTGCTGATGAAGCGCAGCAGCCACGCGATCACCGCGAACCCGACGACGAACGACACCACGGTGGCCAGCACGATCGGCCCCCAGGCCGGCGGCACGGGGTCGGTGCCGATGTCGGTGAGCTTGTAGAAGCCGGAGCCCAGCACCGCCGGGATCGCCAGCAGGAACGAGTACCGTGCCGCGGCCTCACGCGTGTAGCCCAGCGCCAGCCCGGCGGCGATGGTGGCGCCGGAGCGCGACACGCCCGGCACCAGCGCCAGCGACTGCGCGAGACCCATCAGCACGCCGTCGCGCCAGCTGATCGACTCCAGCGGCTTGACGTTGCGGGCCAGCCGGTCGGCGATCCCGATCACCACGCCGAACCCGGCCAGCATGGCGACGGTGATCCACAGGTTGCGCAGCGCGGAGTCGATGGCGTCCTGGAAGAGCAGGCCGAGCACCACGATCGGCACCGAGCCGATGATCACCAGCCAGCCCATCCGGACGTCCGGGTCGTCCTTGGGCACCCGTCCGGCCAGCGAGCCGAACCAGCGGCTGATGATCCGGGCGATGTCGCGGGCGAAGTAGACGACCACCGCGGCCTCGGTGCCGAGCTGGGTGATCGCGGTGAACGCCGAGCCGGGGTCCTCACCGCCGATCAGCTGCCCGACGATCGACTGGTGGGCGCTGGAGGAGATCGGCAGGAACTCCGTCAGTCCCTGCACGATCCCCAGGATCAGGGCGTCCCACCACGACATCGCACATCCCTCGCTGCTCGTCCGGAGCCCCGCTGGTCGCGGGCCGGCGCCCACAGTAGGGGCAGCAGACGTCCCGGCGCGCCCGGCACGCGCGGTCTCGGCCCGCGGTGCCACCCCGCCTGCCCGCGACCGCTACTCCGGTCGGACGGGCCGGACGGCACACTGGCGGGTGTGACGATCCACAGCGAGCACCCGTTCGCCACCCCGGAGGAGGAGCGCGACCCGCTGCGCCGGCTCCGGGGCCGGCTGCCGCAGCCGGTCACCGTCTGGACCACCGGCCGGGGTCCCGCCCGGGAGGGCTGGACGCTGAGCTCGGTGCTGGTGGCCGACGGCGACCCGGCCGAGGTGGTCGGGCTGCTCGACCCCGACAGCGACCTGGCCGCCGTGCTGGAGCCCGGGACGTCGCTGGTGGTCAACCTGCTGGCCGCCGGCCAGGGCGGCGTCGCCGACGCCTTCGCCCGGGTCGCGCCGTCGCCGGGCGGGCCGTTCCGCACCGGGGAGTGGCATGACGGCGAGGCCGGGCCGCGGCTCGACGGGGCGGCGGGGTGGCTGGAGGCGGTGGTGCGGACCGACCCGGTGCCCGGGGTCGGCTGGGCGCTGCTCGTACGCGCGGAGGTGCTGCGGGCCGAGGTCGGCCCGGGGACGGCGGGGCTGGTGCACCACCGAGGCCGCTACCACGTGCTGTGACCCGGCCCGACCCCTCCCGGCGAGCCGTCGGACGGGATAGAGTCCGGCGCAAGAGCCTGATCGCGAGATCTTTCGTCGCAGCACGGCTCGACGACCGTTGATCTTTGCTCACCGCCGAGGGAAGGGGACGCCCGTGGCCGCCCGCATCACCTACGCCACGCTCACCGCCGACAACGAGGAGCTGCACACCGCCTACGAGGACGGCGTCCGCCGCGCCCGGGCCCGGCTGGGTGAGGAGGTCGCGGTAGCGGAGGACCCCGAGCCCGGGGAGCCCGTGGAGGTGCGCAGCCCCGCCGACCCGGCGGTCGTGGTCTGCACCGTGCGCCCGGCCTCGCCCCGGGCCGTGCAGGCGGCGGTGGCCGCGGCGAAGCAGGCCTACCCCGGCTGGGCGGCGACCCCCTGGCAGGAGCGGATCGCGCTGCTGCGCCGTTGCGCCGACGTCATCAGCGACCGCGCCGACGAGCTGGCCGCGCTGATGACCATCGAGGTCGGCAAGAACCGGCTGGAGGCGCTCGGCGACGTCGAGGAGGCCGCGGTCTTCTTCCGCTACTACAGCGACCTGATGGAGGCCGCCGACGGCTACAGCCGGCCGATGGACAGCTTGTCCGACACCGAGCGGACCCGCAGCGTGCTGCGTCCGCACGGGGTGTGGGGCGTGATCAGCCCGTTCAACTTCCCGATGGCGCTGGCCGCCGGTCCCACCGCGGCCGCCCTGGTGGCCGGGAACACCGTGGTGGTGAAACCGAGCCTCCAGGGCACCGCCACCGCGTGGCGGCTGTTCGAGGTGCTGCGCGACGAGCTGCCCGCCGGGGTGGTGCGGCTGGTCCCCGGCGGGGACGAGCAGGGCCGGGCCCTGGTCGGCTCGCCCGACGTGGCCGGGCTGACCTTCACCGGCTCCTACGAGGTGGGGATGCAGGTGCTGGGGGCGGCGAGCACGCCGTGGCCGCGTCCGGTGATCGCCGAGATGGGCGGCAAGAACCCGGCCGTGGTCACCGCCTCGGCCGACCTCGACGCGGCCGCCCAGGGGGTGGCGCGCTCCGCGTTCGGGTTCGGCGGGCAGAAGTGCTCGGCCTGCTCGCGGGTCTACGTCGACCGCGCGGTGCACGACGACTTCGTGGCGCGGCTGGTGGTCCGGGCCGGCGACGTGGTGGTGGGCGACCCGCTGGAGCGCGACACCTTCATGGGCCCGGTGGTCGACGCGGCCGCGGTGGACCGCTTCCGCGAGGCCGTCGCCGCCGCCCGCGAGCGCGGTCGTGTGGTCGCCGGCGGGGACGTCCTCACCGAGGAGCGGCTGCCCGGGCACTACGTGGCGCCGACCGTCGTCACCGACCTCGACCCGTCCGACCCGCTGCTGTCCACCGAGCTGTTCCTGCCCTTCGTCGCGGTGGTGCCCGTGGACGGGCTGGAGCAGGCGGTGGCCCACGCCAACGACACCGTGTTCGGGCTGACGGCCGGGCTGTTCTCGGGCGAGGAGGTGGAGATCCAGCGCTTCCTCGACACCATCGAGGCCGGGGTGGTCTACGTGAACCGGCCAGCCGGTGCGACCACCGGCGCCTGGCCCGGGATCCAGCCGTTCGGCGGCTGGAAGGGGTCCGGCTCCTCGGGCAAGGCCGGTGGTGGCGTGTACTACCTGATGCAGTTCATGCGCGAGCAGTCCCAGACGGTGGTGCAGCGGTGACGACGACCGACGCCCCGACCCGCCGCTCCGACCCGTCCACCGACATCCCGACAGGAGAGCCGATGACCCCCTTCGACGGACGTCCCGTCCCCGACCTGCGGACCGAGCTGCCCGGCCCGCGCACCGGAGAGGTGGTCCAGCGCGACCACGCGGTGACCAGCCCGTCCCTGCCGCGGGCCTACCCGTTCGCGCCGCTCCGGGGGTCGGGCAGCGTGCTGGAGGACGTCGACGGCAACCTCTTCCTCGACTTCAACGCCGGGATCGCCGTCAACGCCACCGGCCACGCCCACCCACGGGTGGTCGCGGCGGTGCGGCAGCAGGCCGGGGAGCTGCTGCACTACTCGGCCAGCGACTTCTTCCTGCCGATCTACTCCGAGACCGCCGAGGCGCTGGCGCGGGTCGCGCCGATCAGCGGTCCCACCCGGGTGTTCCTCACCAACTCCGGCGCGGAGGCGGTCGAGGGTGCGCTCAAGCTGGTGCGTCACGCCACCGGCCGCTCGGAGGTGGTCAGCTTCTACGGCGCCTTCCACGGACGCACCTACGGCGCGCTCAGCCTCACCTCGTCCAAGGCGAAGTACCACGCCGGGTTCGGTCCGCTGCTGCCCGGGGTGCACCACGTGCCCTACGCCGACCCGGCCAAGGTCGCCGCCGGCGAGCCCGACACCGCCACCTTCGAGGCGCTGGAGCGGCTGTTCCGCCACGACGTCGACCCGCGCGAGGTGGCTGCGGTGTTCGTCGAGCCGATCCAGGGCGAGGGCGGCTACATCGTGCCCGCCGAGGGCTGGCTGCGGCGGCTGCGCGAGGTGTGCGACGAGCACCAGATCCTGCTGGTGGCCGACGAGGTGCAGTGCGGGATGGGTCGCACCGGACGGATGTGGGCGATCGAGCACACCGGGGTCGAGCCCGACGTGCTGATCAGCGCCAAGGGGCTGGCCTCAGGGCTCCCGCTCGGGGCCTTCGTGGCCCGGGCCGAGCTGATGGAGAGCTGGGGCACCGGCACCCACGGCTCGACCTACGGCGGCAGCCCGGTGCCGTGCGCGGCGGCACTGGCCACCCTGGCGGTGATCGAGGAGGAGGGTCTGCTCGAGCACGTCGCCACGGTGGGGGAGCGGGTGCTGGGAGGGCTTCGCGAGATCGCCGAGCGGCACCCGGACGTGGTGGTCGACGTCCGCGGGGTCGGGCTGATGATCGGGGTGCAGCTGTCCAGCGGACCGGTGGCCGCGATGGTGCAGCAGGCCTGCTTCCAGCGCGGGCTGCTGGTGCTGGAGGCCGGGGAGGACGTGGTGCGGATGTCGCCGCCGCTGGTCGTCACCGCCGAGCAGGTGGAGACCGCGCTGCGGATCGTCGGCGAGGCGGTCGGCGAGGTGGCGGAGACCGTCGGCCCCGACCTGCCCGCCGGAGGTCCGGGACGCCCGGCGACCGCGGCCGGGGGAGGCCGGTAGGTGGCCAGCGCCCACCTGCTCGCCCGCGGTGAGGATCTGCCACGGGTGGACTCCGCCCAGGGCGTGCACGTGGTGGGCACCGACGGACGGCGCTACCTCGACGCCGCCGGTGGGGCGGTCGTCGTGGGGGTCGGGCACGGCCGCACCGCGGTGGTGGAGGCCGCCGCCGAGCAGGCCAGACGGGTGGCCTACGTGCACGGCACCGCGTTCGGCGCCGACGTGCTGGACGGGTACGCCGACGCGCTGGCCGCGCGGCTGCCGGTGGCCGACGCCCGCATCTACCCGGTCTCGGGCGGCAGCGAGGCGGTGGAGACCGCGCTGAAGATGGCCCGGGCCTTCCACCTGGCCCGCGGTGAGGACCGCTCGGTGGTGGTCGGGCGGCGGCACTCCTACCACGGCAACACCCGCGGGGCCCTCGACGTCTCCGGACGGGTCGGGCTGCGCGCGCCGTACGAGCCGTGGCTGTCGCACGCGGTGCACACCAGCACCCCGCAGGAGTACCGCTGCCCGAACCCCGACCACCCGGTGCGCTGCGGCCGCTGGCACGCCGGACAGCTGGAGCGCACGCTGGCCGGGGTCGGGCCGGAGCGGGTGGCCGCCTTCGTCGCCGAGCCGGTCGCCGGTGCGGGTCTGGCGGCCTGCGTCCCGCCGGAGGACTACTGGCCGGCGGTGGGAGAGGTGTGCCGGCGGCACGGGGTGCTGGTGGTCGCCGACGAGGTGATGACCGGGTTCGGCCGGACCGGACGCTGGTTCGCCAGCGAGCACTTCGGCCTGCGGCCGGACCTGCTGACCGCCGGCAAGGGCGCGGCGTCGGGCTACTGGCCGCTCGGGCTGGCGGTGGCGAGCGGGGAGGTGGCCGAGAGCCTGCGCGAGGGCGGGTTCGTGCACGGGTTCACCTACTCCCACCACCTGGTCGGGGCGGCGACCGGGCTGGCGGTGCTGCGCTGCCTGGAGGAGGAGCGTCTGGTCGAGGCGGCGGAGGTGCGGGGGCGCCAGCTGCGGGCGGCGCTGGAGGGAGAGCTGGCCGACCACCCGCTGGTCGGGGACGTCCGCGGTGCCGGTCTGCTGGTCGGGGTCGAGCTGGTGGCGGACCGGGAGAGCCGCCGTCCGCTCCCGCGGTCGGAGCGGTTGACCGAGCGGCTGGTGGCCACCGCGAAGGAGCTCGGTCTGCTGCTCTACCCGGCGGCCGGCTGCGCCGACGGGACGTCCGGTGACGCCGTCCTGCTCGGGCCGCCGCTGGTGATCAGCGGGTCCGAGGTCGACGAGCTGGTCACCCTGCTGGCCCGGGCGCTGCGGGAGCTCACCCCACGGACGGGGTCATGACCTCAGCCGGGCGTTGTCGGCGGTGCCCTCCACCTCGACGACGAGCCCGTCGACGAATCGGTACAGGTCGAGCTCGTCGGTCTCCACCTGCGAGCCGTCCCCGGGCGCGCCGAGGAACTCGGCCATCCGGGTGCCGGTGCCGCGCAGCCGGACCGCCAACCACTCGCCCTCGACGACGGTGCGCTGCAGCTCCCAGGTGTAGTCGGGGAACACGGTCACCGTCCGCACCACGTCGGCGATGTACTGCTCGCGCGAGCGCACGACACCGTTGACCCGCACCGTGTCGGCCACGTGGGTGCCGAGCTCGACCCAGTCCCGCCGGTTGCAGGCGGCGAGGTAGCGGCGGTAGCGGTCGACGACCTCGGCTCGTGCATCCACGAACCCATCGTCGCCCGGCCGCGCGTCCCGGTCGAGCCCGTGAGGGGATCGGTGCAGTCGCTGGGCACCGGCGGGGCGAGCCCCTAGCCTGACCAGGGTGCCGACCCCGAGGACCCACCGCCTCGTGAGCAGGCGGGTCCGGGCGCTGCCGTCGCTCCTGGCCGGTGCCCCTCGATGGGTGCTGGTGCTCACCGGCCTCGTGACCACGACGCTCGGCGCGGCGCTGGCGCTGCGGCCCCTGAGCTCGCTGACGCTCCTCGGTGTCTACATCGGCGTCAGCTGCATCACCTCCGGTGCCGGAGACCTCATCGCCCGTCGCGGGGCTCCACCAGTGCGCACGCTGCTCACGGCCACCGCATGGATCCTCGCCGGCCTGGCCGTGCTGGTCTGGCTCGGCCGCAGCCTGCAGCTGCTGGGACCCTCCGTGGGGCTGCTCCTGCTCCTCACGGGCCTCTCGGGTCTGCTGCGGGTGCGGCGCGGTGCACGTGGCGAACGGGTGCTCGCCGCGGTGCTCGGGCTATCCGAGATCGCGTTCGGTCTGCTGGCACTGCTGTGGCCGGACGTCACCTTGCTGGTCGTCGCGTTCCTGTTCGGTGTGCGCACCGCCGGGTTCGGGCTCTCCCTGCTGTGGAGGGCGGCCACAGCAGGTCCGGCGGATCGGCCCGACGGCAGCTCGACGGTCGGCGCCCGGACGTCCGACCGCAGCAGGCACGTCGGGCGACCCGGACTGCGATGGGCGGGGGCAGCGGCCGTGCTGGTCGTGGCGATCTCCTGCCTCGTCCTCAGCGTGCACCTGCGGCACGGCGCACCCGTGCTGGACGCCTTCTACGACGCACCCGAGGACGTCCCCGCCACCCCCGGGCAGCTGCTCCGGACCGCGCCGTACGAGGGCGACCTCCCGCCGGGGCTGAGCGCCCAGCGGATCCTCTACACCACGACCGCCGACGACGGGGTGCCCGCCCTGGCCAGCGCCGTCCTCGCGGTGCCCGCCACCTCGACCGGCCGGCCGGTCCCGCTCATCGCCTGGGCGCACGGCACGGTCGGCGTCGCCCGCGCCTGCGCACCCAGCCTGGGGCCGGACGCCATCTCGACCGAGGGGATGCCGGCGATGGACTCCCTCGCACGCAACGGCTGGGGGATGGTCGCCACCGACTACACCGGGCAGGGGACCGAAGGGGACTTCCCCTACCTCATCGGGCAGGGCGAGGCACGCTCGGTGCTGGACGCGGTGCGGGCCGCGCACCAGGTCGACGACGTCGACCTCGCCCCGCAGACGGTGGTCTGGGGCCACTCCCAGGGTGGGCACGCCGCCCTGTGGGCCGGACAGCTGGCGCCGACGTACGCCCCCGACCTCGACGTCCTCGGCACCGCCGCGCTGTCGGCCGCCAGCGACCCGCTGGCGCTGGCCGAGGTGGTCACGTCCCATCCCGGTGCCCTCGGTGCCAGCCTGGGCATCTCCTTCGTGCTGACCGCCTACAGCCGCACCTATCCCGACGTCTCCCTCGACGACGCCACCCCGGCGGCTCGCGCCCTGGTGCGTGAGGCCGCCGCCCGCTGCACCAGCGAACCAGGCACGCTGGTCACCGTCCTGACCGGTGTCGCTGTCTCTCGCGACGTCCCGATCCTCGCCGGCGACCCCTCGGCCGGGGCGATCGGCCGGCGGTTGCGGCAGAACGTCGCGACGGGGCCCTGGACGGCTCCGCTGTTCCTCGCGCACGGGACCACCGACGAGGTCATCCCGGCGCGCCTGCAGGACGCCTACGTGGCCGGGCTGTGCTCCGCCGGCCACCCGCTGCGCTACACGCGGTACCCGGACCGGTCGCACATGGGTGTGCTCGAGCCCGACTCCCCGCTCAACGCCGACCTCGAGCAGTGGACGCTCGACCGGTTCGCCGGCGCTCCCCAGCAGGACGACTGCCCGTGACGTCCGGGTCCGGGTGACGCGACCGGCGCCGCGGCCACGGGCCCGCGGCTGACTCCCGCGGCTGCGCCCACTCCGGTCGCTAGCCTGACCTCCGTGCCCTGCCTGATCCTGCTCAACGGCGTCCCGGGCGCGGGCAAGTCGACACTGGCCCGCCGCTACGCCGCCGAGCACCCGCTCACCCTGGTGCTCGACGTCGACCTGGTCCGCGCCCTGCTCGGAGCCTGGCAGGACCACTCGGCCGACGCCGGACGCCTGGCCCGCCGGATCGCGCTGGCGATGAGCGCGGTCGCCCTGGAGCAGGGCCACGACGTGGTCGTGCCGCAGTACCTCGGCCGGCTCCCGTTCGTCGAGCAGCTCGCCGGACTCGCGGAGGAGGCCGGGGTGCCGTTCGTCGAGACGGTGCTGCGCACCCCGCTGCCCGTCGCGGTGGCCCGCTTCACCGAGCGGGCCGGGACGGGCCGCGACGCCGCCGAGGTCGCTGCACCGGTCGATGACCCGGCCGGGCTCGTCGCCGAGGCCGACGCCGCCATCCGGGCGGTCGTCGCCGCCCGCCCGGCCACGGTGGTGCTGGACGACGTGGACACCGACCCCGAGGTCGGCTACCGCCAGCTCCTCACCGCCGTCGGCGCCGCCCGGACGTCCGCCGCCTGATCGACCGACCACCTCACCCCGGACGCCCGACCCCGGCCCGCACGTAGGCTCGCCGCCATGACGACGCTGCTCCTGGTCCGCCACGGCCGCACCACCGCCAACCGCACCGGCGTGCTGGCCGGCCGGACCCCGGGGGTGGACCTGGACGAGGTCGGCGTCCAGCAGGCCCAGGCCGCCGCGCAGCGGATCGCCGGGCTGCCGCTGACCCAGGTGGTCACCTCGCCGCTGCGCCGCTGCAAGCACACCAGCCAGCTCCTCACCGAGGGCCGCGAGCAGCCCGTCGAGGTGGTCACCGACGCCAGGATCACCGAGTGCGGCTACGGCGCCTGGTCCGGGCGTCCGCTCAAGGAGCTGGCCAAGGAGAAGCTGTGGGCGACCGTGCAGCAGACCCCGTCGGCGGTCCGCTTCCCCGACGGGGAGTCGATGACCGAGATGTCGGCCCGGGCCGTCGGTTGCGTCCGCGAGCGCGACGCCGCGCTGGCCGCCAGCGTCGGTGACGAGGCGGTCTGGGTGGCGGTCAGCCACGGTGACGTCATCAAGGCGATCCTGGCCGACGCCCTCGGCATGCACCTGGACGCCTTCCAGCGGATCGTGGTCGACCCGGCCTCCATCTCGGTGGTCCGCTACAGCGCCGGCCGACCGTTCGTCGTCTCCACCAACACCACCTCCGGCGACCTGTCGGGTCTGCAGCCGCCACGGCGCAGGGGCCGCCGCAAGCCCCCCGCCGACGCCGCGGTCGGCGGCGGCCTGGGCAGCCAGGAGTGACCAGCCCCCAGCGGGACCGCCTCGCCTCCGCGCCGACGACGTAGGCTGCTCGGTATGGCGATCGTCGTACACCGTTACGAGGCCCCGGACCGCTTCGTCGCCGGCACCGTGGGCTCCCCGGGGGAACGCACCTTCTTCCTGCAGGCCCGTGAGGGCAACCGGATCACCAGCGTGGCGTGCGAGAAGCAGCAGGTCTCGGTGCTGGCCGAGCACCTGGAGCGGGTGCTCGAGGAGGTCGTCCGGCGCACCGGCGGACGGGTCGAGGTGCCGCCGCCGCGCGACGTCCCCGACGACAACCAGCCGCTGGACGCCCCGATCACCGAGGAGTTCCGGGTCGGCACCATGACCATCGCCTGGGACGCCGACGACGACAAGATCGTCATCGAGATGTTCTCCAGCACGGACGCCGAGGTGTCCGGTCTCGACCTCACCGAGGCCGACCCCGATGTCGAGGCGGAGATGGTGCAGGCGGTGGAGGAGGAGCGCGCCGAGGAGGTCTTCGTGGTGCGGATCACCCCGCGCACCGCCCGCGACTTCGTGGCCCGCGCCAACGCCGTGGTCTCGGCCGGACGTCCCAGCTGCCCGTTCTGCCTGCAGCCGATGGACGCCGAGGGCCACGTGTGCCCGCGCGCCAACGGCTACCGGCGACCGCTGTTCTGAGCGGCTGGGTCCAGACGAGTTGAGCGAGGAGACCGGGGAGCTGTCGGAGCTGCTGGACGGCCTCAGCGAGGTCGACCCCCTCACCGTCGACCTGGGCTCGGGCGAGCTGGAGCTCATCGGGCGGCTGCCCACGGCCTCCAACGGCACCTTCCTGTCCCGGCTGGAGCGCGGTGACGAGCGGGTGCTGTGCGTCTACAAGCCGACCGCGGGGGAGCGTCCGCTGTGGGACTTCCCCGACCGCACCCTCGGGCTGCGCGAGGTCGCGGCCCACGAGCTCTCCCGGGTCGCCGGCTTCGACGTGGTGCCGCGCACGGTGCTGGTCGAGGGCCCGCTCGGGCCGGGCTCGCTGCAGGCCTGGGTGCGCGACGACGAGGCCGATGACGAGGTGGTCGACCTGGTGCCGCTGGAGCAGGCCGAGCGGCCGGGCTGGTTCGCCGTGCTCGAGGGTCTGGGCGCGCGCGGTGAGGAGGTCGTCGTGGTGCACGCCGACGACCCGCGGCTGCGGCGGCTGGCCCTGTTCGACGCGGTGGCCAACAACGCCGACCGCAAGGGCGGTCACATCCTCACCCGGCACGGGCACCTGTTCGGCGTCGACCACGGGCTGACCTTCCACCCCGCCCCGAAGCTGCGCACCCTGCTGTGGGGCTGGGCCGACGAGGAGCTCACCGAGGAGGAGCGGGCCCTGGTGGGACGGGTCCTCACCGACGGCTGCGAGGCCCTGGCCGAGCTGCTCACCGAGCCCGAGATCGTCTCGCTGGAGCTGCGCTGCACCGAGCTGCTGCGCAGCGGTCGCTTCCCCGCCCCCGACCCGGGCCACCACACCGTCCCCTGGCCGCCGTTCTGACGGTCGCCCGCTGAGCCGGCCGACCCGCCGTCGGCCGGGACCACGCCGCACCCGCCGCACTGGTTATGCTCGCCGGGACGGGGAGGCGCCTGCCTCCCCCTCGTCCGCCGATCAGAGCCGCCCGGTGGGAGGGCCCCGCATGACCGTTCCGCATCCCCGTCCGACCCCTCGTCCGGTACGCCGCGCGCTGCTCGCCGCGGTCGCCGCGCTGGGGCTCCTCGTCCCGGCCGCCTGCTCGGGCGGAGGTGAGCCGGAGGGCCCGGTGACCCTGCGGGTCTCCACCTGGGGCAACGACTCCCGGCTGAAGCTCACCGAGCAGGCCGTGGACGCCTTCGAAGCCGCCAACCCCGACGTCACGGTGGTCGTGGAGAACAGCGAGTGGGGCTCCTACTGGGACAAGCTCGCCACCCAGACCGCCGGCAACAACTCGCCCGACGTCATCCAGATGGACGAGGCCTACATCGCCGCCTACGGCTCCCGCGGGGCGCTGCTCGACCTCGCTGAGGTCTCCGAGCAGCTCGACCTCTCGGCCATGGACGCCACCGTCCGCGACACCGGTCTGGTGGAGGAGGCGCTGGTCGGCGCACCGATCGGGGTGGGCAACTTCTCCGTCGCGGTCAACCCCGACGTGCTGGAGCGGGCCGGCGTGGAGATGCCCGACGACACCACCTGGACCTGGCAGGACCTCGCCGAGATCTCCGCCACCGTCAGCGAGGAGCTGGGGTCCGAGGGCGTCTACGGGCTGGACGGCTTCGGCTCCGGCGCCGCCGAGCTCGGGGCGTGGACCCGTCAGCGCGGTGAGGAGGTGTGGCCGACCACGGGCCCCGGGGTCAGCGAGGCCACCGTCCGCAGCTTCTTCGACTACTCCACCGGTCTGGTCGAGAGTGGGGCCACCCCTCCGGCGGAGGTGCAGGTGGAGAACGCCAACCTGCCGCTGGACGCGTCCATGTTCGCCACCAACCGGGCCGCCTTCCACCTGCTCTTCCACACCCAGATCTCGGCGTTCGGCGCCGCCAGCGGCACCCAGCTGGAGCTGCTCCGGCTGCCCGCCCAGGCTCCGGGGGAGTCCCCGCGGATGGTCAACAAGGCCTCCATGTACTGGTCGATCGCGTCCCGGACGGAGCACCCCGAGGCCGCTGCCCGGCTGATCGACTTCCTGCTCACCGACCCCGCCGCCACCACGGTGCTGACCACCGAGCGCGGCATCCCGGCCATCCCCGAGGTGCAGGAGGAGATCTCCTCGCTGCTCGACCCGCAGGCCCAGGTCAGCCTCGACTTCACCCAGGCGATCACCCCTGAGCTGGTGCCACCGCCGCAGGTGACCCCCGCCGCGGCGTCCGGGTTCAGCGACGAGTTCAACCTCATCGGCACCGACGTGCTGTTCGGCCGGGCCACACCGGCCGACGGCACCGCGCGGGTGCTGAGCGCGGTCCAGAGCATGGCGTGAACCCGGGGCGGCGACCCCGCTCCGGCTGGGTAGGGTCGCGCCCATGCAGGCATGGAGCACCCCGAGCGTCCCGACCCTCCTCCCCGTGGCCGAGCCGCCGGTGCTGGTGCACGACAGCGCCCGCGGCGGGCTGACCGAGGTCGGTCCGACGCCGGGGTCCCAGACGCCCGCCCGGCTCTACGTCTGCGGCATCACCCCCTACGACGCCACCCACATGGGCCACGCGAACACCTACGTCGCCTTCGACCTGCTGCACCGCACCTGGCTCGACCGCGGCCTGGACGTCCACTACGTGCAGAACGTCACCGACGTCGACGACCCGCTGCTCGAGCGCGCCACCCAGACCGGTGTCGACTGGGAGCAGCTGGCGCGTGAGCAGACCCAGCTCTTCCGCGACGACATGACCGCGCTCAACGTGCTGCCACCGCGTGACTACGTCGGCGCGGTCGAGTCGATCTCGCTGGTCACCGACCTGCTGCAGACCGTCCCGCACGCGCTGTACCAGGTCGAGGACGCCGAGCACCCGGACTGGTACTTCGCGGTGGGGGAGTCGCCCTCCTTCGGCTCGGTCTCCGGCCTGGACGCCCCGACCATGCACACCCTCTTCGCCGAGCGCGGCGGCGACCCCGACCGCCCGGGCAAGAAGGACCCGCTGGACTGCCTGGTCTGGCGCACCGCCCGCGAGGGCGAGCCGTCGTGGCCGAGCCCGTTCGGTCCGGGACGTCCGGGCTGGCACATCGAGTGCACCGCCATCGCGCACCACTTCCTCGGGGCCGAGATCGACGTCCAGGGCGGCGGCTCGGACCTCGTCTTCCCCCACCACGAGATGTGCGCGGCCGAGGGCCAGGTCGCCACCGGACGCCCGTTCGCCCGGCACTACGTGCACAGCGGCATGGTCGGGCTGGACGGGGAGAAGATGTCGAAGTCCAAGGGCAACCTCGTGCTGGTCTCCACGCTGCGCGCGCAGGGTGTGGACCCGATGGCGATCCGGCTCGCCCTGCTGTCGCGGCACTACCGCAGCGACTGGAGCTGGTCGGCGGAGCTGCTCACCGAGGCCCAGGACCGGTTGGCGCGGTGGCGCCACGCCTGCGCCCTGGACGCCGCACTGGGTGCGGAGGAGACGGTCGCGGAGGTCCGCCGGGCGCTGCGGGACGACCTCGACGCCCCCACCGCGCTCGGGGCGGTGGACGCCTGGGCGGGTGCCTCGGCCTCCATCGACGGCGACGACGCGGAGGCGGGCGCCACCGTCGCCCGGCTGGTCGACGCCCTGCTGGGCGTCCGGCTGTGACGGCGGCACCGTCGCGACGGCTAGGGTCGCCCCGTGACTGAGGTGCCGCAGGACCGCAAGAGCTTCGAGCAGCTGTTCGCCGAGCTCCGCCAGAAGGCGGTCGACCGCCCGGAGGGGTCGGGGACGGTGGCGGCGCTGGACGCCGGCGTGCACGCGATCGGCAAGAAGGTCGTCGAGGAGGCCGCCGAGGTGTGGATGGCCGCGGAGTACCAGAGCCGCGAGGAGGCGGCCGAGGAGATCAGCCAGCTGCTGTACCACCTGCAGGTGATGATGGTCGCCCTCGACCTCGACCTGGACGACGTGTACCGGCACCTCTGAGGCAGTAGGGTTCCTCGGCGTGACCAGCGCCCGAGAGTCCGGTTCAGCACTGCTGCGCGTCGCCGTCCCCAACAAGGGGGCGCTGTCGGAGGCGGCTGCCACGATGCTGCGCGAGTCCGGCTACCGGCAGCGCTCCGACACCAAGGAGCTCGTCCTGGTCGACGAGGTCAACAGCGTCGAGTTCTTCTACCTGCGGCCCCGCGACATCGCCACCTACGTCGGTGAGGGCACCCTCGACTGCGGGATCACCGGGCGCGACATGCTGCTCGACTCCGGCGCCGCGGCCGACGAGGTGCTGCCGCTGGGCTTCGGCGCCTCCCGGTTCCGCTTCGCCGCCCCTGCCGGCAGCGGCTTCACCCGCGACAGCCTGCGCGGGCTGCGGGTGGCCACCTCCTACCCCGGTCTGGTGGACGCCCACCTGCGCGAGGCCGGTGTCGAGGCCCGGCTGATCCGGCTGGACGGGGCGGTGGAGAGCGCCATCCGGCTGGGCGTGGCCGACGCCATCGCCGACGTGGTGGAGACCGGCACCACGCTGCGCCAGGCCGGGCTGGAGCTGTTCGGCGAGCCGATCCTGCAGTCCGAGGCCATCGTCATCAAGCGCAGCGGCACCGCCCCGCAGGGCCTGGACACGCTGCTGCGCCGGCTCCGCGGCGTCCTGGTCGCGCGGACCTACGTGATGATGGACTACGACGTCCCGGCCGAGGCGCTGGAGCGTGCCACCGCCGTCACCCCCGGCTTCGAGTCGCCGACCGTCTCCCCGCTGGCCCGGGAGGGCTGGTTCGCGGTGCGCGCGATGGTGAAGCGGGCCGACGCGCAGGCCATCATGGACGCCCTGTGGGAGGAGGGAGCGCGTGCCATCCTCGTCACCGACATCTCCGCGAGCCGTCTCTGACCGGGTCGTCTTCCGCCCCCGGGTGCTGCTGGTCTTCGCCAGCACCGTCTCGGTGCTCTTCGTGGCCGCCTGCCTGGTCGGCTGGTCGGCCCTGGGTGCGGAGCTGCGGGCCCAGTTCACCGTGCTGCAGGTGGCGACCCTGCTGATCTTCCTGGTCTGGATCGTCGGGCTGATGATGGCGATGGCGCTCAGCGTGGTGGTGGTCGACGGCGCCACGGTGAAGGTCCGCAACGGCCTCGTCACCCGGCGCTACCGCGCCGCCGACGTGCGCGCGATCCGCTTCCGCGAGGGCGACCCGTGGGCCTACCTGGTGCTGCACGAGACCGACGCCGAGGGGGCGCACCGGCAGCGTCAGCTGCTGGCCATCCAGACCGTCGACCGCGGACGGGCCCGCGACGACGCCGCCCGGCTGCGCGAGCTCATCCGCTCCCGCCGCTGACGCCGCGTCGGCGGCGCCCGCTCACTCGATCCCGCGGGACTTGAGCAGCGCCTCGATCTCGGCCATCTCCGGGTCCTCCTGCTGACCCTGGCCCTGCGCGCCCTGCGCGCCCCGACCCTGCGCCCCGCGACCCTGTGCCGGACGCCGTCCGCCGGCCTGCGTCGCAGCGGGTGCGGCGCCGCGGCCCACCG
>NZ_QPKK01000360.1 GCF_003344635.1 Desertihabitans aurantiacus
CGGCGTGCAGCGAGACCACCACGTCGGGCTGCAACGCCCGGGCCACCCAGTCCGGCGCGCGGCCGACCTCGGCCGCGAGCTCGGCGCGGGTCGGCTGACGTCCGAGCCGTTGGGTCAGCCGCATCTGCTCGGCCCGCACCCGGTGCACCTCGCTGCGCCGGCGGACCGGTCCGAGCTGCCCCGACCGCTCGCCGGCCGCCGCGCGGATCCGGTTGCGGACCCATGGCAGCGCGTAGCCGGCGAAGCGGGTGCCGCGGCGGTGGTCCCAGCGGGCCACCGCCTCGGTCAGCGCCACCATCCCCTCGCCGAACAGGTCGTCGGGCGGGACTGCGGTGGTGGCGGCGGCCCGGCGGGTCTCGGCGGCCACCAGCCGCACGTTGGCCAGCACGAACCGCTCCCGGGCCCGCTCCCCCGTCCGCACCAGCACAGCCAGGTCGTCGGGGTCGTGGCCGGACGCCGGCTGCTCCAGCGCGTGCCGGGCCAGCACGCCGACCTCGACGGCGCGGGCGAGCCCGACCTCGTCCTCGGCGGTGAGCAGCGGGTGGTCGGTGCGGATCCGTGGGCCGGCCCCCTGGGCGGTGCGAGTCGTCATGGCCCCACCGTGGTCGCCGCGGTGCCGGTACGACCGGCCGTCCACACCTCCGGCGTCCCCCCGGACGGACAACACCTCTTCCTGGGGACGGCTCACACCCGCCTCCGGGGGCGCGCGCTAGTCGGTGGCGCCGATGCTGCGGACCTGCAGCTCCTTGCGGTGGGCCTCGAGCTCGAGCAGCGTGGTGAACATCTGGTTGTAGCGGGTGGTCTGCTCGACCGGGTTGGTCCGCTGCAGCCGCGACTTGAGGTCGGCGATCTGGCGTCCGGCGGCCAGCAGCTGCACCCGGGCGACGTGGATGTCGGCGTAGCGCTGGTCGGGGTCGGGCCGGCGCAGCGGCTGCACCGCCAACGCCACCGCCACCTGGTCGACGGTCGGGTCGTCGGTGGCGGCGCGGACGTCGCCGACCCAGTCCGCCCCGCCCTCGCGGGACAGCGCCGTGCGCATCGCAGCCAGCAGCCCGGCGTAGGCGGGGTGGGTGAAGTGCTCCGGGGTGAGCCCGCCGAGCTCGGCGTCGAACAGGTCCGGGCGCTGCACCACCAGCTGCAGGGTCTCCCGCTCCACGTCCAGCCGCGGGTCGTCGACCGGCGGCATCGGGGTGGCCGGCGTCCGCTGCTCCTCGCCCTCTCCCGGCGCAGGCTCCGGGCCGGGGTCACGGTCGGCCCGTCCGCCGCGTACCGGCTGCGGTGCGCGGCGGGCCCGGGCCAGCTCGGCGCGGACCTCCTCGACGTCCATCCCGAGCAGCCCGGCCAGCTCACGGGCGTAGCCGCCGACCAGCGCGGTGTCGCGGATGCTGGAGACCAGCGGGGCGGCCGCGCGGAGGGCCTGCAGCCGGCCGTCGGCCCGGTCCAGGTCGTGCTGGGAGAGCACGTTCGACATCACGAACCGGTACAGCGGCACCCGGCGCCCGACCAGCTCGCGGACCGCCGCGTCGCCGTGCTGCAGCCGCAGGTCGCAGGGGTCCAGACCGGACGGCTCGACCGCCACGTAGGTCTGGGCGATGAAGTGCTGGTCGCCCTTGAACACCTTGAGCGCGGCCGCCTGCCCGGCGGCGTCGCCGTCGAAGGTGAACACCACCTCGCCGTGGAAGGCGTCGGTGCCGCCCATCAGCCGCTGCAGCATCCGGGCGTGGTCGTCGCCGAAGGCGGTGCCGCAGGAGGCCACCGCGGTGTCCACCCCGGAGAGGTGGGCCGCCATCACGTCGGTGTAGCCCTCGACCACCACCGCCTGGCCCTTCTTGCCGATCTGGGTGCGGGCCAGGTCGAGGCCGTAGAGCACCTGCGACTTCTTGTACACCGGCGTCTCGGGGGTGTTGAGGTACTTGGCCGGCATCCGGTCGTCGTCGTACAGCCGGCGGGCGCCGAAGCCGAGCACCGAGGAGCCGGCGTCGCGGATCGGCCAGAGCAGACGTCCCTGGAAGAAGTCGAAGCCGCCGCGCTCGCGCACCAGCCCGGCCCGGACCAGCTCCTGCTCGCTGAACCCGCGCCCCTGCAGGTGCCGGGACAGTGCCCGGCCGTCGCGGGGGGCGTAGCCGACCCCGAAGTGCTCGGCGGCGTCCCGGTCGAACCCGCGGGAGGCCAGGAACTGCCGGGCCGCCAGCGCGTCGGGGCGGGTCAGCTGCTCGGCGAAGAACTCCTCGGCGGCCTTGTTGGCCGCCAGCACCCGCAGCCGCAGCCCGGGCGCCGGGCCGGGGCCCTGGCCGTCGGTGTAGCGCAGCTGGACGCCGACCCGGTCGGCCAGCTGCTGGACGGCCTCGGCGAAGGAGAGGTTCTCCACCTTCTGCAGGAAGGTGATGACGTCGCCGCCCTCCCCGCAGCCGAAGCAGTAGTAGAACCCGCGGGCCGGCGTCACCTGGAAGCTGGGTGTCTTCTCGTCGTGGAAGGGGCACAGACCCTTGAGCGAGCCGCTGCCGGCGTTGCGCAGGGCGACGTGGGAGCCGATGACCTCGTCGATGCGGGCACGTGAGCGCACCTCCGCCACGTCCTCGTCCCTGATCCTGCCCGCCACGAGCACGCAGTCTAGGTCGCGCCCGGGCGCCCCCGCCCACCGCGACCGCGGCATCCGGCGGTACCGTCCGGATGTGCCACGCGCGACCGTCCCCGCTCTCCTCGTCTACGACGGACGGTGCGGCTTCTGCACAGCCTGGGCCCGCTGGGGCGAGGGCCGCCTGGGTGCCGACGAGGTCGCCGTCCGCCCGTCGCAGTCGCTCGACCTGGTCGCGCTGGGGACGACGCAGCAGCGCGCGGACACCGAGGTGCTGCTGGTCACCGAGGACCGCCGGGTGCGTGGCGGCGCCGAGGCGATCGCCGGCTGGCTGCGGTACGGCCCGTGGTGGGCCCGCCTCGCCGCGGCGGTGCTGCGGCTGCCACCGGTGCGGCCGCTCGCCCGGGCCGGCTACCGCTGGGTGGCCGACCACCGCTACCGGCTGCCGGCG
>NZ_QPKK01000361.1 GCF_003344635.1 Desertihabitans aurantiacus
CGGGGCGACCCGGCTCTTGGCGGCGGGGTCGATGCCGTGGTCGGTGAACAGGTGCGCGGAGGTGGAGTAGGTCTCCACCGGGGTCTCGAAGGAGAGCCCGAGCGCCTTGTTGATGACCTTCCACCGGGTGACGTCGGCCCAGTCGACGAAGGTCACCGCGACGCCGGTCGCCCCCGCCCGTCCGGTGCGCCCGATCCGGTGCACGTAGGTCTTGTCGTCGTCGGGGCACTCGTAGTTGATGACGTGGGTGACGCCGGTGACGTCGATGCCGCGCGCGGCGACGTCGGTGGCCACCAGCACGTCGACCTGGCCTTCGCGGAACCGGCGCAGCGACTTCTCCCGCTGGGTCTGGTTGAGGTCGCCGTGGATCGGGGCGGCGGCGAAACCGCGTCCCGCCAGGTCCTCGGCCACCCGCTGGGCGGTCCGCTTGGTGCGGCAGAAGATCATCATCTTCTCCCGGCCCTCGGCCTGCAGGATGCGGGCCACCACCTCGGGCTTGTCCATGTCGTGGGCCTGGTAGACGAACTGGGTGGTCGCCGGGACGGTGGTGGTGTCCTCGGCCGACTCCGCGCGGATGTTCATCGGCTGGTTGAGGTGGCGGCGCGAGAGCCCGACGATGGCCGACGGCATGGTGGCCGAGAAGAGCATCGTCTGGCGCCGGGGCGGGGTCTGGGCGAGCAGCTTCTCCACGTCGGGCAGGAAGCCGAGGTCGAGCATCTCGTCGGCCTCGTCCAGCACCAGCATGCGGATCTGCTTGAGGTTGAGCGCGCGGCGCCCGACCAGGTCGAGCAGCCGTCCCGGGGTGCCGACGACGACGTCCACGCCGGCGGACAGGGCCTCCAGCTGGGGCTCGTAGCCGACGCCGCCGTAGACGGTCAGCACCCGGGCCCGCCGCACGGTCGAGGCGGTGCTGAGGTCCTTGCTCACCTGGGAGGCCAGCTCGCGGGTCGGGCAGACCACCAGGGCCTGCGGGGCGCCGGGGGTGCCCAGGTCGGCGTAGCCCGGCTCGTCGGCCAGCACCACCCGCTGCAGCAGGCTGATCCCGAAGGCCAGCGTCTTGCCGGTGCCGGTGCGGGCCTGGCCGATCATGTCGTGGCCGGCCAGAGCCAGCGGGATCGCCATCTCCTGGATGGGGAAGGGGTGGCGGATGCCGACCCGCTCGAGGGCGGCCACGATGTCCTCGTGCACCCCCAGGTCGGCGAAGGTGTCGCGGTCGTCGGCCGAGGGCTCGTCCCCGCTGGAGTCGACGACCACGTCGTCGGCGGTGGTCGCCACCACGGTCACGTCGTGTCCGGAGACGGGCTCGTGTGCGGGGTTCTCGGTCTCAGGGGTGCTCAGGTTCTCGTCAGTCAGCGTCTTCAGCCTTTGTGCGACCGGCCTGGTGCCGGTTCTCGGGTACCCGGTCGGCACGTCACCGCGCGCTCGGACGAGGACGTCGACGGCTCGCGGCGGTGCCGGATCGGGGACGCACCGGTGTGCGTGCCACCGTCGAGTCTAGCGGTTGGTCAGGAGGCCAGGCCCAGCGCGGCCATCCGCTCGGTGTGGCGCTCCACCAGCCGGGTGAACATCCGCGAGATCGCGGTGAGGTCCATCCCCGGTCGGGTCGGTGTCCCGGCGAGCAGACCGGTGAGGTCCGCCCGCTCCGCGGCCACCCGCTGGGCCTGGCTGAGCGCCTCACCCACCAGCCGCCGGCCCCACAGCGCCAGTCGGCCCGCGACCCGGGGGTCGTCGGCGATCGCGGCCCGGACCCGGTCGACCACGTACTCCGCGGTGGTCTCGTTGGCCAGCACGGCGTGCACGCAGGCCCGGGTGCGGCCGTCGACGTAGGCGGCGACCTCGCGGTAGAAGTCGGCGGCGAAACCGTCCCCGACGTAGCTCTTCACCAGGCCCTCCAGCCAGGAGCGCGGCGCGGTGAAGGTGTGGAAGGTGTCGAACGCGGCGCGGAACGGGGTCATCACCTCGACCACGTCCGCGCCCAGCCCGGCGACGTGCTCGGCCACCTGCTCGAAGTGCTCCAGCTCGGCCCGGGCCATCGCCGCCATCTGCACCCGGTCCTGCAGGGTGGGTGAGGTGGCGGCGTCGGCCGCCATCCGCTCGAAGGCGCTCAGCTCGCCGTAGGCCACCACACCCAGCAGGTCGAGGGTGCCGCGGCGGTGCGCCGCCTCGGCGTCGGCCGTCGGGTCGCTCGCCGCGGTCACCGGCTCAGACGGCGCCGAAGCCGACGCGGCGCGCGTTCTCCTCGCCGATCTCGACGTAGGCGATGCGGGCGGCGGGGATCAGCACCCGACGACCCTTGGTGTCCTGCAGGGCCAGCAGCGAGTCGTCGGCCAGCGCCTTCTCCAGCTCCGCCTGGACCGCATCGGCGGTGCTCTCGGACTCGACAGCGACCTCGCGCCCGATGTGCTGGATGCCGACCTTGATCTCCACGTGTTCCTCCTGGATGTCGTTGGGCCCTCAGCCTGCCACGCGGCCAGCGACACCCGGGCCGGTGTTCGCCCACGGCGCAGCCGGGCTCAGGAGGCGTCTCCGCCCTCGCCGGCGGTGGCGCGCCGGATCACCATCCGGGTCCAGGCGCCGACGTAGACCCGGTCGTCGGGGCCCACCTCGACCCGCTGGCCGACCGGCACCGGGCGCTCGGGCAGCGGGCCGCTGGCCGGACCGACGAAGGTGCCGTTGGCCGAGCCGAGGTCCTCCACGAACCAGCGGCTGCCGTCGCTGGTCAGCTGGGCCTGGCGCCGGCTCACCCCGGAGTCGGCCTCGCAGGAGATGTCGGGGTGGATGTTGCGGCTGCGTGAGACCCGTCCGACCAGCAGCGAGCGACCGCGCAGCACCACCACCTCCGGCGGGCCGGGCGAGGGCATCGGGTCGGCGCTGTTCTGCAGGGCGTACCAGTCGGGGTCGATCCAGATCTCGGCGACCCAGCCCGCCTCGTCGGTGGCTGCGGGTGCCACCTCGGTGGGAGCCTCCGGTGCGGAGGGGACGGGTGCGGACGGGACGGGGGCGGGCGGCG
>NZ_QPKK01000362.1 GCF_003344635.1 Desertihabitans aurantiacus
GGTCGGGGGTGGTGGGGGGTTCGGGCTGGTAGACGGGTGGGTCGGCCGGGTGCAGGGCGGGGTCCGCGACGGCGAAGGTGCGGATCCGTCCCGGGAGGGTGTGCGGGCCCTCGAAGCGGACGGTGACCCGCCCGGCGCCGCTGCCCTGCACCCAGCCCGGACCGTGCTCGTCGTGCTCGACGTCCTGGCCGGGACGCCAGCCGGGCTCGGCCGGCTCGACGCGCAGCTCGTCGACGGCCTCCTCACCCGGCTCGTCCGCCACCGCGTCCTCCGAGCCCTCCTCGGCGTCGGAGAGCAGGTCGGCCTGGGCGTACTCGGTCAGCCCCGAGACCCCGACCCCGAGCAGCCGGACGCCGTCGGCCACCTCCAGCCCGGCCAGCAGCTCGCGGGCGTGCCGGGTCACCTCCCGGGTGGAGGCGGTGGCGTGCTGCAGCGTCCGGGAGCGGTTGAGGGTCTGGAAGTCGAAGCGGCGCACCTTGATGGTGACGGTCCGCCCGGCCAGCCCCTGGGCCCGCAGCCGGGCGGTGACCCGTCCAGCCAGCTGCCCGACCCGGTGCTCCAGCTCGCTGCGGCCGGTGAGGTCGACGCCGAACGTCTCCTCCGCCGAGACCGACTTGGCCTCCCGCTCGCTGACCACCGGGCGGGGGTCGATCCCGCGCGCGAGCGCCCACAGCGACGACCCGTGCGCGCGGCCCAGCAGCCGCACCAGCTCGCTCTCCCCGGCCCGGGTCAGGTCACCGACGGTGCGCAACCCGTGCCGGGCCAGCCGCTCGGCGCTGACCGCCCCGACCCCGGGGATCCGGCGCACCGGCAGCGGGGCCAGCAGGGCCTCCTGCTCGGCCGGGGGCACCACCACCAGGGCGTCGGGCTTGCGCAGGTCGGAGGCGATCTTGGCCACCAGCTTGCTGGCCCCGGCACCCACCGAGACGGTCAGTCCGGTCCGGGCCAGCACGTCGGAGCGGAACCGCTCGGCGACCCGGATCACCGTCTCGGTGTCGGGCACCAGCCCGTCGGTGCGGGCACCCAGGTCGACGTAGGCCTCGTCCAGCGACACCGGCTCGACCAGCGTGGACAGCTCCCGGGCCAGCGCCATCACCTCCGCCGACACCCGCCGGTAGGCCTCGAACCGTCCGGCCAGGTAGGCCGCCCCGGGGCACAGCCGCCGGGCCTGCGCGGTGGGCATGGCCGAGCCGATCCCGAAGCGCCGGGCCTCGTAGGACGCGGTCGCGACCACGCCCCGTCCGCCGACGCCGCCGACCACCACCGGACGCCCGCGCAGCGACGGCTTGTCCCGCTGCTCCACCGCGGCGAAGAAGGCGTCCAGGTCGAGGTGCAGGACGCCGGGACGGGTCGGATCGGGTCCGGGCACCCCTCACCTCCTCCTGCGCCGGGGCGGACGACGCCGACCGGTGCGGCTCAGCCCTGCTCCGCCCCGAAGGTCGAGGTGTCGATGACGAAGCGGTAACGGACGTCGCTGGCGACCACCCGGTCGTAGGCGGCGGTGATGTCCTCCCCGCCGATCCGCTCCACGGTGGCGCCCAGGCCGTGCTCGGCGCAGAAGTCGAGCATCTCCTGGGTCTCGGCGATGCCGCCGATGTTGGAGCCGGCAAGCTGCTTGCGGCCGCCGTTGAGCGACCCGGCGCGCAGCGACAACGGCTCCTCGGGCAGCCCGACGTTGACCAGGGTGCCGTCGACGACGAGCAGCGAGAGGTAGGCGTCCAGGTCGAGGGTGGCCGAGACCGTGCTGATGATGAGGTCGAAGGACGAGCGCAGCGTGCGGAAGGTCTCGGCGTCGCTGGTGGCGTGGTAGGCGGCCGCGCCGAAGCGGCGGCCGTCCTCCTGCTTGGACAGGCTCTGGCTGAGCACCGTCACCTCCGCACCCATCGCGGCGGCGAGCTTGACGCCCATGTGGCCCAGCCCGCCCATGCCGACGATGGCGACCCGCTTGCCGGGGCCGGCACCCCAGTGACGCAGCGGGGAGTACAGCGTGATCCCGGCGCACAGCAGCGGCGCCGCCTCGGCCAGGTCGAGCCCGTCGGGGATGCGCAGCGTGTAGTCCTGCTCGACGGTGATCGAGGTGGAGTAGCCGCCGTCGTTCCAGCGTCCGTCGCGGCCGACGGCGTTGTAGGTGCCGACCATGCCGCCGCCGCTGCAGTACTGCTCGCGGCCGCTGCGGCACTCCGGGCACTCCCGGCAGGAGTCGACGAACACCCCGACCCCGACCCGGTCCCCGACGGCGAACTTCGTCACCTTGCTGCCCACGGCGGCGACGGTGCCGGCGATCTCGTGGCCGGGCACCAGCGGGAAGTGCGCCTCCCCCCACTCGTTGCGGGCGGTGTGGATGTCGGAGTGGCAGATACCGGCCCAGGCGATGTCGACCAGCACCTCGGTCGGCCCGGGCTCGCGACGCTCGATGGTGGTGCGCTCGAACGGGGCGCGGGCGGACGGGGTGGCGTAGGCGACGGCCTGCGGCATGGGTTCCTCCTGGGACGTGGTCGACGCCCCAGCCTGCCACGACCCCGCCGCGGGTCGTGCCGGGATCAGCCGGCGGCCGGCCGGACGCTGCGGATGGCGGTGGCGACCAGCTCGGGCCGGTCCACCATCAGCATGTGCCGGCCGTCGTCGACGACCACCTGGCGCCCGCCGAGCAGCCGGGCCAGCCGGTTCTGCCGGGCCAGCCAGTCCCGGCCTCCGGTGGTGCTGGAGGACAGCACCACGGTCGGCACCGGCGGGTAGGGGTGGGCCGACCGCAACCCCAGCAGATCCCAGCCCTGGCCGTGGTAGGCCGAGTACTCCGCCACCGCGGTGGCCAGCGCGTCGGCGTCGGCGTAGCGCTCGCGCAGCTCCGGACGCCGGCGCACCCGGGCCCGCTCGGAGGAGAGCAGGGCCACGCCGGCGCGGTGCACCCGTCCACCCAACCGCTGCACCGGTCGCAGCCGGGCCAGCCGGTGCACCGCCCGGGCCGCGGTCAGCCCGACCTCCCGCGGCGGGGTGCGCG
>NZ_QPKK01000363.1 GCF_003344635.1 Desertihabitans aurantiacus
CGTCCACCCGCCGGTCGGGCTCCGCCCGCACCACCCCGGCGTCCGCCCGGGCGTCCCGCACCGCCCGCGAGCCCAAGTCCGCCCGGCCTCCTCGCCCGCCCCGCCCGCCCCGCGAGCCGCTGCGGCTGAGGCTGGGGCAGAGCGCGCTGCGGATCCGGGTGGTGCTGATCGGGATGGCGGTGCTGGTCTCGCTGTGCGCCGGACGGCTGTTCCAGCTGCAGGCGCTCGACTCCGCCGCCTACGCCCAGTCGGCGGCGGAGAAGATGCAGTACTCGATGACCCTGCACGCCGCCCGCGGCACCATCACCGACCGCAACGGCCTGGTGCTGGCCCGCAGCGAGCCGGCGGTCAACGTCACCGCCGACCCCTCCCACACCAACCCCGCCTGCGAGCCCGACGAGACCGGGCCCTGCGGCACCGAGGTGGCCCGCAGCATCGCCGAGGTCCTCGTCCGCCACCTCGGCGGCACCGTCGCGGACTACCTGCCGAACCTCACCAAGAGCGACACCCGCTTCGTCTACCTCAAGAAGAAGGTGCCCTCGGCCACCTACCAGCGGCTGGCCGTCGAGCTCAGCGACCTCGGCCTGTACGGCGTCTTCCGCGAGAGCAACCCGATCCGCAGCTACCCCGGCGGCACCGTCGCCGCCAACGTCGTCGGCTTCGTCAACGCCGCCAACGAGGGGGCGGCCGGGTTCGAGCACTCGATGAACCGCGAGCTCGCCGGGGTGTCGGGGGAGGAGGTGTACGAGCGCGACAAGTTCGGCAACAAGATCCCGCTCGGCACCCAGGAGCTCACGCCCGCCGTGGACGGCACCGGCTACCAGCTGACCATCGACTCCGAGCTGCAGTGGGCCGCCGAGCGCCGGCTGGCCCAGCAGGTGGACTCCTCCCGCGCGGAGTCGGGCACCGCGGTGGTGATGAACGTCCGCACCGGCGAGGTGCTGGCGATGGCCAACTACCCGAGCTTCGACGCCTCCGACCCGGGCGAGGCCGACCCCGAGGACCTCGGCAACCGGGCCGTCACCCACGCCCTCGAGCCCGGCAGCGTGCAGAAGGTGCTGACCTTCGGCGCCCTGCTCGACCAGGGACTGATCACCCCCGACACCCGGGTCACCCTGCCCGACCGGGTCTCCTCGGGCGACGGCTACATCACCGACTCCGACGACCGGCTGGCCGGGATGCGGCTGACCGCCACCGGCGTGCTCGCCAAGTCGTCCAACACCGGGACGGTCGCCTTCGCCCGGGACATGAGCCCGCAGCAGCTCCTCGAGTACTACCGCAGCTTCGGTCTCGGCGCCCCCACCGGTATCGAGCTGCCGGGGGAGGCGGCCGGCTACCTGCCCGGGCCGGACATGGAGCAGTACACGATGGACCAGATCTCCTTCGGCCAGGGTCTGTCGATGACGCCGATCCAGTTCACCGCGGCCGTGGCCGGACTGCTCAACGGCGGGGTGTACAACCCGCCCACGATCATCGCCTCGGCGACCGACAAGGACGGCAACCCGGTGCCGGTCGAGCAGGGCGAGCCCCGCCGGGTGATCTCGGAGGAGGCCTCGCAGCAGCTGGCGCTGATGCTGGAGGCGGTGACCAGCGACGGCGGCACCGGCAGCAGCGTCGCCATCGAGGGCTACCGCACCGGCGGCAAGACCGCGACCGCGGAGCGGATCGACCCCAGCTGCGGCTGCTACCGCGGCTACACCTCGGGCTACATGGGCTTCGCCCCGGCCGAGGACCCCCAGATCGTCACCTTCGTCCAGATCGACAAGCCGAAGAAGGGGCGCTACGGCGTCACCATCGCCGGCCCGGCCTACAAGGACATCACCCAGCTCGCCCTACAGCGCTACGGCATCCAGCCGTCCGACAGCGAGCCCTACCAGGGCCAGCTGACGTGGTGAGGGCTGCGGTGGGGCGGCGATCTCGGCCCGGGCCAGTAACGTCGCTGCCGTGCCGACCGCTCTGAACCCGCTCCGCCCGCCCGCGCCGCCGACCGCCCTCGGGCAGCTGGTGCGCGCCGCGGGGGAGAGCGGCCTGCAGCGCGACGCCGACCGCCCGGTGACCGGCCTGACGCTGGACTCCCGGCAGGTCCGCCCCGGCGACCTCTACGCCGCCCTGCCCGGCCAGCGGACCCACGGCGCACGATTCGCCGGCGACGCCGTCGCCCGCGGTGCGGTGGCGGTGCTCACCGACCGCGACGGCGCCGAGCTGCTCGGCGACCTCCCCGACGGCCTCGGCCTCGTCGTGGTCGAGGACGCCCGCGCCGCCACCGCCCGGCTGGCCGCCACGCTGTACGGCCACCCGGCCGAGCAGCTGGCGATGCTCGGGGTCACGGGCACCAACGGCAAGACCACCACCACCCTGCTGGTCGAGGCGGCGCTCGCGGCCGCCGGCCTGCCCACCGCGACCGTGGGGACCCTCGGCTTCCGGGTCGGCGGCGAGGTGCTCACCGGGGAGCGGACCACCGTGACCACCCCGGAGGCGCCCGACCTGCAGGCCCTGCTCGCCGCGGTGGCCGCGCGCGGCGCCGAGGCGGTGGCGATGGAGGTCTCCTCCCACGCCCTGGTGCTCGGCCGCACCGAGCCGGTCGTCTACGACGTCGCCGGCTTCACCAACCTCGGCCGCGACCACCTCGACTTCCACCCCGACCTCGAGGCCTACTTCGAGGCCAAGGCCACCCTGTTCACCGCCGAGCACACCCGGCGGGCGGTCGTCTGCCTGGACAGCCCCGCCGGGGCGCGGCTCGTGGAGCGCTGCCGGCGCGCCGGGCTGCCGGTGGTCACCACCGGGCCCGGCGGCGACTACCGCGCCGAGGACGTCCGCGCCACCCCCGGCGGGACGGTCTTCGACCTCGTCGGCCCCGGCGGCCGGGTCGCGGTCGAGCTGTCGCTGCCCGGGGAGCACAACGTCTCCAACGCCGTCCTCGCGCTGGCGATGGTCGAGCAGCTCGGCGCCTCCGGACGGGTG
>NZ_QPKK01000364.1 GCF_003344635.1 Desertihabitans aurantiacus
CACCGGAGCGGCAGGTGCCGAGCCGGCTGCCCGGCGCCGACGGCAACACCGAGTTCTTCCTGCTGCTGCGGCCCGTCGGCTGAACCAACTCGCAGCGCCGACGTCACCTGCTGGACACCTGCGCTCCGGCCCGAGGACAGCGACCGCCGGTTGGCTGTCGGCGACCCCGCGACGGTGCGGGCCGCCAGCCACGGAAGGACCCCCGATGACCCAGCCGAACCAGCCCCCCGCCCCCGCGACACCGGAGGCGACCGACCCCTCGTGCGGTGACGTCGGCCGACGCCACTTCCTGGCCGGCACCGGCCTGGCCGCCGCGGCCGTCACCCTCGGGGCCGGGATGAACGGCCTGGGCGCCGCCCCGGCGCGCGCGGAGAGCAAGAGCCCGCTGACCTTCCGCGACCACACGTTCCGGATCGTGCAGTTCAACGACACCCAGGACGACGAGCGCATCGACCGCCGCACCATCGAGCTGATGGAGAAGGTGCTCGACTCCGAGAAGCCGGACCTGGTGGTGCTCAACGGCGACAACATCACCGGCGGCTGCGAGGACGAGCGCGCCATGCGCCAGGCGATGAACAACGTCGTGGTGCCGATGGAGGAGCGCGGCATCCCCTGGGTGCTCACCTACGGCAACCACGACGAGGACTCCACCCCGCAGGGCGGCCTGGACGAGGAGGAGATGCTCGACATCTACCGCTCCTACCCGCACAACCACAACGAGCCGAGCCCCGAGGGCGTCACCGGCTCGGGCAACATGGCGCTCACCATCCGCGCCACCGACCGGCGCCAGGGTGCGGCGTTCACCCTCTTCCTGCTCGACAGCGGCCGCTACGCCCCGGCTCAGGTCGCCGGCCAGGACTTCTCGGGCTACCCGACCTGGGACTGGGTGCGGATGAACCAGGTCGAGTGGTACTGCCAGACCTCCCGTGCGCTGGAGAAGCGCTGGCGCAAGAAGGTGCCGGCGCTGATGTTCATCCACATCCCGCTGTGGGAGCACCGCTTCATGTGGTTCGGCGGGGTGGACGAGCGCAACGGCGGCAACCACGAGGCCGCGGTGGTGCGCCACTCGATCACCGGTGAGCGCAACGAGGACGAGTGCCCCGGGCCGGTCAACAGCGGCCTGTTCAGCGCCATCCTCGACCGCGGCGATGTCAAGGGCGTCTTCTGCGGCCACGACCACGTCAACACCTACTGCGGCAACTACTACGGGGTGCTGCTGGGCTACTCCGGCAACACCGGCTTCGGCACCTACGGCCTGTCCGGCGCCGAGCGCAACCGGCTGCGGGGCGCGCGGGTGTTCGACCTCGACGACCGCACCGACGACGTCCTGGTCGGGACCCGGATGGTCTTCGCTGCCGACTACGGCATCGACCTCACCGCCGACGACCAGCCGATCGAGCCGCTGCCGCTGCCCGGCGAGCGCTGAGCCCACCGGCGAGCCGTCCACAGATGCCGGGGAGCGGACGGGTGGCGGTGGTGCCGGGCCGTAGGGTGAGCGCGTGAGCGACCCGCAGCCCGGCACCACCCGCCCGACCGCGCGACGGGTCGCCGTGCTGACCCACACCGGACGCCGGATGGCGGTCGAGGCGGCCGTCCGCTTCGTCACCGGTCTCAGCCGTCACGGCATCACCGCCCTCGTCCCGTGCGAGGACGCCGACCTGCTGCAGGAGCGCTGCACCGACGGGCTGATCGAGCCCTTCGAGCCCCGCGACGTCGCCGTCCACGACGGCTGCGAGCTGGCCGTGGTCTTCGGCGGCGACGGCACCATCCTGCGCGGCGCGGAGTGGGCGGTGCCGGCCGAGGTGCCGCTGCTCGGGGTCAACCTGGGCCACGTCGGTTTCCTCGCCGAGGCCGAGTCCAGCGAGATCGACACCGTGGTGGAGCACGTGGTGTCGGGGGACTGGCGGCTGGAGGAGCGCGTGGTGATCGAGGTCTCGGTCACCACCCCCGACGGCGACGGGCCGTCCTGGACGACCTTCGCGGTCAACGAGGTGTCGCTGGAGAAGGCCTCGCGGGAGAAGATGCTGGAGACGATGGTCGAGATCGACCGCCGTCCGCTCTCGCGCTGGTCCTGCGACGGGGTGCTGGTCGCCACCCCGACCGGCTCCACCGCGTACGCCTTCTCCGCCGGCGGGCCGGTGATGTGGCCCGGGGTGGAGGCGCTGCTGCTGGTGCCGCTCAGCGCCCACGCGCTGTTCGCCCGACCGCTGGTGCTCGACCCGTCCTCCACCATCCGGATCGAGATCCTCGGCGAGTCGAAGGCGGCCGGGGTGGTCTGGTGCGACGGGCGCCGCTCCAGCGAGGTGCTGTCGGGCACCGTGGTGGAGATCCAGCGCAGCGACCACCGGCTGCGGCTGGCCCGGCTCACCCGGGCCCCCTTCACCGACCGGCTGGTGAGCAAGTTCGGGCTGCGGGTGGAGGGCTGGCGCGGCGGCCGGGAGGTGCTGTCGTGATCACCGAGCTCAGCATCACCGACCTCGGCGTGATCGACGCCGCCGAGCTCGAGCTGCACCCGGGGCTGACCGTGGTCACCGGCGAGACCGGGGCCGGCAAGACGATGGTGGTCACCGGGCTCGGCCTGCTGCTGGGTGGGCGCGCCGACCGGTCCGCGGTCCGCGTCGGGGCCGAGCGGGCCCGGGTCGAGGGCCGCTTCGCCGGGCTGCCCGGGCTGGTCCGCGACCGGGTCGTCGAGGGCGGCGGCGAGCTCGACGACGACGAGCTGCTGATCAGCCGCCAGCTGACCACCGCCGGACGCACCCGCTGCTGGCTCGGCGGCGCCCAGGTCACCGCCGCCCAGTGCGCGGAGGTGGCCTCGGAGCTGATCGCCATCCACGGCCAGGCCGAGCAGGTGCGGCTGTCCCGCCCCGAACGCCAGCGCGAGCTGCTCGACCAGGCCGCCGACCCGGCGCTGCGCCAGGTGCTCACCGACTACCGCGGCTGCTTCGAGCGTCGCCG
>NZ_QPKK01000365.1 GCF_003344635.1 Desertihabitans aurantiacus
CGCCGCGGCCGTCCCCGGCGTCCTCCTGCTGGACGACGCCGACGCTGCCCTGGCCCGCGGCGACGTCGACGCGGTGGCGGTGGTGACCTCGGCCGGGGCCCGTCCGCCGCTGGTCCGCCGCGCGCTGGCCGCCGGCCTGGCCGTCCTCGCCGAGAAGCCGCTGGCCGCGACCGTGGCAGAGGAGCAGGCACTGCTGGCCGAGATCGAGCGCAGCGGGCAGGCGGTGACGGTCAACCTGTTCAACCGCAGCACCGACTACCACCGCAGCCTGGTCGAACGGGTCGGCGCGGGTGAGCTGGGCCGGCTGCTGTCGGTCGACGTCGCCCACCTCACCCCGGACCTGCTGCCCGGGGAGGGCCACGCCAGCGAGGGCCCGCCCTTCCACGACTGCGGCCTGCACTACGTCGACCTGGCCCGCTGGTACGCCGGCAGCGAGTACGCCGACTGGCACGCCGTGGGGCTCCGGGTGTGGGACTGGCCGGACCCCTGGTGGGTCGACGTGCACGGCCACTTCACCGACGGCACCCTGGTGCACCTGTCGCAGACCTTCGCCTACGCCCAGGCCGCCGCCGTGGTGACCGCCCGCAACGCGGTCGAGGTGGTCGGCACCCACGGCGTCCTCCGGCTCGAGCACGACTTCCGCGTGGTCACCGTCCGCGGCACCACCCGCCGCGGCACCACCGAGGAGACCTGGCCCTACCGCGGCAAGGCGCTGGACGTCCTCGCCGGCGACCTGGCCGACGCCCTCGACGGCCGCCCTCCACCCGCGATGCCCACCGCCCGGGACGCGGTGCTGGCATCGGCGACCTCCCAGCAGATGCTCGACCAGGCCACCGCCGGCGCGCCGCCGGTGGGCACCCGCGCCGACCTGGAGCGCACCCGCGCCCACCGGGCCGCGCTCGCCGACCGCGGTGCCGCCTTCCCCGAGGGCGTGCTCCGCCCGCAGCACCCGAGTTGAGAGCTCAGGACCCCAGCAGCGCCGCGATGTCGTCGGCGCTGAGCGAGGAGGAGGCCATCGAGTCGGCGTCGACCACGCTGGCGAACAGGGCCGCCTTGCGCCGGGCCAGCTCCATCACCTTCTCCTCGATGGTGCCTTCGGAGACCAGCCGGTAGACGTTGACGTTGCGGGTCTGGCCGATGCGGTGCGTCCGGTCGACCGCCTGGGCCTCCACCGCCGGGTTCCACCACGGGTCGAGCAGGAAGCAGTAGTCGGCCTCGGTCAGCGTCAGCCCCACCCCGCCGGCGCGCAGGCTGATGAGGAACACCGGGTCGTCCCCGGAGCGGAAGCCGTCGATCACCTTCGCCCGACCGCGGGTGCGCCCGTCGAGGTAGTGGTAGCCGAGGCCCTCGGCATCCAGCCGCTGCCGCACCCGGGCGAGGAACCCGGTGAACTGGCTGAACACCAGCGCCCGGTGCCCCTCGGCGGCGATCTCGGTCAGGTGCTCGACCAGCAGGTCGATCTTGGCCGAGCCGATGTCGGCATGGTCCTCGTCCACCAGCGCCGGGTCGAGGCTGAGCTGTCGCAGCCGGGTCAGCGAGGCCAGGATCGTCAGCCGGTTCTCGTCCAGGTCCTCCAGCAGCCGCAGGATCCGCTGCCGCTCCCGCTGCAGGTGGGTGTCGTAGAGCTGGCGGTGCCGCGGCCCGAGCTCGACGCTCAGCACCTGCTCCTGCTTGGCGGGCAGGTCGGCGGCCACCACCTCCTTGGTGCGGCGCAGCATCACCGGCGCGACCCGACGCCGCAGCCGGGCCAGGGCGTCGGCGTCGGCGTCCTGCTCGATCGGCTGGGCGTAGCGGGTCTGGAAGTCCTTGACGTGGGGGAACAGCCCCGGCGCGACGACCGAGAGGATCGCCCACAGCTCCATCAGGTTGTTCTCCATCGGCGTGCCGGTGATGGCGAACCGCGACCCGGCTTCGATCCCGCGGACGGCGGCATGGGTGGCGCTGGCGGCGTTCTTCACCAGCTGCGCCTCGTCCAGCACCAGCCCGGCCCAGGGCAGCGCGGCGTAGCCCTCGGCCTCCAGCCGCAGCAGCGTGTAGGTGGTGACGACGAGGTCGACCCCGCCCTCGGCCAGCCGGTCCAGCCCCCAGCCGCGCCGCGACGCCGCGCCGGTGATCGCCAGCACCCGCAGCCCCGGCGCGAACCGCTCCGCCTCGGCCACCCAGGTGCTCTGCACGCTGGAGGGCGCCACCACCAGGAACGGCGGCGCATCCGGGCTCTGCTCGCGGGCCCGCAGCACCATCGCCAGGGTCTGCAACGTCTTGCCCAGGCCCATGTCGTCGGCGAGCACCCCGCCCAGGCCGTGCTCGTGCAGCAGGCTCAGCCAGCCGAAGCCGGTGCGTTGGTAGGGCCGCAGCACCGCCTGCAGCCCGGCCGGCTCCGGTGGCGGCTCGACGGTGCCGAGGTCGCGCAGCGCCGCCGCGGCCCGGCTCCACGCCCGCACCCGCTCGTCGGTGGGCCCGATCTCCTCCAGGTCGGCGAGCAGGTCGTGGTCGTGGCGGGACAGCTTCACCCGGTCGCGTGGCTGCTCGACCACCGCCCGCGCCTCCTCGACCAGCCGGGCCAGCTGGTCGAGCTCGGGACGGTCCAGGTCGACGTAGACGCCGCGGCGGATCTCCACCCGGGTCTGGCCGGTGGCGAGCGCCGCCAGCACCTGGGCCAGCCCGAGGTGGACGGTGCCGAGCTCGACGTCGTCGATGACCACCACGACCTCCAGCTCGAGCCAGTCGGTGCGGCCCTCCCGGTGCGCCTCGGCGGAGCTGGTGAAACGCACGACGGGGGAGCCGGTGGCGGGCCGGAACTCCGGCTCGGTGCCGACCTCGACCAGCTCCACCGCCTCGGTGGCGGCGGCCAGCGCCCGCAGCGCGGGCAGCCGGTCGCGCTGCAGGTCCATCGCCTCCAGCCCGCGGTAGCGGCGGCGGGCGGCCAGCGTCCCGGGCCCGTGCTGGCCG
>NZ_QPKK01000366.1 GCF_003344635.1 Desertihabitans aurantiacus
GGGGGCGTGCCTGCGGCGCTCGAGCGCGCGCCGCACCGCCGTCCGGCACCGCTCGGCCGCCTCCGCCCAGCTGCCGGCCCGGTGCACGTCGAGGCGGTGGTGCGGGCTGGAGCGGGCCAGCGTGGTGACGACCTGCGGCAGCTGGCGTCCGGCCCGGCCCTGGCCCGCGGTGGGGTTGACCACCAGCGTGCACACCGGCAGCGAGGAGTCCACAGGGTGGGTCAGCTGGTCAGCTCGGGAGTGCCGACGGCGGCCTCCTCGGCCGGCCGGCGACGCGCCCGCCGCCGGTCGTTGGCGTGGCAGATGATCTCGGCCAGCACGAAGAGCAGCGACAGTGGGACGGCCAGGGCCAGCATCGAGAACGGGTCGGTGCTGGGCGTGGCGACGGCACCCACGACGAAGGACCCGAAGATGACGATGGTGCGGGCCTGGGAGAGCTGGGTCGCCTTGACGATGCCCATGATGTTGAGCGCGACGACCACGACCGGCAGCAGGAAGGCCACCCCGAAGACCACCATCATCTGCATGACGAAGCCCAGGTAGTCGCTGCCGTCGATGAGGTTGGTCGTCCCGTCGACCGTGAACCCCAGCATCACCGCCATCGCGGTCGGCATCAGCAGGTAGGCGAGACCGACGCCACCGAGGAACAGCGGGGTGGCGCTGCCGATGAAGGCCAGGGCCCACTTCTTCTCCCGAGCCAGCAGGGCCGGGGCGATGAACGCCCAGAGCTGGTAGAGCCAGATCGGCGCCGAGAGGATCAGACCGGCGAACCCGCAGATCCTCAGCACGAGCAGGAAGGGGGCGGCGATGCCCGAGTTGACCAGGCTGATGTCGGCGCCGGGGTTGTCGGCGAGCACCATCTCGGCCGCCTGGTTGTACGGGTAGGCGACCAGTGCGTAGAGCTCGCGGAAGAAGATGGCCGACAGGGCGGACACCACGACCACGGCGATCACCGCGATCGTCAACCGGTAGCGGAGCTCACGCAGGTGGTCCCAGATGGACATCGTGCCGTCCGGGGTGGACGGCGGCGGCTTGAGCCAGTCGAGAGAGAGCCGGCGGCCGCGGATGGTCACTGCCACCGCAGGACTCAGACGTCGCGACGCTGCTCAGCCGGCCGGTCGACGACCTCGGCGTCCACCACGTCGTCCCGACGGGGCGCGGTGGTGTCGCGCGGCTCCGCGGCCGGGGTGGTGGTGTCGGCGGGCTCGTCGGCGGCCTTGTCCTTGTTGCCCCGCAGGCTCTGGGTCTCCTCCTTGAACTCGCGGATCGCCCGCCCGGTGCCCTTGCCGATGCCGGCCAGACGCGACCCGCCGAAGATGAGCAGCGCCAGCGCGACCACGAGGAGGATCAGCACCTCGGGGCCGCCGGGGAGTCCAAACACCATGGGAGTCATGTCGAGTCCTCTTCTCGTCTCGTGCCCGGGGTGCGCTACCTCGGGCAACCTCTGGGGAGTCTACGCGTGGGCCGGCCGGGATCCCAGCCGCAACCGGTCAGCCGCGTCGGGCCACCCGCGTGCGGTCGCGCACGGCCTGCAGCTGCTCGGGCGTCGGGTCGGGTCGCAGCTGCTCCAGCAGCGAGCCCAGCTCCTCGGCGCGGCGGCCCAGCATGGCGATCTCGGACCAGACGTCGGCGGCCTTGTGGAACAGCCAGACGGCCCAGCCGACCAGCGACAGCAGACCGACCACGCCGATGACGACGAAGACCCAGACCCAGCTCACGTGTCCGACCCTAGGCCGAGCTGGCGGTAGAGGGCCAGCGCCTGCTCCGCCGCCTGGCGGGCCTCGTCGGCCGCCCCGGCCGGCTCGAGCACCCGGACCTCGTCGGCCAGCTGGAGCAGCAGGGCCCGCAGCCAGCCGGGGTCGGTGACCGGCAGGGTGGCGTGCAGGTGCCCGGTGGCCGGGTCGGTCTCGACCCGCTCGACCGGGTGGTACTCCGCCACCCAGGCCGCGCCGGGCCGCAGCTCCAGGGTCACCCTGGCCGGGCCGGAGAGCGCCTGCAGCCAGCCCTCGGCCGGCGGCGGGAGGGGGCCGTGGTCAGCCGCCGGCGTCCCGGTCGGCTCGGCGCTGGCGATCCGGTCCAGCCGGAAGGTGCGCCAGTCGTCGCGGCCGAGGTCGAAGGCCTCGAGGTAGGCCACCCCGTCGCGCAGGCTGACCCGCGCCGGGTCGACCTCTCGCTCGGTGGTGCGCTCGGGCGTGTCGTAGACCAGCCGCAGCCGCCGGCCGGCGTCGATGGCGGTGGCCACCTGGTCGCGGATCCGGTCGTCGGCCGACTGCACCGAGACGGTGACCCGCTCGGCCACCTCCTGCCCGGCCCCGGCGACCGCCTCCAGCTTGGCCAGCGCGGAGTCGATGGTGCGGCGCACCGGGCCGGCGGCCAGCTCGCGCACCGAGCGCAGCCCCAGCACCAGCCCGAGCACCTCGTCGGCGGTGAAGCGCAGCGGCCGGGCGAGGTAGTCGGCGTTGGTGAGGTGGATGGTGCCGGCGCCGTCCACGGCGTCCAGGTCGATCTCGATGAGGTCGCCCGGCATCAGCCCGGGCAGCCCGCACATGTAGAGCACCGACAGATCGGCCCGCAGCTGCTTGGGGGTGACGCCGAACTCGCGGGCGGTCTCGGCCAGGTCGGCCCCGTCGTGGGACAGCAGGTAGGGCACCAGGGCCAGCAGCCGCTGCACCTGGACCGAGGAGCTCACGCGCGCTCCCCCGCGCCGGCCAGCGCCCGAGCCGCCCCGGCCAGGTGGTCCACCACCCGGCGTCGGACGGCGGCCGGCTCGAGCACCAGCACGTCCGGGCCGAAGGAGGCCACGTCGGCCACGAAGGCGCCCTCGTCGGCGTAGCCCACCCGGTAGCTGGCGAACCCGTCCGGGGTGCCGGCGGGCAGCGGGTGGTCGACCGGCTCGCCGCGGCGGCGCAGCCGGGGGGCGCGGTCGGCGCGCACGGCGACCACGG
>NZ_QPKK01000367.1 GCF_003344635.1 Desertihabitans aurantiacus
CGCCGGGTCGAGCCCGGCTGCCGTCCGCTCCTCCGCCTCGCGGTACTCGCGGGTCAACCCGGCGTAGGGCCAGTCCCCCGGCGGGGCGGCGGCGTGGGCCTGCCGGAGCCGGCCCAGCACCTCCTCCCGCGCCGCGGCGGAGGCCGCCGCGTCCCGGGTGCTCATGCGTCCTCCTGCTGGCCGCGCCACCAGTCGCGGAAGGTCTGCTGCGGCGGGGCGGGCAGGTCGCGGGTGCCGGTCCAGCTGCCGATCACCGGCCCGGGCAGCGCGCCGATGGTGCCGCGACGGCCACGCAGCAGCCGTCCCAGCCGAGCGGCCCGGGCGGCCAGCCCCCAGCGCCGGGGGTGGCCCATCACCCACGACGCCAGCCGCATCGCCACCGACTCCGCGTCCGGGCGACGGCTCTGGCGCCGGTGCTCCTCGACGTGCTCGGCGCGCAGGTGCACCAGCATGCTCGGGATGTCGATCTTCACCGGGCAGGCGTCGTAGCAGGCGCCGCAGAGCGAGGAGGCGTAGGGCAGCGAGGCGTTGTCCTCGACCCCGGTCAGCTGCGGGGACAGCACCGCGCCGATCGGGCCCGGGTAGACCGAGCCGTAGGCGTGCCCGCCGGCGCGCTCGTAGACCGGGCAGACGTTGAGGCAGGCGCTGCAGCGGATGCAGTTGAGGGCGTCCCGGCCGTGCTCGTCGGCCAGCACCCGGGAACGTCCGTTGTCGAGCAGCACCAGGTGGAACCGCTGCGGCCCGTCGCCGGGGGTGACGCCGGTCCACATCGAGGTGTAGGGGTTCATGCGCTCCCCGGTGGAGGAGCGCGGCAGCAGCTGCAGGAACACCTCCAGGTCCTCCGCCCGCGGGACCACCTTCTCGATGCCCATCACGGTGATGAGGGTCTCGGGCAGGGTCAGGCACATCCGCCCGTTCCCCTCGGACTCCACCACGGCCAGCGTGCCGTCCTCGGCGACGGCGAAGTTGGCCCCGCTGATCGCCACCTTGGCCGAGAGGAACTTGCGGCGCAGGTGCTGGCGGGCCGCGGCAGCCAGGGCGGCCGGCTCGTCGGTGAGGTCGGCCGGCGCGTCACCCATCTCGGCGAGGAAGATGTCGCGGATCTCGGTCCGGTTGCGGTGGATGGCCGGCACCAGGATGTGGGAGGGACGGTCGTGCCCGAGCTGGACGATCAGCTCGGCCAGGTCGGTCTCGGTGGCGGTGATCCCGGCGGCCTCCAGCGCCTCGTTCAGCCCGATCTCCTGGGTGGCCATCGACTTGACCTTGACCACCTCCTCCGCCCCCTCGGCGCGGACCAGGTCGGTGACGATGCGGTTGGCCTCGGCGGCATCGCGGGCCCAGTGCACCACCCCGCCCCGTGCCGTCACCGCCTGCTCGAGCTGGACCAGGTAGTCCTCGAGGTGGGCCATGGTGTGGGTCTTCAGCTGGCGCCCGGCCTCGCGCAGCTCCTCCCAGTGCGGCAGCTCACCCACCACCGCGGCCCGCTTGCCGCGGATGGTGCGGGTGGCGTGGCCGAGGTTGCGGCGCAGCTGCGGATCGGCCAGCGAGTCGCGGGCGGCGGCGGGGAACGGGCGGTCGGCGCGCAGGAAGCCCTCGCGCGGGGCGACCGGTGGCAGCCCCGGCATGCCGAGGTCGACCGTCCCGGCGCGGGTCGGGGTGACCGTCATCGGTGACCTCCCGGGGTCCAGGGCTGCTCGACGGTGGAGGCGAGGATCTCGGCCAGGTGGATGGTGCGGGTGCCGGCGCGGGTGCGGGAGAGCCCGCCGCCGATGTGCATCAGGCAGGAGGAGTCGCCGGCGGTGCAGTACTCGGCCCCGGTCGACTTCACTGCCGTCATCTTGTCGCTGAGCATCGCGGTGGAGGTGTCGGCGTTCTTCAGCGCGAAGGTGCCGCCGAACCCGCAGCACTGGTCGGCGCCGGGCAGCTCGACCAGGTCGAGGCCGTCCACCGCACCGAGCAGCTGCAGCGGCTTGTCCCCCACCCGCAGCATCCGCAGCGAGTGGCAGGTCGGGTGGTAGGTGACCCGGTGCGGGAAGTGCGCGCCGACGTCGGTGACGCCGAGCACGTCGACCAGCAGCTCCGAGAGCTCGTAGGTGTGCTCGGCGGCCCGGCGGGTCTGCTGCTGCAGCGCCCGGCTGCCGAAGCGGTCGGCGACCAGCGCGTGCTGGTGGCGCACCGAGCCGACGCAGGAGCCGGACGGTGCCACCACGGCGTCGGCGTCGGCGAAGACGTCGGCGAAGCGTTGCACCATCGGCAGCGCCTCGCGCTGGTAGCCGGTGTTGACGTGCATCTGGCCGCAGCACACCTGGGCGGGGTCGAAGACCACCTCGTGGCCGAGCCGGCGCAGCAGCCGGGTGGTCGCCCGGCCGACGTCGGGAAACATGGCGTCACCCAGGCAGGTGATGAACAGGGCGATGCGCATCGGCTGGCGTCGTCTCCTCGTGATGTGCTCCCGCTCCGGCGGCGGTGCCTGCGAGCGGTCAGGATAGCCCCTGGGCGACCTCGGCGATCTCGTCGAGGTGCCGGTCGGTGCACAGACCCAGGTGGTAGAGGTGGACGCTCGAGGCGCCGGCCTCGGCCGCCCGGTCCAGCTGCTCGGCCAGCGGCGGCGAGCCCGGCTCGAGCACCGTCAGGTAGGCGCCGAGGTGCGGCTGGGAGGACAGCGCGGCCACCGCGGGGCCGATCGCGTCCAGCGACCCCCAGGCGGCGGCGACCACGTGCCCGTCGGCCAGCCGCTGCAGCTCGGGGGTGGCGGCGGTGAAGGCGCCGGTGGCGTGCACATCGGGATCGCCGTGGGCCCACACCTCGCCGTGCACCACCTCGGCCAGCGCGGCGCAGGTGCGTCCCACCGCGAGCGCGCGGGCGGCGGCCAGTCGTCCCTCCAGCTCGGGCCCGAGGGCGTCGGCGAGGTCGGCAGCGGGACGGGCCGTGGCCGGGTCGAG
>NZ_QPKK01000368.1 GCF_003344635.1 Desertihabitans aurantiacus
CGCCCACCACCTCTCCGGCATCGCGCTGGTGGCCGCCGCCCTGGACCGCCAGATCGAGACCGACCCGGCGACCGCGCGGCGGTCGGTGGCGCAGGTGCGCGAGCAGACCACCGCCGTGCTGGCCGACCTGCGCCGGCTGGTCGGGCTGCTGCGCACCGACACCGAGGCCACCCGGGCGGCGGAGTCGGTGGCCGCGATCGCCACCCTGGTCGAGCGGCGCCGAGAGGCCGGGACGGCGGTCGAGCTCGTCACCCGGGCCGCCGCCGACGGCGCCCCGCTGGCCGTGGGAGTGGGCCCGGTGGCTCAGCTCGCGCTGTACCGGATCGCCCAGGAGTCGCTGGCCAACGCCGCCGGCCACGCCGCCGGCGCCCCGGTCCGGGTCGAGGTCGACGACCGCGACCCGGACGCCCTGCAGCTGACGGTGACGAACGGCCCCGGCGGCAGCGACCGCGACGGACCGCCCGGGTTCGGGCTGGTCGGGATGCGGGAGCGGGCCGACCTGCTGGGCGCGGACCTGCACTCCGGGCCCACCGCCGACGGCGGCTGGGAGGTCCGGGTGCGGATGCCGCGGGCCGACCGGCCCGCGTCGACGGAGGTGGGTGGATGATCCGGGTGCTGGTGGCCGACGACCAGGCGCTGGTGCGGGCGGGGCTGTCGGCCCTCGTCGACGCCGAACCCGACCTCGAGGTGGTCGGGCTGGCCGAGGACGGCACCGCGGCGCTGGCGATGGCCGAGGAGCTGCAGCCCGATGTGGCCTGCCTCGACATCAGGATGCCCGGGCTGGACGGGATCGAGGTGACCCGCCGGCTCACGGCGCGGGAGCGGCCCGTCCCGGTGCTGGTGCTCACCACCTTCGACCTCGACGACTACGTCTTCGGAGCACTCGAGGCGGGGGCGGCCGGGTTCCTGCTCAAGGACGCCGACCCGACCACCATCGTCGAGGCGGTCCGCCGGGTGGCCGCCGGCCACGGCACCCTCGACCAGGGGCTGACCCGGCGGGTGCTGCGGGAGTTCGCCAGCCGCCGCAGCCTGCAACCGGTGACCGCCGGCCGGGCTGCGGAGGAGCTGACCGCCCGCGAGCACGACATCCTGCTGCTGCTGGCCCGCGGCATGTCGAACGAGGAGATCGCCGCCGAGCTGGTGGTCGAGGTGTCCACCGTGAAGTCGCACCTGGCCCGGATCCTGCCCAAGCTCGGCGTCCGCTCCCGGCTGCAGGCGGTGGTGTGGGCCTACCAGAACGGGGTGGTCGTTGTGGACGGCCGCTGAGGCAGGGTCAGGACGCCGGAGCAGCGGTGGAGCCGCGGGTGACCAGCCGGACGTCCAGCACCACCCGGCCTCGACGGGTCGGGTCGGCCAGCATCTGCGCGGCCAGCCGGCCCTTCTCCAGGATCGGCTGGGCCACTGTGGTCAGCCCGTGGTGGGCGGCCTCGTCGATGTCGTCGAACCCGCACACCGAGACGTCCTCGGGCACCCGCAGACCCCGCTCGAGCAGCTCGTGGCGGGCGCCGATCGCCAGCACGTCGCTGAGCCCGACCACCGCTGTCGCGGCCGGGTCGAGGACGGCGATCTCGGCGGCGGCCAGCCGCCCGGCGTCGAAGGAGTTGTAGTCGGCGGCGAAGACCGCGGCCTCCACCCCCGGCATCGCCTCGGTCAGCCCGAGCAGCCGCTCGGGGTAGGACAGCTCGGCCAGCGAGTCGACCCGCCGCACGCCCGAGCCGTCGGGGGCGTAGCCGCCGGTGATGCAGGCGATCCGCCGGTGGCCCAGCGCGTGCAGGTGCTCACCCAGCAGCCGTCCGGCCAGCCGGTCGTCGATGGCCACCGAGAAGTCGCCGGAGCGGGCGTAGGTGGAGATCACCGGCAGCCCGCGCCGTTTGGCGTGGTCGAGCACGACGTGGTCGGAGTCCATGCAGAGGGTGATGATGCCGTCGATGTTGGCCCGCTGGACCGCGCCGATGTCGGGATGGCCGGACGGGTCGGTGGCGCTGAGCAGCAGCACGCTGACCCCCTCGGCCTCGGCCACCTGGCTCACCCCGACGAGGAAGCCGATGGCGTAGGGGTCGGAGAAGGCGTAGGAGAGCTGGTCGGCCAGCAGGACGCCGAGCGCCCCGGCCCGTCCCGAGCGCAGCGAGCGCCCCGCCGCGCTCGGACCGGCGTAGCCCAGCTCCTCGGCGGTGGCGAGGATCCGCTCGCGCAGCTGCACCGACAGCTGGCTGGGACGGTTGTAGGCGTTGGAGACGGTCGACGGGGACACCCCGCAGGCGTCCGCGATGGTGCGGATCGTGATGCGGGCCATCGGCCTCCCTCCGTGGTCGGGGCCTCGCGGCATTGTCGGTGCTGGCGTCCACGGGCGCAAACACCCCGTGGCCATCTGGTTGGCTGGGGGCCATGGACACCGACGAGGTGCTGCAGCTCATCCACCGGGTCGCCGAGACCGTGGTCACCCCCCGCTGGCGGGCCCTCGGCGAGGCCGAGGTGTCGGAGAAGGGCCCGGGCGACTACGTCACGGTGGCCGACCACGAGGCCGAGGTGGCGCTGACCGAGGCGCTGTCGCGGGCCCACCCCGGCGCGCTGGTGGTGGGGGAGGAGGCGGTCTCGGCCGACGCCTCGGTGCTGGACGGCCTGGCTGAGGCCGAGCAGGCCTGGGTGATCGACCCGATCGACGGCACCGGCAACTTCGTCCGCGGGTCTGCCGACCACGCGGTGATGGTGGCCGAGCTGCGTCGCGGGGAGGCCGTCCGGGGCTGGATCCACCAGCCGCAGCACCAGCGCTCCTTCGTCGCCGAGCGCGGCGCCGGGGTCACCGTCGACGGCACCCCGCTGGCGCCGCGGACGGTCGGCGGCGACCCGGCGGGCTGGCGCGGGGTCAGCTCGCGGCGCCGCTGGCGTGACGGCGAGTTCCCGCCGCTGGGCCGCATCGGGGACACCTGGTGG
>NZ_QPKK01000369.1 GCF_003344635.1 Desertihabitans aurantiacus
CGGCTCGTGCGGGTCGTGCGCCGGCGGGGGAGCGGGGACGGGGCGCACCGGTTCGCGCCGGGCGGGCTCGGGCCGCGGCTGCCGCGCGGCCTCCCGGTCGTGCTGCTCGGTCCGCGCCCGCAGCTCCGACAGCTCCTCGTCCGACATCATCCGGGTCTGCTCGGGCGTGACCGGACGGTCCCTCGGCTCCCGGCGGTACAGCCAGTCGAGGTCGTCGTTCCTGGAGTCGGGAGACATGGCAGCCACGGTACTTCCCGGCCCCGGCGCGACGCGGAGGTCGCGACCCGGGTCGGCGTTCGTGGCGGAGCCATGACCTCCTGGTCGGCGTTCGTGGCGGAGCCGCGACCTCCTGGTCGGCGTGGCGAGTGGGCAGGTCCGCCCGTGGTGGTACACGCTGGGACCCGATCTGGGTGGGACCTTCCCCGCTCGCCGAGATTGAGAGGACCTGCCGTGCCCGCAGCCGAGGCCACGACCGCCACGCACCCGTTGCTGCCCCCCGTCGACCATCCCCGCACCCACCGTCGCTCGGCCGACTGGGCCTCGCTGCGCCGCGGCCTGGTGCTGCTCGCGATGACGCTGCTGCTCCCGGGATCGGCCCAGCTGGTGGCGGGCAACCGCCGCATCGGCCTGGCCGCGCTGCGGGTCTGGCTCGGCGGGTGGGTGCTCCTGCTCGCCTTCGTCGTGCTGGCCCTGGTGCACCGCAGCACCGCCGTCGCCCTGCTCAGTGGGGACTTCATCTGGTCGGCGCTGCAGGCCACCATGGTGCTGGCCGGGGTCGCACTGGTGCTGCTGCTGGTCGACGCCTGGCGGCTGGCCCGTCCCATCGACATGCACCGCCCGCACCGGCTCGGCTTCGCCGCCCTCAGCCTCGGGCTGGCGCTCACCGTCGGCAGCGGCGCCGTGGCTTCGGCCGGCGTCCTGGACAGCCAGGGCCACCTGGTCGAGCACGTCTTCGCCGGTGGTGGGGAGCAGGAGACGGTCGACGGCCGCTACAACGTGCTGCTGCTCGGTGGGGACGCCGGCGAGTCGCGGGTGGGGATGCGTCCGGACAGCCTCATCGTGGCCAGCGTGGACGCCGAGACCGGCCGCACGGTGCTGTTCAGCCTGCCGCGCAACATGGAGGACGTGCCCTTCGCCGAGGGCTCCCCGATGCGCACGCTGTACCCCGACGGCTTCACCTGCCCCGACCACGAGTGCATGCTCAACGCCGTCTACACCGAGGCGACCAAGCACCCCGAGCTGTACCCGGGCGTCCGCGACCCCGGGGCGCAGGCCACCAAGGAGGCCGTCGAGGGCATCACCGGGCTGAAGATCAACTACTACGCGATGGTCGACCTCAAGGGCTTCGAGTCGCTGGTCGACGCCGTCGGCGGGATCACCCTCGACATCGAGCGGCGGGTGCCGATCGGCGGGGGCACCAGCAAGGTCAAGGGCTACATCGAGCCCGGTGAGCAGGTGCACCTCAACGGCTACCACGCGCTCTGGTACGCCCGCTCCCGGCACGGCTCCAGCGACTTCGAGCGGATGGAGCGGCAGAAGCAGGTGATGAACGCCATGCTCGACCAGCTCGACCCGATGACCGTGTTCACCCGGTTCTCCGAGATCGCCGCGGCCGGCAAGCAGGTGGTGCGCACCGACGTCGACGGCGGTGCGGTCAGCGACCTGGCCGAGCTGGCCCTCGGGGCGCGCCAGCACGACATCCAGAGCGTCTCCTTCGTGCCGCCGCTGGTCTACCCGGGCAGCCCCGACTTCGGCCTGGTCCGCCAGGCGGTCGCCCACGAGCTGGCCGTCGCCGAGGCCCTGGACGCCCAGACGCCCCCGCCGCCGGCCCCCGAGCCCCTGGCGCAGGCGCAGGAAAAGGTGGAGGCCGCCAAGAAGAAGGGCGACTAGGGTGCACCGGTGGCCGACCTGAGCACCCGTCCCGCCGCCGACCCGTGGCCCGGGGTGAGCGTGGTGATGCCGGTCCGCGAGGAGGAGCGCCACCTCGCCCGGGCGGTGTCGCGGATCCTCTCCCAGGACTACCCCGGTGAGCTCGAGGTGGTGATGGCGGTCGCCCCGAGCACCGACCGCACCGAGCAGATCGCCGCCGACCTGGCCGCCGCCGACCCCCGCGTCCGGGTGGTGCCCAACCCGGCCGGACGGACCCCGCACGCGCTGAACGCCGCCATCGCGGCGTCCCGCTTCGACGTCGTCGTCCGGGTGGACGGCCACGGCGAGCTCACCCCGGGCTACCTGCGGACCGCGGTGGAGCTGCTGCGGCGCACCGGCGCGGCCAACGTCGGCGGGATCATGGACGCCCAGGGGGAGACCGCCTTCGAGCAGGCCGTCGCGGTGGCCTACACCAGCCGGCTCGGGCTCGGCGGGTCGGCCTTCCACCTCACCACCAGCCGCGAGCAGGAGGCCGAGACGGTCTTCCTCGGCTCGTTCCGCAAGGACGCCCTGCTCGAGGTCGGCGGCTACGACGAGACCCTGCACCGAGCCCAGGACTGGGAGCTCAACTACCGGCTGCGCCAGGCCGGGCACCGGATCTGGTTCTCACCGGCCATGCGGGTCACCTACCGGCCCCGCTCCACGCTGCGCGCGCTGGCCCGGCAGTTCTTCGAGACCGGGCGGTGGCGGCGCGAGGTGGTGCGCCGCCACCCCGACACCGCCAGCCCGCGCTACCTGGCCCCGCCGGTGGCCGTCACCGGGGTGGTCGGCGGTCTGCTGGCCACGCTGGCCGGTGGCACCGTCGGGCCGCGGTGGCTGCGGCTGGCCGCGCTCGCACCCCTGGGCTACCTCGGCGTGGTGGTCGGGGGCGCGTTCGCGCTGCGCCGCGACCTGCCGCGCGGCGTCCGGGTCCGGCTGCCGCTGGTGTTCGCGGTGATGCACCTGTGCTGGGGCACCGGCTTCCTCGTCG
>NZ_QPKK01000037.1 GCF_003344635.1 Desertihabitans aurantiacus
CAGCGCGTCCGCCCCGCCGCGCCGGGCCGCCTCGGCCACCGCGGCGGCCGTCCCGCCCAGCATCGCCGCCCGCCGCACCAGTGCCAGCGGGACGTCGGAGGCCTGCGCGACGGCGTCCAGCACCGCCGCGTCGAGGGCGCCCTGGCGCAGCTCCCCGGTGAGCAGCCGGCGCAGGAACTGCTGCTCCTCGGCGGTGGCGGCGGCCATCATCGCGGTCAGCCGGTCGCGGCGGCGTCCCTGCGAGCCCGGACCGGAGTCGCCCTCCAGCGCGTCCAGCGTCGCGTCCACCTCGGCGACCGTCAGCGCGGGTGCGTCGGCGGGGGCGGGCAGCTCGGCCAGCGAGCGCCAGCCGACCCCGGTCCGGCGCTGCCTCGGGGCTCCGCTCAGCCAGGCCGTCACCACCCCGAGCTCGTCGTCGCCGCAGGCCGTCAGCAGCTCGGCCAGCACGTCCCGCTTGGCGTTGCGGGAGCGGGTGGCGCCCACCCGGCGGGCGACCTCGACGACGGCCTGGAGCAGCAGCGGCATGACGGCATTCTGCTCCGCTCGCCGGGCGCGGGACTGGTTGGACGTCCTCGCTTTCTGGTCACCGGCGGAGACGGAGGGCTAGGTTGAGCGGAGTCGGTGCGCGGCGAACGGGTGCCGACTCCGTCGGCAACGCGGCCACCCCTGCACCGCCGACGGCGCGTGCACCGGCACACCGACCGGGTGCGGGAGAGATGGTTGAGGAGGACAGTGTTGAGCACCACCACAGCCGACGAGACCGATCTCGTCCAGCTGCTCACCCCCGAAGGTGTGCGGGTCGAGCACCCCGAGTACGAGTTCACCGGGAGCGACGAGGAGATCGCGGGCCACCTCCGCGACATGGTCCTCGGCCGCCGTCTGGACACCGAGGCCACCGCCCTGCAGCGCCAGGGCGAGCTGGGCCTGTGGGCGTCCCTACTGGGTCAGGAGGCCGCCCAGGTCGGCTCGGCCCGGGCGCTCGGACCGAACGACGTCGTCTTCCCGACCTACCGCGAGCACGCGGTGGCGCTGTGCATGGGCGTCGACCCGATCGACCTGCTCGGCCTGTTCCGCGGCGTCGACATGGGCGGTTGGGACGCCGAGGCCACCCGGTTCCGGTTCTACACGCTGGTGATCGGGGCCCAGACGCTGCACGCCTGCGGGTACGCGATGGCCCTGGAGCGCGACGGCCTGGTCGGCAACGGCACCAAGGAGGAGGACGCCGCCGTGGTGGCCTACTTCGGGGACGGGGCCACCAGCCAGGGCGACGTCAACGAGGCCTTCGTCTTCGCCAGCTCCTACAACGCGCCGGTGGTCTTCTTCTGCCAGAACAACCAGTGGGCGATCTCGGAGCCGATGAGCCGGCAGTCGCGGATCCCGCTGTACAAGCGCTCCCTCGGCTTCGGGTTCCCCGGGGTGCGGGTGGACGGCAACGACGTGCTGGCGGTGCGGGCGGTGACCGAGCGGGCGCTGGAGCGGGCGCGCAACGGCGGCGGGCCGTCACTGATCGAGGCCTTCACCTACCGGATGGGTGCCCACACCACCTCCGACGACCCCAGCAAGTACCGGCTGGCTGATGAGCTGGAGACCTGGCGGCTGCGTGACCCGATCGAGCGGGTCAGGGCGCTGCTGCGGACGTCCGGGTCGGTCGGGGAGTCCTTCTTCTGCGACCTCGAGACCGAGGCCGACGACCTCGCCGCCGACCTGCGCCGGCGCTGCCTGCAGCTGCAGGCACCCGGGCTGGGGTCGATGTTCGGCAACGTGTACGGCGAGCAGACCGAGTACCTGGCCGCCCAGCAGCAGGCCTACGCCGAGTACGCCGACAGCTTCGAGATGGAGGCGGGGGCGCGATGACGACGCTGACCATGGCGAAGGCCCTCAACGCGGGGCTGCGGCGGGCGCTCGAGGCCGACCCGAAGGTGCTGCTGTGCGGGGAGGACATCGGCAAGCTCGGTGGGGTGTTCCGGATCACCGAGGGGCTGCAGAAGGACTTCGGCGAGCACCGGGTGATCGACTCCCCGCTGGCGGAGTCCGGGATCGTCGGGACCGCGGTCGGGATGGCCATGCGCGGCTACCGGCCGGTGGTGGAGATCCAGTTCGACGGGTTCGTCTTCCCCGCCTACGACCAGATCGTCACCCAGGTCGCCAAGCTGCGGTTCCGGACGCAGGGGCGGCAGTCGCTGCCGGTGGTCATCCGGATCCCGTTCGGCGGCGGCATCGGCGCGGTGGAGCACCACAGCGAGTCGCCCGAGGCCTACTTCTCCCACACGCCCGGGCTCAAGGTCGTCACCTGCTCCAACCCCTCGGACGCCTACTGGATGATCCAGCAGTCGATCGCCTCCGACGACCCGATCATCTTCCTCGAGCCGAAGCGGCGCTACCACGACAAGGGCGAGGTCGACGTCGACGCCACCCCGCTGCCGCTGCACCAGGCGACCGTCGCCCGCGAGGGCACCGACGTCACCCTGCTGGCCTACGGGCCGATGGTGCGCACCTGTCTGGACGCCGCCGCGGCCGCCGAGGAGGAGGGCCGCAGCCTCGAGGTGGTCGACCTGCGGACGCTGTCCCCGATCGACACCGCGACCGTGGTGCGCTCGGTGCAGAAGACCGGGCGAGCGGTGGTGGTGCACGAGGCGCAGCAGAACCTCGGTCTCGGCGCGGAGCTGTCGGCGCGGATCACCGAGCACTGCTTCTACTCCCTCGAGGCCCCGGTGCTGCGGGTGGCCGGCTACGACATGCCGTACCCGCCGAGCCGGGTGGAGGACGAGTACCTGCCCGACCTCGACCGCGTCCTGGACGCCGTCGACCGCTCGCTCGCGCACTGACCCGTCCTCAGGAGGACCAGCACGATGCAGTACTTCAACCTGCCCGATCCCGGTGAGGGTCTGGTCGAGGCCGAGATCGTCACCTGGCGGGTCGCGGTCGGGGACGAGATCAAGGTCAACGACGTGGTGGTGGAGGTGGAGACCAGCAAGTCGCTGGTCGAGCTGCCCAGCCCCTTCGCGGGCACGGTGACCGAGCTGCTGGTCGAGGAGGGTGCCACCGTCGACGTCGGCACGCCGATCATCGCGGTGGACGACGGATCGGGTGCCGCGTCGCCGGCTCCGGCCGGGTCGGGGCAGGCGGACGGCGACGAGGCCGCGGCGCCGAACCTGGTGGGCTACGGGGTGAAGAAGTCCGGAACCAGCCGGCGTCAGCGACGGGCGGCCGCGCCGCCGGCGGTGCCGGCGGAGGAGTCGGCGAGCCGGGCGCAGGCGCAGGTGCAGGGGTCCTTCGACCCGGCGACGCAGGTGTCGCGGAAGGCCGAGGAGGTGGCGCCGCTGCGTGCGGAGCCGGCCGCGTCCGGGGGCGAGCCGCTGCCGACGCCGGGGCGGGGGCCGTCCGAGCCGACCTCGGAGCGCGGACCGGTGCTGGCCAAGCCGCCGACCCGGCTGCTGGCCAAGCAGCTGGGCGTCGATCTGGCCACCGTGACCGGCACCGGGGACGGCGGCATCATCACCCGCGCCGATGTCGAACGCGCCGCCGCGTCCGCCCCCAGCGCGCCCACCCCCGACGCCCTGAGCCTGTCGAAGGGCGACACCCCCACCGGGCTGAGCGAGGAGCGCATCCCCGTGAAGGGTGTCCGTAAGCTGACCGCCGAGGCGATGGTGCGCTCGGCGTTCACCGCCCCGCACGTGACCGAGTGGGTCGAGGTGGACGTCACCGCCACCATGGAGCTGCTGGACCGGCTGCGGCAGCGCCGCGACCTGGCCGAGGTCCGCCTGACGCCGCTGGTGCTGGTGGCCTCGGCGGTGTGCCGGGCGCTGCGCCGCAACCCCGACCTCAACGCGCGTTGGGAGGAGACCGCTGACGGTGCGGAGATCGTCCGGGTCGGGCAGGTCGACCTGGGGATCGCCGCCGACACCCCGCGTGGTCTGGTGGTGCCGAAGATCCGGGCCGCGGACCGGCTCGGGCTGGTCGAGCTGGCCGACGCGCTGACCGCGCTGGTGCGCACCGCCCGGGAGGGACGCACCCCGCCGGCCGATCTCGCGGGCGGCACCTTCACCATCACCAACGTGGGCGTCTTCGGCGTCGACGGCGGCACCCCGATCCTCAACCCGGGGGAGTCCGGCATCCTCTGCATCGGCGCCATCAACCGGCGTCCGTGGGTGGTCGGCACCGGCGCGGAGGAGCGCATCGAGCCGCGCTGGGTGACCACGCTGTCGGTCTCCTTCGACCACCGGGTGGTCGACGGGGCCGAGGGCTCGCAGTTCCTCTCCGACGTCGCCCTGATGCTGTCCGACCCCGCCATGGGCGTGCTGCTCTGAGCCGTCCCGGGTGACCTCGTCGGTGCTCACCGAACCCCTGCCGTCGTCGCGCCCGGGACGCCCCAACCTCCGAGCCCGACCACAACGCCCTGAGCCTGTCGAAGGGCGAGCACCCGCGACTGCACGCACCGTGAAGCGTCATGACAGCGCCCAGACCCGACCACAGCGCCAGGCCCGACGACAGCCCAGTCCGGACGGCAGCGCCCTGAGCGTGGTGGAGGGCGAGCGTTCGAGGACCGCATGCACCGCCCGGCCCTGACGACGGCACCCAGGTCCGGCGACAGCGCCCTGAGCTTGTCGAAGGGCGAGCACCCAGGCAGGCGCGAGGCAGCATGGTGAGAGGCGGCGTCCCAGCATCCCCGGTGGGACGAGCAGACGCCGAGCAGACGGCGGGGGCGCCAAGCAGCTTCCGTCGCCCAGCCCGACCACAACACCCTGAACCTGTCGAAGGGCGCGGAACACCCGCAGCACCCGATGTCGATTCGACTACCAGTGCGAAAACTGTCAGTGGGGATCCGTAGCGTTTCGTCCATGGAGGACACGACGAACGACGCGGCCGGGGTGCTGGCCCAGGTGCGCGAGCTGCGGGCGGCCGAGCGGGCCACCGCAGCAGCACTGCTGCGCCAGGCCGCCGTGTGGGCCGACCTCCATCCCGCCCTCGACCCCGCCGAGGCTGCGAGCGTGCACGACCTGGGTCAGGAGACCGACTGCCCGATCGCCGGATCCGGGACCCCGCAGGTGTCTGCCGAGTCCCTGGCCGAGCTCGCCGCCGCGCTGGGCATGTCGACCGGTGCGGGTGCGCGGCTGGTGGGGCAGGCGCTCGAGCTGCGCCACCGGCTGCCCCGGCTGTGGGCACAGGTCCACGCCCACGCCGTGCCCGCCTGGGTGGCGCGCTCGGTGGCGGATCGGACCATGGTGTTGAGCGTCGAGGCGGCCGGGTTCGTCGACACCCAGGTGTGTGCGGTGGCGGGCCGGGTCGGGGCGGCGCAGCTGGACCGGCTGGTCACCACCGCGATCCAGCGGCACATGCCCGAGGAGGCCGAACGTCGCCGTCAGAACGCCTTGGAGGGGCGTTGCTTCGCCATCGAGCACGACCGCAGCGGCCGCGACCACGCCCTGTCCTCGGTCTGGGGCACCCTGGACCTGCCCGACGCGCTCGCCCTGGAGGCCGCGGTCCAGGACGGGGCGCAGGCGTTGGCCAGCGCCGGCTGCACCGACAGCCTGGATGTGCGCCGGGCCCGCGCGGTGGGTGAGCTGGCCCGCCGCCAACCCGCCCTCGACCTCCTCGCCGCCGAGCAGACCACCGTCACGGGTGTGGTCGCGGGCAAGGCCGCGGAGCGGGTGGTGCTCTACCTCCACCTCTCTGCCGCCGCACTGGGTGCAGGCGCATCCACAGCGGTCGGGGAGTGCACAGAGGCGACCGGTCGGGTGGAGAACACCGGGGCACCCGTGACCGCCGAGCAGATCCGCGACTGGTGCGCCCGCCCCGACGCCCGGGTCAGCGTGAAACCGGTCATCGACCTCAACGCGGTCCTGGCCACCGACGCCTACCGCCCCACCACCCGGATGCGCGAGCAGATCGCCCTGCGCGACCGCACCTGTGTCTTCCCCTGGTGCTCCCGGCCCGCGCACCCCTACCCGCTGCCGCGCCGCGACGACGCCGCCGAGCAGCGGTGGTCGGCTGAGGACGACCACATCGTCGCCTGGGACTCCGGTGGGCCGACCAGCAGCGACAACCTGGCCCCGTTGTGCCGAGCCCACCACCGGTTGAAGACCTTCACCGGCTGGCGCCACACCCGCACCGGGCCCGGCTGCTACGACTGGACCAGCCCGCATGGCTACCGCTACCGCCGCCACCCCGACGGCGGCACCAACGCCCTCACCCCGGACACCGGACCACCCCGTCGGCGCCCTCGACAGAGGCCGACCGCACGCGCGGACGACCACCGCCGGACACTGGGCCCACCGATCCCCGTGGGAGCTGCGGGGCCGCCCGATGGTCCGGACGAGTCACCCCCGCCGTTCTAGGCACCAGACGGACGGTCCTCCCGGCGTCCTCCCGTCGCACCGACCGGACCTCGCCCTGCGCTGACGCGCACGCACCCCCTGCCCACCCTGTCGGCACCGCACCGCCGCCGGGGCTCGGGGCGTGCGTGCGCCCAGGTGGATGTCCGGCGCCATGAGTAGCAGCGGTGCGTGGCCGCCAACGGCTGTGGGAACAGCCCTGGGAGCTCGTCGCCTCTGAACGGCGGACAGCCGGTCGGCTCCGCCGTCAGCCGCAGGAAGCACCCAGCAGCGATCGCGGCGGAGCATGCCGACCACCTCAGGCCGCCCGATAGCTGGCCCGGCGGAGGCCGCTCCAGTGGATGCCGGGCGGCGCGGCTGGGGTGCCCGAGGGGAGCGGGCGCTCAGTGGTGGTGGGTCGCGGAGGCGTGGTGCTGGGCCAGCAGGTCCTCGCCCCAGTCGCCGCGCAGGTCGCGCCAGACGGTGTGCACGTGGTTGGCGTCGTCCTGGGTGTTGTCGTACTCGACCAGGAAGGTCGACCCGCGCAGCGCGTAGTAGTGCGGCCGGCCCATCTCGGTGCTGCCCGACCAGGCGAAGGTCAGGTCCTCCAGCCCGCCGTCGACGACCGACCGCCAGGCGGCGGCCGCGACCGGTTCGGCGGCCCGGTCCAGGTAGCAGTGCACCAGCCGCTCGAGCGCCCCGCGCTGATCGCGCTCGAGGTCGCCCATCGCGATCCCCCGCGGCAGACGGGACGCATCGGCGACCGGGTCGTGGCGGGTGGCGATTTCGCTGGGCGCCTCGTCCGCCACCACGGCCACCCGGCGCTGGTCGGCGTCGAGCAGACCGAGCAGGTCGCGCGCCCCCTGCTCCTCGGCCCGCAGTACCTGCCAGCCGGCCCGCGGCCCCTCGCGGACCACGGCCGGGTTGGCACCGAAGAACTGCGGGGTCGCCGCCACCCGGTCACCGACCACGGTCACCGCCACTGTCAGGTGGTGACCGCCCAGGCTCCACCCCCAGACGTCCTGCTCGGGGTCGCCGAGCACCCGCACCCAGTAGTGCAGCGGGTGCCGCACCCGCCAGCTGGACGCCCCGCGCTCACGCTCCAGCTCCCGCAGCACGCCGTCCAGCTCCATCACCTCCCGCGCGGTCCGCGAGCCGGTGCTGCTCAGTGCGGTGTCGAGCAGCGCCATCACCAGCTCCCGCTGGACCGGGTCCAGGTCGACCAGCGCCACCCCGGGCCGCGGGCCGGGCAGGTAGCTCCACTCCCGCCGGTCACCGACGCCGAACGGCGCGACGCCACGCTGCCGGGCGACGCCGTGCAGCGAATCGCGCAGCCGCCGGGCCGCCTCGCGCATCCGTTGCACGGTGGTCACCACGTCCTCGACCCTACGACCCGCCCCGTCCCCGCGGCGGCCAGCCGCCACCCGACGACAGCCGCCGGGGACGGCTACCGTGGGCGGGTGAGCGAGCCGTCACCGCACTGGAGCGCCGAGCAGTTCCGCCAGCACGCCCACCGGGTGGTCGACTGGATCGCCGACTACTGGGAGGGCGTCGACGGGCGTCCGGTGCTCGCCCAGGTCGAGCCGGGCGAGGTGGCAGGCGCCCTCGACGTCTCCATCCCCGACGAGCCGGAGCCGGTCGAGGCCGTGCTGGCCGACCTCGACACCCACGTGCTGCCCGGGCTCACCCACTGGCAGCACCCGCGCTTCTTCGCCTACTTCCCGGCCAACTCCTCCCCACCCGCCGTCCTCGGCGACCTGCTCAGCAGCGGTCTCGGCGTCCAGGGCATGGTGTGGACCACCAGCCCGGCCGCCACCGAGCTCGAGCAGCTGGTCCTCGACGAGCTCGCCCGCGCCCTCGGCCTCGGCGAGGCCTTCTGCCACCGGCGCACCGACGGCCAGCCGGCCACCGGCGGCGGCGTCATCTCCGACACCGCCTCCACCGCCACCTTCACCGCCGTCCTCGCCGCCCTGCACCGGGCCAGCGGCGGAACCGTCCGCACCGCGGGCACGGCCGGCACCGGCTACGTCCTCTACGGCTCCACCCAGGCCCACTCCTCGCTGCAGAAGGCGGCGATGATGGCCGGCCTCGGCGAGGACGCCCTGCACCTCGTCCCCGTCGACCCCTGGACCCAGGCCGTGGACGTCGCCGCCCTGCGCCGCGCCGTCGAGGACGACCGCGCCGCCGGCCGCACCCCCTTCTTCCTCCAGGCCGCCGTCGGCACCACCGGCACCGGGGCCGTCGACGACGTCACCGCCCTCGCCACCGTCGCCCGCGAGCACGGGCTGTGGCTGCACGTCGACGCCGCCTGGGCCGGGGTCGCCGCGCTGCTCCCCGAGCACGCCGACATCAACGCCGGCGTCGCCGAGCACGCCGACTCCTACGTCACCAACCCGCACAAGTGGCTGCTCACCACCTTCGACTGCTCCACCTCCTGGGTCCGCGACCGCAGCGCCCTCATCGGTGCCCTGTCGGTCCTGCCCGAGTACCTGCGCAACCCGGCCAGCGAGTCCGGCGCCGTCGTCGACTACCGCGACTGGCACCCCCAGCTCGGACGCCGGTTCCGCGCCCTCAAGCTGTGGACCGTCCTGCGCTGCTACGGCCGCTCCGGGCTGCAGGCCCACCTGCGCACCGGCATCACCGGCGCCGCCCGGGTCGCCGAGCTGGTCGAGGCCGACCCCCGCTTCGCCCTCGCCGCCCCACCCAGCCTCGGCCTGGCCACCTTCCGGCTGGTCGCCGACGCCGACGGACGTCCACTCCCCGACGACCACGCCGAGCAGGCCACCCGCGAGCTGATGACCGTCCTCAACACCTCCGGCGTGGCCTACCTCAGCCACGGCCAGACCGACGGCCGCACCTACCTGCGCTGGGCGGTCGGCGGCTGGCGCACCCGGCTGGACGACGTCGAGCACACCTGGCAGGTGCTCTCCGACGTCGCCGCCAGTGTCCTGGACGGCGGCTGAACCGCAGCTGGGCCGCACCCCCGACCCCCCTGCCGGAGGCCGCCGGCCGACGGCCTACCGTGGGTGGATGCTGACTGTCGATCTCCCCACCCCGACGGATCTGTCCGAGCTCATCGACGCCCGTGACCCGGCCAGCGTCACCATCACGCTGGAGTCCTCGCCGATCCCGGCCGAGACCGAACGCATCCTCATCGGCCTGCGCAACGCGATCGCCGAGGCCGAACGTCAGCTGGTCGAGGCCGGCACCCCCGCCGCCGTCGTGGCGCAGGTGCTCGACCCGGTGCGCGAGATCGAGGCCGACCACGACTTCTGGCGCCACCAGGCCAACTCCCTGGTGGTGCTCGCCGCCCCCGGCACCACCCGCACCTTCCGCCTGGCCAACCGGCTCACCCCGCACGTCGCCGTCGGCGACCGCTTCGACCTCGGCGGGCTGCTCCGAGCGGTCAGCCAGCGCCACGGCGGCTTCGTCCTCGGCCTCGCCGAGCAGGACGTCCGCTTCTTCGAGCTGACCGCCGACCACCGCGCCGAGCCCCGCGCGCTCGACCTGCCCGACGACATCGACAGCCTGCTCGCCGTCACCGACAACCACGGCCAGGCCGACCGGCGCGGCAAGCACGCCGACGGCCCCCAGCGCGAGCGCTACGCCAACGCCGTGCAGGACGCCGTGCTGCCCCACGTCCGCGGCACCGGGCTGCCGCTCATCCTCGCCGCCACCCCCGAGCTCGAACCGGCCTACCGGGCGGTCAACCGCTACGAGCTGCTCAGCGAGCAGACCATCGACGCCCACGCCTCCAGTCTCGACATCGACACCGTGGACGCCCGCGCGCGGGAGATCCTCACCGCCGGCTACAAGGCCGAGGTCAACGAGTGGCGCGAGCTGTTCGGCACCCGCCGCAGCGCCGGCCGTGCCACCAGCTCGCTGGCCGAGGTGGCCAAGGCCGCCACCGTCGGTGCGGTCGAGGAGCTGCGCTTCGACATCGACGCCACCGACGAGGGCACCATCGACGAGGACGGCACCATCACCGCCGCCCCCGAGCCCACGCCCACCACCTACAACCTGGTGGACGAGATCGCCGCCCGGGTGCTGCGCGCCGGCGGCACCGTCCGCGCCGTCCGGCAGCGCGACCTCGTCGACGGCTCCCCGGTCGCGGCCATGCTGCGCTATCCCAAGGAGTCCGCCGGGCTGGAGGCCTGAGCCCCGGGCCGCCCGGGCTTGCGGCGTGCAGCAGAATGGCGGGATGAGCCGCATCCTGGTCGTCGACAACTACGACTCCTTCGTCTACAACCTGGTCCACTACCTGGCCCAGATCGGGGCCGAGGTGGACGTGTGGCGCAACGACGACCCGCGGTTCGACGAGCCCGACTGGGCCGACGGCTACGACGGCGTGCTGCTCTCCCCGGGCCCCGGGACGCCGGAGTCGGCCGGGGTGTGCGTCGACGTGGTCCGCAGCCACGGCGGACGGGTCCCCGTGTTCGGCGTCTGCCTCGGCCTGCAGTCGATCGCGGTCGCCTACGGCGGCGTGGTCGACCGGGCCCCGGAGCTGCTGCACGGCAAGACCTCGCTGGTCCACCACGAGGGCTCCGGCGTGCTGGCCGGGCTGCCGGCGCCGTTCACCGCGACCCGGTACCACTCGCTGGCGATCGAGCCCGCGCAGCTGCCCGACGTCCTCGAGGTCACCGCCCGCACCGAGTCCGGCGTCATCATGGCGGTCCGGCACCGCGAGCTGGCCGTCGAGGCGGTCCAGTTCCACCCCGAGTCGGTGCTGACCGAGGGCGGCTACCAGATGCTGGCCAACTGGCTGGCCGTCTGCGGCGACACCGACGCACCCGAGCGGGCCAAGGACCTCAGCCCGCTGATGGCCGTCTGAGCCCGTGTCCCTCCCCGGCCCGGCGGTCCAGCGGCTGAGGGGCGTGCTCGGCCGTGCGCTGCGCTCCCGGGTGGCCGGCCCGGACGCCGAGCAGCACGCCGAGCGGATCTGGGACACCCCCGGTGAGCGCTGGTTCACCGCCGACGACCCGATCTGGCGGGTGCACTCCGAGGCCGCCATGTTCCCCGGCGGTCTGGCCGCGCTGCTGCTGCAGTCGCTGCACCCGCTGGCGATGGCCGCGGTCGCCGGCCACAGCGGCTTCCGGGGCGACCCCTGGGGTCGGCTGCAGCGCACCAGCCACTACCTCGCCACCACCACCTTCGGCACCGTGCCCGACGCCGAGCGCGCCATCGCCCGGGTCCGCGGGGTGCACCGGCGGGTGCACGGCACCGACGAGCACGGACGTCCCTACCGGGCCGACGACCCGCACCTGCTGGAGTGGGTGCACTGCGCCGAGGTGCACAGCTTCCTCACCGCCCACCAGGTCTACGCCCGCACCCCGCTGACCGCTGCCGAGGCCGACACCTACGTCGCCCAGACCGGCACCCCCGCCCGGCTGCTCGGCGTCCTCGAGCCGCCGACCACGACCGCGGAGCTGGCCGAGCGGCTGGAGCGGTTCCGCCCCGAGCTCGAGCTCAGCCGCGCCGCCCGCGAGGCCGCCGTCTTCCTGCTGCTGCAGCCACCGCTGCCGTGGCCGGCCCGACCCGGCTACGGGGCGCTGGCTGCGGGCGGGCTGGCGGCGCTGCCGGATTGGGCCCGGCGGATGCTGCTGCCGGTCGGTGCGCTGCTGCCGCCGCTGACCGCGGGCCCGCTGACCTCCACCGGGCGCCGGCTGGGCCGGTTGTCCACCGCCACCGTGCGCTGGGCGATGGCCGCCGCCTGAGCCGGCTCAGCCCACCCCGGCCGGGGTCGCCCACTCCAGCGTGCTGGCGCCGTTGAACCCGGGCAGCCGCAGCTCCGGCTCCACCTGCTGCTCGTAGCCCAGCCCGTAGGCGTCGACGTAGTCGGCGTAGACGTCGAGGTAGGCCGAGCGGTCCAGCGCGGACTCCAGCGCCTCGGGGTCGCCGATCGCGGAGATGACGTAGGGCGGGGCGTAGGGCACCCCGTGCAGCACCACGGTGTTGCCCACGCACTTGATCCCGGTGGTGGAGATGACCCGCTGACCCTGGATGGTCATCGCCTCCGCACCACCGCGCCACAGCACGTTGACCACCGCCTGGATGTCCTGCTGGTGCACCACCAGCAGGTCGCCGTCGACGTCGGGCGGGTCGACGCTGAGCGGGGCGTCGGTGAGGGTCACCGTCACCCCGGGCCCGGCGACGGGTTCCAGCCCGGCCAGCCGGTCGAGCTCGGCGAGGTCGTCCACCGCCGCGTCGTCGCCGGTGGAGGCGGCCAGCCCGTCGATCTCGCTGCGCAGCGCGGCCACCTGCTCGGCCAGCGCCTGGCTGCGGGCGGCCTCGCTGCGGACCAGGTCGATCAGCTCGGTGTGCCGCTCCGGACGCAGGTCGGTGCCACGGGCGTTGATCGCCGAGACCGTGATCATCAGCCCGGCCAGGAAGCACACCCCGATCGTCAGCAGGCTGCGGCGGTGCGGACGTCCGCGGTCGAGGTGGAGCCGGTGCTGCAGCCGCTCCAGGGGACGGCGCCACCGGGCCGGGGATCCGCCTCCGGAGACGTCCGGGCCACCCCCCTCGGGACGGGACGCATGTGCGGGTGCCACAGCTCCTCCCTCCCCGACGACGTGCCATCTGCTGGTGCGCGGACTACGCTACCCACCGAAACCCCGGAGGAGGACTGGTGGCGGAGTCGAAGGTTCGCAAGAAGGCGGGTGCGCGGAAGCAGCGCGACGCCCAGGAGTCGACCCCGCGGGTCAAGGCACCGGGCAGCCGGCGCTGGGTGCCCCCGGTGTTCATCACCGTCGGTCTGCTCGGCGCGGCCTGGCTGGTGGTCTACTACATCGCCGGCCGCCAGATCCCCTTCATGGGAGACCTGGGCAACTGGAACATCCTCATCGGCATGGGCCTGATGGCCAGCTCGTTCGTCATCGCCACCCAGTGGCGCTGACCCGCTGACCTCCTGATCGGGGCCCGGTCCGGGCCGCCGCTCTCGCGACGGCCCGCCCGGCTCAGTTGTTGTCGCCCTCGTCCTCGTCGTCCGGGGTCGCCGAGGGGCTGGCAGACGGCGACGCCGACGGGGACGGTCCGTCACCCGGGTCGGGGGACTCCGTGCTGCCACCGTCCGGCGGGGCCGCGGTCGCCAGCACCACCACGATCTCGCTGCTCCGCGGCACCCGCACCCCGGCGCTGGGCTCGGTGCGGATCACCTCGCCCTGGGCGACCTCGTCGCTGTCCTCGAAGTCGAACCGGATGTCGGTGAAGCCGTTGCGCTCGGCGTCCCGCTCGACCGCCGCCTGGTTGAACCCGCTCCAGTCCGGGATCTCGGACTGGCCGGTGGCCACGGTCAGCCGGATGGTCTCGTCCACCGCGACGTCGGACCCGGCGGCCGGGTCGACCGTCAGCACCTCACCGGCCTCGTCGCTGGGCACCTCGCTGGTGGCGTCGGCGACCTCGATGTTGTCCCGGTCGAAGCCGGCGTCGGTGAGGGCGTCGATCGCGTCGTCCTGCTGCTGGCCGACGATGTCGTCGGGGATGGTCGCGGTGTCGGGCCCGACGTTCACCGTGACGGTCACCGTCGATCCGGCCTCGACCTGCGGCTCGTCGTCGGGGTCCGGGCTCTGCTGGGTCACCTGGCCCACGGTGCCGTCGTCGGCACCCTGCTCCTCGTCGACCTCGATCCGCAGGCCGGCGTTGGTCAGCTCGGACTCGGCCCGCTCCTGACTGAAGCCGATCACCCGCGGCAGGTCCACCAGCTGCACCTGCGGCGTCGCCGAGGTCGACGGGCCGGCCTGCTCGTCACCGGGGCCGTTGAAGACGTAGATCAGCCCGGCGGCCGCCAGCGCGATGACGATGAGCGCCAGCACGGCGAGCACGACCGGCCACCGCCGCGACTTCTGCTCCTCCTCCAGCTCGCCCTCGCCGTCGGCGGCCTCCAGCCCGTCGGCCTCGGTGGCGGTGTCGGCGCTGGCCGGGGTGGGCACCGGGGCCGGGGCGCCCAGCACCTGGGTGGCCTGGGTCGGCGGGCCGGGGGAGTGTGGCGGGGGCGGCGAGGCCAGCACGGTGGTGAGGTCCTGGCCCGACAGCAGCCGGCCCAGGTCGTCGCTCATCTCCCGCGCCGTCTGGTAGCGGGCCCCGGGGTCCTTGGCCAGCGAGGTCAGCACCACGGCGTCGATCGCCTCGGTGATCATCGGGTCGAGCTGGCTGGGCGGGGTCGGCTGCTCGCGGACGTGCTGGTAGGCCACGCTCACCGGGGAGTCGCCGACGAAGGGCGGACGTCCGCAGAGCAGCTCGTACAGCAGGCAGCCGGCCGAGTACAGGTCGCTGCGGGCGTCCACGGTCTCCCCGCGGGCCTGCTCCGGCGAGAGGTACTGCGCGGTGCCGATCACCGCGGCGGTCTGGGTCATGTTGGCCGAGGTGTCGGCCAGCGCCCGGGCGATGCCGAAGTCCATCACCTTGACCGTGCCGTTCGGCGTCAGCATGACGTTGGCCGGCTTGATGTCGCGGTGCACGATGCCTGCGCGGTGGCTGTAGCTGAGCGCCTCCAGCACGCCCTGCATGATCTCCAGCGCCCGCTCGGGCATGATCTTGCGTCCGTCGCGCAGCAGGTCGCGCAGGGTCTGGCCCTCGACCAGCTCCATCACGATGTAGGGCACGGCCACCCCGGCGCGCTCGTCGAAGTCCTCGCCGGTGTCGTAGACGGCGACGATGTTGGGGTGGTTGAGCCCCGCCGCGGACTGCGCCTCGCGGCGGAAGCGGGCCTGGAAGGTGGGGTCGGAGGCGAGGTCGGTGCGCAGCCGCTTGACCGCCACCTGCCGGTTGAGCCGGGTGTCGGTGGCCCGCCGGACCTCCGCCATCCCGCCACGTCCCAGCTGGTCGCCCAGCTCGTAGCGCTCTCCGAGCAGGTTCATCGGTTCGGGTCCTTCCTGGTCGACCAGGGGGTCGGGTGCGCGGTCGTCACTGCAGCACCGCCTGGGTCACCTCGCGGGCGATCGGGGCGGCCAGCCGCCCTCCGGCGATGTCGTTGCGGGGGATGTCGGCCTCCTCGATGAAGACCGCCACCGCCACCTGCGGGTCGTCCATCGGCGCGGCCGAGACGAACCAGGCGTAGGGGGGCTGGGACAGGTCGGACTGCGCCGTCCCGGTCTTGCCCCCCACCTCGACGCCGGCGATCTGGCCGTTCGTCCCGGTGCCCTGGTCGACCACGTTCACCATCATCTGCTGCAGCTGCTCGGCGTTCTCCGCCGACATCGCCCGGCCCAGCTCCCGCGGTCGGGTCTCGCGCAGCGTGGACAGGTTCGGCGCCCGCACCTGGCTCACCAGGTAGGGGTCCATCACCACACCGTCGTTGGCGATCGCGCCCGCCACCATCGCCATCTGCAGCGGCGAGGCGGCCACCTCGAACTGCCCGATCGCGCTCAGCGCGGTCTGCGCCGGGTCCGGGTCCTCGGGGAAGGTGCTGGCCGCCCCGTTGAGGTCGGGGAGGTGGCGGGTGTCGAAGCCGAACCGCTCGGCCTGCTCACGCAGGGCGTCCGCGCCGAGCTCGGTGCCGAGGTTGGCGAAGGCGGTGTTGCAGGACAGCTGCAGCGCACGGTCCAGGCTGACCCGGCCGTCTCCGCAGTCGGTGTCGTTGCCGAGGGTGGTCTGGGTGCCGGGGAGGGTGAGCTCGGCCGGGGTGTCGACCTCGCTGTCGGGCTCCCGGCCCGCTTCCAGCGCCGCGGCCGCGGTGACGAGCTTGAAGGTCGATCCCGGCGGGTAGATCTCGCGCACCCCGCGGTTGGTCAGCGGGTTGTCGGGGTCGTCGACCAGCTCGGCGTAGGCCTCGTTGGCCGCCTCGACGTCGTGGCTGGCGATCCGGTTGGGGTCGTAGCTGGGGTGGCTCACGGTGGCCAGCACCGCGCCGGTGCGGGGGTCGAGGGCCACCACGGCGCCCTTGCGGTCGCCCAGCGCCTCCTCCGCGGCGCGCTGGGCCGCCGGGTCGATGGTGGTGACCACGCTGGCGCCCTCGGGCGTCCGGCCGGTGACGAGGTCGACCAGGCGGCGGGCGAACAGCGAGTCGTCGGTGCCGGCGAGCTCGGTGTTGTAGCCCTCCTCCAACCCGGAGCGGGCCCGGTCGTAGGAGTACCAGCCGGTGACGTGGGCGTAGCGCTCGGGCTCGGGGTAGACCCGCTGGTACCCGAACCGGCCGTCGGTGGGCTCGGTGTCGGCGATCGGGGTGTTGCCGACGAGGATCGCGCCGCGGTCCTGGGAGAACTCCGCGTCGCGGACCCGGCGGTTGGCGGCGTGGGCGTTGAGGCTGTCCTGGCGGACCACGATCAGGTAGGTGCCGTTGCCCAGCAGCAGCCCGAACAGCACCAGGCAGAGCACGGCGACTCGGCGGATCGGTCGGTTCATCGGGCCCCTCCTGCCGTCTCGATGACCTGGGTCTCCTCGTCCTCCAGCGCGCTCTCCAGCCGGGTCGCCGCGGGTTTGCGCGCCTGGTGGGAGATCACCAGGAGCAGCGCGACGATCACCCAGTTGGCGATCATCGACGAGCCGCCCTGGGACATGAACGGCGTGGTCAGACCGGTCAGCGGCAGCAGCCGGGTGACGCCGCCGATGATGATGAACACCTGCAGCGCCAGCACGAACGACAGCGCCATCGCCAGCAGCTTGCCGAACTGGTCCTTCGAGGCCAGGGACGCCCGCAGCCCGCGCGCCACGACCAGCGCGTAGACCACGATGACCGCCATCAGCCCGGCCATCCCGAGCTCCTCACCGATCGCGGCGGCGATGAAGTCGCTGCGCGCCAGCGGGGTCAGCCCCGGACGTCCCAGGCCCAGCCCGGTGCCCAGCAGCCCGCCCCAGGCCAGCCCGAACTGGGCGCTGACGATCTGCCCGTTCTGGTCGATGTCGGCGAACGGGTGCAGCCACGACTCGATCCGCACACCCACGTGGGAGAGCTGGCTGATCCGGCTCGCCCCCCACACCGCGAACGCGGCGCCGGCGGCGAACAGCACGGTGCCGAGGACGGCCCAGCCGGGCCGCTCGGTGGCCACGTAGAGCATCACCACGAACAGCCCGAAGAAGAGCAGCGAGGTGCCGAGGTCGCGCTGGAAGACCAGGATCGCCAGGCTGGTCACCCAGACGATGAGGATCGGGCCCAGGTCGCGGGCCCGCGGCAGGTCGAGCCCGAGCACCCGGGCGCCGGCCAGCGCCAGCACGTCCCGCTTCTCCACCAGGTAGGAGGAGAAGGCGATCGCCAGCACCACCTTGGCCACCTCGGCAGGCTGGAAGGAGAACCCGGCGATCCGGATCCAGATCCGCGCGCCGAACTCCTCGGTGCCGATCACCGGCACCAGCGGGAGCAGCAGCAGCGCCAGGCCGACCAGGCCGAGGGAGTAGGTGAAGCGGATCAGCGGCCGGTGGTCGCGCAGCAGCAGCGCGGTGCCCACCAGCAGCCCGACACCCAGGGCCGTCCACAGCAGCTGGCTGGTGGCCCCGGAGGTGGGCGGGTCGTTGATGATGTCAATCCGGTGGATCATCGTCAGACCCAACCCGTTGAGCAGCAGCACGCAGGGCAGCAGCAGCGGGTCGGCGTAGGGCAGCCGGAACCGGATGACGAGGTGGGCCGCGACCCCCAGGCCCAGCCAGATCGCGGCCACCACCGGCAGGTTCGCCGGCAGCCGTCCGGTCTGGTTGAGCGGGACCAGGCTGTAGGCGGCCAGCCCGATGAGCAGGGCGAAGAGCACCATCGCGAGCTCGACGTTGCGCCGCTTGCGGTGCACCACCACCACGCCGGGCGCGTCGGGGTCGAACGCGGCCATCAGCAGGACCCGTCCTCGGGCGGGGCGGCCGGCGACGGCGAGTCGTCCGGCGTCGGGCCCGGCGTCGGGGTGGGGGAGGGCGTGGGCTCGGGCGGGCGCTCCTGCTCGGCACGCTCCTGGCGCTGCCGGATGCACTCCTGCGACACCTCGGCCAGCTCGGCGACGGTGCGCCGGGCGTCGGTCAGGCTGCGGGTGTCGATGGTCTTGCGGACCTGGTCCTGGTAGAGCAGCGGCAGGTCGGCCAGCCGGGTGGGCTGCACCTCGTACACCCGGTTGAGCGCGACCGGGCCGAGGCTGTCGGGAAGCCCCTGGTAGATCGCGATCGTCTCCTCGGCCGCACCGACGTAGAACTGCGTCCGGCCCCAGGCCAGGGCACCGGCACCGGCGCCGCCGAGCAGCAGCAGGGCCAGCACCACCGACAGCGCGAAGCGCAGCACCCGGCGCCGGGCCGACGGCGGGGTCTGCAGCGCGTAGCGGCGCTCCTCCTCCCGCTCGTCCGGGCTGCCCTGCGGGCGGACCGGCGTGCTGGCGCTGGCCGGGGAGCCCCCGCCGGCCAGCGGCGGCGGCGGGGAGGTG